>DATCCB010000010.1:0-54530 GCA_036511515.1 Caulobacteraceae bacterium | reverse complement strand
GGGGCCGACAAAGTCTCGATCAACACCGCGGCCGTGGAAAATCCCGATCTGGTCAGCGCCTGCGCCGACGCCTTCGGATCGCAGGCCGTGGTCGTGGCCATCGACGCCAAACACCGCCCCTCACGGCGAACGGCCCTGCGGCGCAACGACGGCTGGCAGGTGTTCACCTACGGCGGACGCACCGCGACGGGTCTTGATGTCATTGACTATGCCGCGGAGCAGGTGGAGCGCGGCGCGGGAGAGATTCTGCTGACCTCCATGGACCAGGATGGGGCGAAAAGCGGCTACGATATCGCGCTTCTGAAGGCGGTCACCTCGGCGGTCGGCGTGCCGGTGATCGCCAGCGGCGGCGCGGGCGGGGCCGGGCACATGATCGAGGCGGTGAAGAGTGGCGGCGCCGACGCGGTCCTGGCCGCCTCGGTGTTTCACTTCGGCGAGCTTTCCATCGGCCAGGCGAAACAGGCGATGGCCATGGCGGGCATCGCCGTCCGTATGATTGAACAGGGGGAGGCAAGTCGGTGAGCCGGTTCAGTGACGTCGTCGAACGCCTGGCGCAGGTCATCGAAGGCCGTCGGGGCGCCGATCAAGAGACCTCATGGTCGGCGCGCCTGATCGCCGATCGCGCCTTGGCGGCCAAGAAGCTCGCCGAAGAAGCCCTCGAGGCGGCGCTGGCCGCTGTGCAGCGGGACAATGCGGCGCTGGCCCGCGAGAGCGCTGACCTGATCTACCATTGGCTTGCCGTCCTCGCCGGCGCCGGCGTCAGCCTGGATGACGTCGCCGGCGTCCTGGAAGAGCGAGAGGGTCGCTCGGGCATCGACGAGAAGGGCGCGCGAGGGTCAGCGCCTTAACTAACCGCCCGGCGTCGCTTGAGCGCCACATAGAGTGCGCCGGCGCCGCCGTGCCTTCGGTGGGCTTCCGATAGGCCGGCGACAAGCTCGCGCAGAGGCGGCTCGGCAAGCCATTCGGGCGTCCGCCGCCGCAGGATTCCATCGCCGAGCGCGCCCTTGCCGGTGATCACCAGGATGGCGCGGCGCCCGTCGGCGACACTGTGCGCGACGAAGGCGGTGAGAGCGGCTCTGGCGCGATCCTGGTCGAGCCCATGCAGATCCAAGGTGGCGTCGGCCACGCCGTCGCTTCCGCGAGCCAGACGCCGCCGACGTCCCGGCTCGATAGGTTTTGGCCGCTCCATTGCCCACGCGAGCGCCGGCGGAGATCCGCCAGGGCGCGGGGGCGATCGCGCGGGACCCTGTCGAGCCTGGATCGGAACTTTCGGATCTGCCTGGCGGGGAACGGTTCGCCCGGGAAGGGGCCGGACGGTCGCCGCCACCACCCCCCAAAGGTGCAGTCCTTTGGCGTCGATCATCTAAAAGCCTACCAACCAGCCGGGGCGACCGGAACCAGGCGCCAGAGGTGAAGCGTATGGCGAACGCGTCCCGCCTGAGAGCCGGCGCTCGCGCCCCGGCCAAGGTAGAGGTCGGCTCTGGCGGCGCCTCTGATCGCCCCGCCGGCATCCATGGCCACCACCAATCGCCGGTAGGTGGGAAACGCGCCGGAAAGAGTCGGCGCGACAGCGTCGATCCACAACGGCTCGCCCAGGGAATACTGGCTCAAATCGACGGCTGCCGATCGGCCGGGAACCAGCGGGGCGCCGCCGGCCCCGGCGGGATCTTGGCCATCGTCCGGCGCGAGGCGGAAAAACACATAGCGGGGATCGAGGCGCATGACCGCGTCGGCCGCCTCACCACGGCTGTCGGCAAGCCAGTGGCGAATGCCGTCGCCCGACGCCCGCTCCGGAGCGATGAGGCCCTGACGGATCATCGGTCGGGCGACAGCCACGAAGGGGGCTCCGTTGGTGCCGGCGAACACCGCCTTGGCTCGCGCACCGTCCTCGAAAACCAGCACCCCCGATCCCTGGATCTGCATGAAGAACAGATCTTCCGGGCGCATCCAGGCAAGCGCGTCCGGCGCTGGGCGCTCTTCGATGGCGGCGCGATCAGGGTAGGCCGCGCCGCTCTGGCCAGCCCAATCCCGCGACGAAAGGTCGGCCGGCATGGGCCGCACCGGCGCGCGGAACACTGTGTCCGGCTTGGTCCTGGCGTCGTAGATGGGGGTGAAATAGGCGGTGAGCAGTCCCGGCTCGGCCACGCGGACCGCACGAAAGTTTGTCTCGAAGAATCGGCGCGCCCTTGATTCATCGGCCACGCCCAAAGCCTCGGCGCGCCCGCATGCGACCGCGAGATCGGCGTTTCTCGCCGCCGCGCAGGCGTTCAGGAAGGCGCGAAGGGCGGCGACGTGGTCGTCCTGGCCCCAGCCTTCCAGCTGGGCGAACGCAACCGTCGCCCGCTCTCCGATTGAAGGCTGCGGGGCCGTCAGCCGACGCGGGACCGGCGGCGCTCCGCGGTTGGTTTCAGGCGCGTAGAACGGATGGCTGGTCCCGCAAGCCGCCAGGCAGAGGCCAGCGAACAGTGCGGCGGAGATCCGCGCAACGTGATGCGGCATTACGCTTCCGCGGCGTCGACGTGGATCAGGGTCCAGTTGGGATCGCGGCTCTTGAGATTGCGTTGGAACGTCCAGACCTCGGCCGTACGCCGGTCATCGACCGCCTCACCCTCAGGTCCCTTAGAGCGGTTGCGAAATTCGGCCAGGAATCGAACCGACGCCTTGGCCAGGTCGCCCGCAAGGTTGACGCCCTCGAAATCGGCGCGCGGGGTCTGCAGGAAATCCACACTCTCGGTCCGCCCCTCGGCTTCCCGCTGAGCGATCGCCGCATCGAATCCCTGCATGACCTGCGCCGATAGTAGGGGCCTAAGCGCCTCCCGGTCGCCTGCCGCGAATGCCTTGACGATCATCTGGTAAGCCTGCCGGGCGCCCTGCAGAAAGTTTCCGGTCTCGAATGCCGGATCCCGGGCCCGCATGGCGGCAAGACCGCTGAGTGCGGCCCCGTCGTCGCTGGCCGCGGCGGGGCGCGCGGGCTCGCTGGCGGCCGGCAACGCGGTCTGGGCGGCCGGCAGGCTTTCGGGACCCCGTCCGACCCGGCGCCCCAGCACGGCGTAAAGCTGGAAGAGCACAACCGCCGCGAGGGCCGCCAAGATGATGAGTTCAAGAACCTGCAAGGGGGCACCAAGGGGCTTTTGACAACCGAATGGGCCTAATATAGGCGCGCGGAGGCCCGGCGTCAGCCTCCCTCGAGTTGCGCCGTCAAAGGCCCCATGTTAGCGAGCCGACTTCCTTGGTTCTTGCCGCTTTCGCCAGTTTACGGACCGTTGCTCCATGACCGACACCTCGGCCGGCGCGCTTGGCGTCACCGTCGCCGCCGAGAGCGCCCAGAGCGGTATCCGCATTCTGGCCCAATACATCCGCGACCTGTCATTCGAAAATCCTCACGCCCCCGATTCGCTACGCGCCGCCGCGGCCCAGCCGGCGATCGATCTTGGGGTCGAGCTGAATGCCCGGGGGCGGGAGGACAGCCTCTATGAGGTCGACCTCAAACTGACCGCGCGCGCATCGCGCGAGAACGACACCATATTTCATCTTGAGCTGATTTACGCCGGGCTGTTTCAGATCACAGGCGTGGGCGAAACCGAGCTCGAACAGGTTCTGATGATCGAATGCCCGCGCTATCTTTTTCCGTTCGCGCGGCGGCTGATCGCCGACCTGACCGCCGAAGGCGGCTTTCCGCCGTTCATGCTCGAGCCCATCGATTTTGCCAGCGTCTATGCCGCCCGCAAGGCTCAGGCCGAGGCCCCTGCCGCGGGCAACGCCTGAAACGACCCGACCTGCGCTGAGGGCGGGCTCGCCCTAGGTGTCGAGCCTCAGCCACAGCGCGCTAGCCTTCAGCTCTCCGGCGACAAAAGCATCGTGGGCGGTCCGTTCGGCGGCGGTCAGGCGCGGGGCCAAGGGTCTTGGACGGTGGCCGTAGGCGCTTTGGGCGATCGCCTGGGCAATGCCGGTCTTTATAGCCGCGGTCAGGTCCAGGGCCCGTTCGCGGCCCCCCTGCAACTCCAGGTAGACGCAGGCCAGGAGCCGCGCGTCGATCAAGGCCCCGTGCTTCTCGCGTTCGGCCAGGGACACCTTGAACCGTTTGCACAGCGCATCGAGCGAATTGTAGGCGCCGGGAAACCGTTTCTGGGCGAGGGCCAGGGTGTCGACCCAGCGGTGTTCGGGAAAGATCGGGTGACCGGCGCGGTCCAGCTCACTGTTGACGAAACCGCGATCGAAACTGGCATTGTGAGCGACCAGCGCCGCCTCGCCTATGAATTCGATCAAAGCCGCCGCAACCGCGGTATCGGCGAAGCGCGGCTTGCCGGATAGAAAGGCGCTGGAGATTCCGTGCACACGCTCGGCGTCGGGATCGATGTCACGTTCTGGATCTATGTAGCAATGAAAGTGCCTGCCGGTCGGCATCAGGTCGTCCAGCTCGACGCAGGCGATCTCGATCACCCGGTGACCGCGCCGCGGATCGAGGCCGGTAGTTTCAGTGTCGAGGACGATCTCGCGGGGCATCCGCTATCAATGAGCCGCTTCGGCGCGGACGCGCAAGACGGTCAGAATGTCGCGCACCTGCGCTCTGGCGTGGTCCATGCCCTGGCCAGTGTCGACGACGAAATCCGCCAGCGCCCGCTTGCTGTCATCGGCCAGCTGCGCCTGCAGAATGGCGTCCAGCTTGGCCGGCGTCATCAAGGGACGACCCATCACCCGCTCGCGCTGGATCGCGGCGGGCGCCGAAACCACGACAACCGCGTCGACGCCCGCCTGGCCGCCGGTTTCGAGCAGAAGGGGGATATCCAGCACGACGATGGGCTCGCGGTTTTTTCGCGCGGTCTTGAAGAAAGCGGCCCGCCGATCGCCCATCAATGGCCAGACGATGGCGTCGAGGCGCCGCAGGGCTGCTGGATCTCCCAGCACGCGCTCGCCGAGCCGGCCGCGATCGATGCCGCCGTCATCGGTCACGCCCGGGAACGCCGCCTCTACCGGTCCGACCGCCGCCCCGCCCGGCGCGTACAGGCGCCGCACCTCGGCGTCCGCATCGTAAACCGGGATACCCTCCTCGGCGAACATCGCCGCGGTCGTCGATTTGCCCATGCCTATCGAGCCGGTCAGCCCCACGACGATCATCGGGCAGGCTCCAGCGCGGCGATCGCAGGCGCCCTCACGTCGATGGCGGGTGGCGATACGCCGAACAGGGCTTCGAAACAGGGCGCCGCCTGGCCGATCAGCATGGCCAATCCGTCCACCGTGCGCAGGCCCAGGGCCTCCGCGGCGGTCAGCAGCGGCGTTCGCAAGGGGCGGTAGGTCATGTCCATGATCACAGCCGACGGTGGGACGCGCTCAAGAAGTGCGGCGAGAACGCCGCCGGCCTGACCACCGCTCGCATCGATGACCACGTTCGCCTTTGACAGGGCCGCGCCAAGGCCATCGGCGGCGATGACGGCGGCTCGCACTCCCAGCGAACGCGCCAGGGTTTCTGCTCTCTCAGGGGTGCGGTTGACGATCCCGATGGTCAGCGCTCCCGCTTCCAGCAGCGCGTCGGCGGCCGCGCGGGCGGCGCCGCCGGCCCCGATGATAATAGCCAGTCCAACGCCGGGCTCGAAGCCAGGGGCTTGTTCGGCGAAAGCCGCCAACAACCCCGTCCCATCGGTGTTGTCGGCGCTGACCTTGCCGTCCTGGTGAAAGATAAGCAGGTTTGCCGCACCAATCCTCTGAGCGCGCGGGCTGGCGGTGTCAGCCAGGGCCAGGGCCTCCATCTTGAATGGGGCGGTGACGTTGAAACCGCGCATGACGCCGCCCCGCATGGCCTGGACTAGCGAAGAGAATCCGCCGGGCGTAGCACGGAGCGCGACGTAGACCCCATCGATGCCGGCGGTCGCGGCCCAGCTATTGTGGATGATGGGGCTCAGGGAATGCGCTACGGGATCGCCGACAACCGCGGCGACCATCGTCCCGCCACTGATCGGGCGGCTCATGTCGCGATCGCGCCGTGGCGCCGTAGCGCACCCAGCAAGCCAAATAGCGGCAGGCCGAGAATGGCGAAATAATCGCCTTCGATGCGATCGAAAAGCTGGGCCCCTTCGCCCTCCAGTTGGTAACCGCCGACCGATCTGAGCACCCGATCACCCTGGCGGCCCAGGTATCCCTCGAGAAAGGGCGTGGAAAACGTGCGCATGGTCATCCGGGCGCTCTCGACGTCGCGCCACAGGCTTTGACCATCGCGGGCCAGGCTGACCGCTGCGTGCAGGACATGGATCCGCCCCCGCAGACCGATCAGCTGTTGTCGCGCGCAGGCCAGGTCGACAGGCTTGTCGTAAAGCGCGCCGTCGATCTCGAGGGTCTGGTCGGCGCCGATGACCAGGCCCCCTTGCCTTTGCGAAACCGCTATCGCCTTCGCCTCGGCGAGCCGCTCGGCGATTTGTCGTGGCCCGGCGTCGGCGGCCAGAAGTTCAGACTTGATCGCCGTCTCATCGACATCGGCCAGCGCCGTTTCGAAGATCACCCCCGCGCCGGCCAGGATCGCGGCGCGCGCCGCGCTAGCGGACGCCAGAGTGATGGCGATCACCCCAGCACCTCGACCTGACCGCGCCCGCCCGAAAGGATATTGATCACCGCTGCGGCCGTCTCCTCTACCGAGCGCCGCGTCACGTCGATCACCGGCCATCCCTGACGCTCGAACAGCCGACGGGCGGCGACGATCTCCGCCCGCACCAGATCGGTATCGACGTAACTGCTTTCCCGGTCTTCATTAAGACTGCGCAGGCGATTGCGCCGGATCTGCACCAGCCGATCCGGAGAAACGGTCAGGCCAACCACGGGCACACCGGTGATATTGATCAGGCTCTCAGGCGGCCGCGCCGACGGCACCAGCGGCACATTGGCGGCGCGCACGCCCCTGTGGGCCAGATAGATGCAGGTCGGGGTCTTCGACGTTCTCGAAACCCCGACCAGAACGACATCGGCCCGGGCCAGATCCTGCCCCCCCTGGCCGTCGTCGTGGCCAAGCGCATACGAGAGTGCGTCCATGCGGTTGAAGTAGTCGGTGTCGAGGACGTATTGGGCGCCGACTCGCGTCGACAGCGGCGCGCCCAGATAGCGCGACAGGGCCGAAACCAGGGGATCGAGGGGCGCCATGCAGGGGATTTCCAGCTTTTGACACCCTGCCTCGAGCGCCCCGCGCAGCTTGGCGTCGATGATGGTGTGCAGGACGATTCCCGGGGCGCCCATGATCTCCTCGAGAGCCCGTTCGAGCTGTCGCTGGGAGCGGACAAGGGCATAGATGTGCTCGATCGGAAGCACGTTCGCCGCCCCGGCGCAGACGGCCCGGGCCATGGCGTTGAGGGTCTCGCCGGTTGAATCCGATACGAGATGGACGTGAAAGTAGGTGGCGAGCCGCTGCGCTGTGGTCATCGCTCCTTTAGCTCACTGCCTTGCGAAATATCTGTGAGAGCATGGTTAATCATCTCTTAATGAACCGGTCCGCCGAGGCGTCAGGCCTGTGCGGTTTTCAGCCCTCAACGCGTGAGCCGTTCCTCGCTGGGGACATCCATCGTTTTCGATCGGTTTCCGTCCCACGAAATTCCGGGCGGGGACGAATTCCGCTGGCTAATCCACATCCCGGGCCAAGGGCGGCCCTTTTGCGACGCACCATACACCGAGCGAAGCCAGAATTTCGCAAGCTTAAACAATGCGGGCTTAGACTTATCCACGCTCTCCACGGTCCGCCGCCCCTAGGCCTGTTCTTTTGGCGCTGTCTGTAGACAGGCGTGCCACAAGACGGCGAACCTCGCGGTTATCCCCGCGGCGCCCACGCTCACCTGCCCTTTCCAAACGATCTTAATCTTTCATTAAGTATGGTCTTTGAAAGGCTCGCGCCAAGCGGACTTGAGGCGGCGCCAGCTAACCGGTCTAAGGAGCCATGACCCAGCCTTCGCCCCCCCGCCTACTGCGCGCTCTCAATCGCGAGGTGCTGGCGCGACCGCCGATCTGGTTCATGCGCCAGGCGGGACGGTCATTGCCGGAATATCATCGCCTGAAGAGCCAATCGACGGACTTCATCGCCTTCTGCCATGATCCTAAACTGGCGGCTGAGGCGACCTTGCAGCCCATGCGACGGTTCGCCTTCGACGCCGCCATCGTTTTCGCCGACATCCTGCTCTTGCCTCGGGCGCTTGGTCAGGAAGTCTGGTTCGAGGCAGGCGAAGGGCCGCGCCTGGGGCCACTGCCGGACCTCGATGCCCTAGAAGGGGAAATTGCTTCGTCGACGTACCGGCTGGCCAGTATCGGCGAAACCCTCGAACGCGTGCGCGCCGCGCTTGAGCCAGAACGAGCCCTGATTGGATTCGCCGGCGGCCCGTGGACGGTCGCCACCTACATGATCGAGGGCAAGGGTGGAGACCGCGCTCGCGCCCGCGCCATGGTCTTCGCGGAACCGGAGATGGTCGATCGGCTGATCGACATCCTCGTCGAGGCCACCGTCGGCTACCTGGCCATGCAGGCCGCCGCAGGGGCCCAGGTGCTGCAACTGTTCGAATCGTGGGCCGAACTTCTTCCAGAGGATGTCTTTGAGCGTGTGGTCACCGCGCCGCATGCCCGCATCGTCGCCGGTCTTCGCGCCAGGGGAATTGATCTGCCGATCATCGGCTTTCCGCGCGGAGCCGGCGCCCTCATCGAAAACTACGGCATGGGGGCCGGCGTGCAGGGCATCGGCCTGGATGTCCAGGCGCCGGCGACTTTGGGCAGGCGTCTGCAGAAGACCGTGGCCATCCAGGGCGCTTTGGATCCCCTGCTGCTGCTGGCCGGCGGCAAAGCGCTCGATGCGCGGGTCGATGCGCTGCTGGAGCAATGGTCGGACGGGCCGTACATCTTTAACCTCGGCCATGGCGTGCTGAAGGAAACGCCTGTCGCCCACATCCAGCAGGTGGTCAGCCGCGTGGTTACCGGATGAGCGGCGATCGGAGCCGCGCCGCCGTGGTCCTGTTCAACCTCGGAGGGCCCGATGCGCCGGCCGCGGTGCGTCCGTTTCTCGAAAACCTGTTCGCCGATCCGGCGATCATCAGCGCCCCCGCGCCGATCCGCCGACCGCTGGCGGCGATCATCGCCCACGCCAGGGCCAGATCGGCGAGAGCTAATTACGCTCTGATGGGGGGCGGCTCGCCGCTGTTGGCGCAGAGCCTCGACCAGGCGTCGGCCCTGGAAGCGGCCCTGCGCCGGCGCGCGCCGCGCGTCGAGGCAAGGGTGTTTGTCGCCATGCGCCATTGGCGTCCAACCACCGAACAGACGGCGGCGGAGGTCGCGCGGTTCGCTCCAGATCAGATCGTTCTGGCCCCGCTCTATCCACAGTATTCCACGACAACGACAGCTTCGTCGCTGGGCGCCTGGCGGACGGCCTATAAGGGCGGCGGCGTGAGCCACGCCATCTGCTGCTGGTACGACAATGCGAGCCTGATCGAGGCGCACGCCCAGGCCATCACCCGAACCTGGGAGCGGGCCGGCCGGCCCGCGGTCAGACTATTGTTTTCGGCCCACGGCCTGCCCAGGAACGTCGACGCATCGGGCGATCCCTATCGGTGGCAGGTCGAGGCGACCTGCGCGGCGATCGCACGGCGGCTCGGCCCGGCATGGGACTGGCGGGTCTGCTACCAAAGCCGGGTAGGGCCGATGAAGTGGCTGGGGCCGTCGACGCCAGAGGCCATCCGGGAGGCGGCCGACGCGGGGCTGGGCGTGCTGGTCGATCCGGTAAGCTTTGTTTCCGAGCACATAGAAACCCTGGTCGAACTCGACCGCGACTATGCGGAACTGGCCAGGCTCGCCGGAGCGGCGCCCTATCTGCGAGCGCCGACCGTGGGCATCGCCACGCCCTTCATCGATGGGCTGGCCCAGGCGGTGCAAACCGCCATGGAAACGCGCGCTTCTGGGACGGCGCCGGATGGGGAGGCATGTCCTGCCCAGCTGACCAGATGCCCGCTGCGAAGCCAATCGCGGTGTCGATGATCTACGATCTCCTGCGCGGCCTGCACATTCTGGCCGTCATCGCCTGGATGGCCGGCCTGCTCTACCTGCCCAGGCTATTCGCCTATCACAGCGGCGCGGCGCTGGGCTCGGAGATGGACGAAACCTTCAAGACCATGGAGCGCAAGCTTCTGCAGGTGATCATGAACCCGGCGATGGTCGCGGTGGTGGTTCTGGCCGGCGCCTTGATGTGGATCGATGGCGCGGGCCGGATGGAGCGATTTCTGTTCACCCCATGGGTGATCATCAAGCTGTCGGGCGGCGTTTTCCTTCTGGGCTGGCATCACTATCTAGCGCGCGCGCGAAAGGCCTTCGCGAGCGGTCTGCGACCGCGATCGGCGCGCTTTTGGCGCATGACCAACGAGCTGCCGTTCATCGTCGCGATCGTCATGGTTCTGGCGGTGACCACCCGGCTGGGAGGCTAGGCACGCGCCATCACGCCCCTTGACCTCGGGGACGCCATGTGTTTCGGGTAAAGGGAAGCTAGGCTTTCGACGCAGGGAGCCCGCATCCCCCGCCCCTCCATGGATCGCGCCGCCCGACGCGGCTGAAGCGCGCTCCGCCCCCACTTTCTGGCTGTCGCTGCTTACACCGGCTGATCCCCCCCAGCGGCCATCATCTGGCCCAGCCCGACGTCCGGACTTTTCTTTTTCGAAAGCACCCCTCCATGTCTGATCTGACTCAAATCGAACCCGCTGAATTTGGCGAGGACCTCGCCTTCGAGAGCGAAAACGGTCGCGAACCGGCGGAGCCGAGCGAGGCCAGCAAGGCGATCGCCGCCCTTGGCCTCACGCGCCTGTCTCTTCAGGAACTGAAGGAGAAATCCCCAGCCGATCTGCTGGCGTTCGCCGAACAGTTTGAGGTCGAGAACGCCAACGCCATGCGCAAACAGGATATGATGTTCGCGATCCTGAAGACCGCCGCCGAGGAGGGGGTCGAGATCTTCGGTTCGGGCACCCTGGAGGTTGTCCAGGATGGCTTTGGGTTTCTGCGTAGTCCCGAAGCCAACTATCTGCCCGGCCCGGACGATATCTACGTCAGTCCCTCTCAGATCCGCCGGTTTGGTTTACGCACGGGAGATACGGTCGACGGCGGGATCCGGGGGCCGCGAGAGGGCGAGCGTTATTTCGCCCTGGTCAAGGTCGACCAGGTCAACTTCGAAAATCCCGATAACGTCCGCCACAAGGTCCATTTCGACAATCTGACCCCGCTCTATCCCGAAGAGCGAATGAACATGGAAATCGACGATCCGACGATCAAGGACCGCACCGGCCGGGTGATCGATATCGTCACTCCGCTTGGCAAGGGCCAGCGCTGCCTGATCGTGTCACCGCCGAGGGTCGGCAAGACGGTGATGCTTCAGAACATCGCCAAGTCGATCGCCGCCAATCATCCGGAAAGCTACCTGATCGTCCTGTTGATCGATGAGCGCCCCGAAGAGGTGACTGACATGCAGCGCACCGTACGCGGCGAGGTCATATCCTCAACCTTCGATGAGCCGGCCAGCCGCCACGTCCAGGTGGCCGAGATGGTCATCGAAAAGGCCAAGCGCCTGGTGGAACACAAGCGGGACGTGGTCATCCTGCTCGATTCGGTGACGCGTCTTGGTCGCGCCTACAACACCACCGTCCCATCATCCGGCAAGGTGCTGACCGGCGGCGTCGACGCCAACGCTCTGCAGAAACCCAAGCGGTTTTTCGGCGCCGCGCGCAACATCGAAGAAGGCGGCTCGCTGACCATCATCGCCACCGCCCTGATCGATACCGGCAGCCGGATGGACGAGGTGATCTTCGAGGAGTTCAAGGGCACCGGCAATTCGGAAATCATCCTGGACCGCAAGGTCGCCGACAAACGCATCTATCCGGCCATCGATGTGATCAAATCAGGTACCCGCAAGGTCGAGCTGATCACCAACAAGGACGACCTGCAAAAGACCTATGTTCTGCACCGAATCCTCAACCCAATGGGGCCGCAGGACGCCATCGAGTTCTTACTGGATAAGCTTAGGAACACCAAGAACAACGCCGAATTCTTCCAATCGATGAATACTTAGGTTGAGATCGAGGGCGGTCGCCATAGTCGGATCGGTGCGTGGTCATTTCCGGATGTTCCGGTGGCGGCAAGTCGACGTTGTTGGCCGAGCTGGGCCGGCGGGGCCACGCCACCATCGAAGAGCCCGGCCGCCGCATCGTAAGGGAGGAACTGACGGGGGAGCGGGCGCTCGGGGCTCTTGGCCGGCGGCGCTGCTACCATCGCCGTGTGTTTCTGGCCCCTCCCTGGCCTGAGATTTATGAGCGCGACGCGGAACGCCGCCACGATTTTGAGGCCGGGAAGGCCGAATATCATCGCCTGCTGAAAATCCATCGGTCGTTAGGTTACGACGTGACAATCCTGCCCAAAATGAACGTGGGCGTGCGCGCCGAGTTCGTGTTGGGCGCCCTGGCTGGCCGTTGAAAGTTAGGGGATCAGCAGCGTGGCCCCTGAGGTCGCGCGGCTTTCGAGAGCCTCGTGAGCGCGGCGCGCTTCCGCCAGGGGAAATCTCTGGCCGATCTCGATACGCAGCCTGCCGGCGGCGATCTCCGAAAACAGAGCCCCGGCGCTTTGGCGAAGTTCCTGCGGCGTGGCGATGTAATCGAACAAGGTCGGCCGGGTGAAGAATAGCGAGCCCGCCCGCGACAGCCGTAAGGGCTCGACGGCCGGCGCCGGTCCCGAGGCGTTGCCGAAACTGACGAACGTCCCCCGCCGGCCCAGACTTGCGAGCGTGCCTTCGAATGTGTCCTTGCCTACGCCATCGTAGGCCGCAGCCACGCCCGCGCCGCGGGTGATCTCTCTCACCCGCGCGGCCACGTCCTCTTGGCGATAGAGAATCACAAGATCGCAGCCAAGTGATCGGACCATCGCCGCCTTGTGGGCCGAACCCACGGTTGCGATCACCGTCGCGCCCAATGTCTTGGCCCACTGTACAAGGATGGCGCCGACGCCGCCGGCCGCCGCATGGACAAGGATGGTTTCGCCGGCCTTTATCGGACGGCAGCGTCGGACGAGGAATTCGGCGGTCATGCCCTTGAGCAAGGCGGCCGCGGCGACTTCGAAGGACACCCCATCGGGGAGGTCGACGATGCGGTCCTCTGGCACGAGGTTGGCCTGCGCGTAAGCGCCCATCCGTCCCGCATAGGCGACGCGATCGCCGACGCCAAAGCGTGTAACCCCGGGGCCGACCGCCTTGACTACCCCGGACGCCTCCTGACCCAGCGTGGTCGGCAATGGCGCTGGATAGAGCCCGGAGCGATGATAGGTATCGATGAAATTCACCCCGATCGCATGGTGCCAGATCAGCACTTCGCCTGGCCCTGGCGCGGGTACGGGCACGTGGACCGCGGTCAGAACCTCTGGGCCGCCGGCCCGCTCAGCCTCGATGGCCAGCATTGCCGGTGCGCCGCTGGGGGTTGCGATCTCGGAGGTTGAAACCATCGGCCAGCCGTAGGCATCTTGGGGGACGAATAGCCAGCCTAGCCTGGGGACGATCGCCTGGGCCATAAGAAAGAGCTGGCTGACGCAAGGAGCGGTTGAGTTGAACCTCAAGATGGAAATCGAATGTACGCCGCAGGAGGCGCGAGCCTTTCTCGGCCTGCCCGACGTCAGCGCGCTCAACGACAGTCTCGTGGCGGAGATGGGCGAGCGGATGAAGTCCAACATGGCCATGCTGGCGCCCGATGAGCTGATGAAGTCCTGGATGAGTTTCGGCGGCCAGGCCTCCGAACAATTCATCAAGCTGATGGGCGCGGCGGCCTCGGGCGTCGCCTCCGGCAAAAGGGGAAAATGAGCCGGACCGTCTTCGCCCTGGCCACGGCGCCGGGGCGCGCCGCGGTCGCGATAATACGGATTTCTGGACCCGCCGCTCGCGAGGCGCTGGCGGCGCTTCACGCGCGGCCGCCGCCCGCAAGGCTCGCCGCACTGCGCACGCTGCGTGGTCAGGACGGCGAAATCCTGGACCGCGCTCTGGTGTTATGGTTCCCGGCGCCGTCCAGCTACACCGGCGAGGACTCCGCGGAGCTTCACCTCCATGGCGGCGCGGCCGTGGTCGAGCAGGTCAGCGAGGCCCTGCTTGCCGCCGGCGTTCAGTTGGCCGAACCGGGCCAGTTCACCCGCCGCGCCTTCGAGAACGGCAAACTCGACCTCGATCAGGCCGAGGCCGTCGCCGACCTGATTGATGCCGAGAGCGCGGCCCAGGCCCGCCAAGCTATGGGGCAGCTGCGCGGCGCTCTTGGCGAGCGGTACCGCCGCTGGCGCGGGGCCCTGATCGACGCCCTCGCGGGCCTGGAGGCCTGCGTGGATTTCCCCGACGAGGACGTTCCATCGGACGCCGCGGCGCGCGCCGCCGAGCCGATATTGAGCCTGCTGGCGCAGCTGGACATGGCGCTCGCCGATCAGGCCCGCGGCCGGCGCGTGCGCGACGGCTACACTATAGCCATCGTCGGCGCGCCCAATGCCGGAAAGAGCAGTATACTCAATGGGTTGGTCGGTCGCGACGCGGCGATTGTGACCGACATTCCGGGCACCACTCGGGATGTCATTGAGGTTCCTTTGGTCCTTGGCGCGTACCGGACGTTGCTGGCCGACACGGCGGGAATCCGCGATCATGCTGGCATTGTCGAGGCCGAAGGCGTGAGGCGAGCCCAAGCGTGGGCGGCCGCAGCCGACCTGCGCCTGTGGGTCGTCGATCAAAGCGCCAGCGGCGGCCCCTGGCGGCAAGCGGCATCCCTTATCAGGGCCGGCGACATCTGCGTGCTCAGCAAGAGCGACCTGCCAACGGGCGGCGACGCAAGTCTGGCGCGCGCCCTGGCGAAGGCCGAGGGTCTTGAGGCGCTCTCTCACTCCGCGGTGTCAACGGGCCGAGATCGCCTGCGAACGACGATCGCCCAACGTGTGGCGGCCGATCTCTCGGGCGCGGACTTTCCCGCCGTGACCCGTGCAAGGCACGAAACGCACTTGCGTGAGGCGCGCACACATCTGGCCCGGGCGATCGCCGACTGGGCGTCACCCGAGCTGGCGGCGGAAAATGTCCGGCTCGCCGCGCGAGCGCTGTCGAAAATCGCCGGCCAGATCGGCGTGGAAGATATACTCGGTCAGGTGTTCGCCGGCTTTTGCATCGGGAAATGACCGTCGAGATTTGTTTCACGTGAAACATGGGACAAGGACGTAGAGGACCGCTTTCGGCGTGCTAAAAGGACGCCATGGCCGGCGTTTGGGATGTCATCATTATCGGAGGCGGTCACGCGGGATGCGAGGCTGCCGCCGCAGCCGCGCGCTACGGCGCCAGGACGCTTCTGCTGACGCACAAGCTCGAGACAATCGGCGAAATGTCCTGCAATCCGGCGATTGGCGGCCTGGGCAAGGGCCATCTCGTTCGTGAAGTCGACGCGCTCGATGGATTGATGGGCAGCATGGCCGATATTGCGGGAATCCAGTTCCGCCTGCTGAATCGGTCGCGCGGTCCGGCCGTCCGCGGGCCGCGAGCTCAAATCGATCGCAAGCTCTATCGACAGGCGATCCGGGAGGCTCTGGAAATTCAGCCAGGCCTGACGCTTCTGGCTGCTGCTGTAGAAGACCTGGTGATGGAGGCGGGCCGCGCGGTGGGTGTGACGAGCCGGTGTGGCGAAGTTTACCTCGCCGGCGCCATCGTGTTGACCACGGGGACCTTCCTCAGGGGCGTCATTCATCGGGGTGACGAGCGGATCCCCGCTGGGCGGGCCGGTGATGAGCCCGCGATCGGCCTTGCCGACCGTCTCTACGGACTTGGCTTGCCAATGGGCCGGCTAAAGACCGGTACGCCGCCACGCCTGGACGGCGCCAGCATCGATTGGCGCGGCCTCGCCATGCAGGCGGGCGACCAGCCACCAACGCCGTTTTCTTTCCTCACCGAGGCTATCGACCGTCCTCAGATCGAGTGCGGCGTGACGGCGACCACGCCCGAAACCCACGCGATCATCGCGGCTCATCTTGGCGAATCGGCGGTCTATGGCGGAAAGCTGAGCGGCCGAGGGCCGCGCTACTGTCCTTCCATCGAGGACAAGGTCGTGCGATTTGCTGATCGGGAGGGGCACCAGATCTTTCTGGAGCCCGAGGGCCTTGATGATATGACCGTCTATCCCAACGGCATCTCGACGTCCGTTTCGCCGGCGACGCAGGATCTTTTTCTGCGAACCATTCCCGGACTGAGCGACGTGCGGGTCCTGCGGTACGGTTATGCGATCGAATACGATTACGTCGATCCGTGCGGCCTCGATCCGGATCTGCAGGTGAAGCGCGTGCCGGGGCTCTTTCTGGCGGGCCAGATAAACGGCACCACCGGCTATGAGGAAGCGGCGGCTCAAGGCTTGGTCGCCGGACTCAATGCGGCCAGGGCCGCGGGCAATGCCTCAGCGGCGGCCTTTGGGCGCGACGAGGCCTACATCGGCGTGATGATCGACGACTTGGTCACCCGCGGGGTGAGCGAGCCCTATAGAATGTTCACTAGTCGGGCTGAATTTCGTTTGCGTCTGCGGGCCGACAACGCCGATCAGCGGCTCACGGCCAGGGGCGTTGAGCTGGGCTGCGTAGGCAGTCGGCGGGCCAAGGCTTTCAGCGACAAGCGGGCGGTTCTCGACGATATGCGGCTGCAGGCCGAAACCCTTACCCTGACGGCCGGCGAGGCGCGGCGTCGTGGGTTTCGGGTGACCGCCGACGGTCAGCGCAGAAATCTAAAGCAGCTCCTCGCCCACAAAGGAATCAGCTTCGACGACCTCATGGGCGTGTGGCCGCAGATCGGTGGCTGGCCGGCTTTCGCGCGAGAACAGATTGAGATCGAAGCGGGCTATCTGGGCTATATCGAGCGCCAGGACGCCGACGTCGCGCTGTTCCGTCGCGATGAGGCCCTACCCCTGGCCGACGACCTGGATTACGCCACCCTGGGCGGCCTTTCGAACGCTGCCAGGGAGAAACTTTCCGAGGTCCGGCCTCGCACACTCGGACAGGCCGCGCGCGTGGAAGGCGTCACGCCAGGCGCGGTGAGCGCTCTTCTCGCCCATGTGCGCCGCGAGCGCCGGGTTGGATGAGGGCGCCGCCGCGGGGCGGTCGTTTGTAGCGGGCGTCGGCGCCAATCCGGTCCATCGAGACGCCCTGGAAGCCTTTGAGGCAATGGTGTCGGAAACCAATGCGACGATGAACCTGGTTGGGCCCTCGACGCTGAGCCAGTTTTGGAATCGCCACGTGATCGACAGCGCTCAGCTGTTGTGGTTCGCACCTGGGGCGCGGATATGGGCGGACCTCGGCGCCGGCGCCGGCTTGCCGGGAATCGTCCTGGCCATATTGCTCAAGGAGACCCCTGGCGCGCGCGTTCACTTGATCGAAAGCCGGACAAAGCGGTGCGAATTCTTGGCGCGCGTCGCGGACGAACTCGCGCTGCCGGTCGAGGTGCATAATGTTCGCGCCGAAACCCTGTCGCTCGCTGTCGAGGTGGTCACGGCCAGAGCGTGCGCGCCGCTCACGCGCCTCTTGGGCTATGCCAAGCCCTACCTCGCCGCCGGCGCGCGAGGGCTTTTTCTCAAAGGGCGCGATGTGGGGGCGGAAATCGCCGAAGCACGCAAACACTGGCGCCTGACCTGCAAAACTCACCCAAGTCTTAGCGATCCCGGCGGCGCCATTGTCGATATCAGCGAGCGTTCGCTTGCCTAGCCCGCGCCCGCCGATGCGCATCATCGTCATCGCCAACCAGAAGGGGGGAGTGGGGAAGACGACGACCGCGATCAATCTGGGCACCGCCCTGGCGGCCATCGGCGAACGGGTTTTGCTGATCGATTCCGATCCCCAGGGCAACGCGTCCACGGGCCTGGGCGTGCCCCGTCACGCGCGCCCCCGAACGCTTTACGACGTGCTGATGGAGGATTTTCCTGTCGCCGAGGCGGCGATATCCACGGCCGTGCCGGGCCTCAGTCTTCTGGCGGCCGAAGCCGATCTGTCCGGCGTCGAGTTGGAACTGGGGCTGCGGCCGCGCCGCTCGTTCAAGCTGCGCGATGCCCTGGCGCCTTTGCGCGCGCAAAGCGCCTACAGCTACGTACTGATTGATTGCCCGCCGTCTCTGAACCTGCTCACCGTCAACGCCATGACCGCGGCCGACGCCGTGCTGGTGCCGCTGCAGTGCGAATTCTTCGCCCTCGAGGGCCTCACCCAGCTGTTACGCACCGTGGAGCTCGTTCGCGCCAGCCTCAACCCGCGCCTGGAGATCCAGGGCGTGGTTCTGACCATGTACGATCGGCGCAACAGCCTCTCGGCCCAGGTTGCCAAGGACGTGCGCGAGCACCTCGGCGAGCGTGTCTATCAGACGATGATACCGCGCAACGTGCGGGTTTCGGAGGCGCCGTCGTTCGGAAAACCCGCGCTGATCTACGACCTGAAGTGCGCCGGCAGCCAGGCCTATCTGAAGCTGGCGAAGGAACTGATCGGACGCGAGCGGACCTATCGAGGGCCAGCCGCGCCATCTCAAGGGGACGGGGATGACTGAAATCCGCAGAGGTCTGGGCCGAGGTTTGTCGGCGCTGCTCGAGGAGGCTCAAGGCGCATCGACACCGGAGGCGCGGCGGGCGGCCGGGGCCCTTGAAATTCCCATCGAGCTGATCGCTCGCAATCCAGGGCAGCCGAGGCGGGCCTTCGACCCCGAGCAGATGGACGAACTCACAGCCTCGATTATCGAGCGCGGTGTCCTGCAGCCGATCCTGGTGCGGCCGGTTGCGCAGTCCGATGGCCAATATCAGATCGTCGCCGGCGAACGGCGATGGCGAGCGGCCCTGCAGGCGGGATTGAAGGCCATCCCAGCGCTGGTGCGCGATCTCGACGACCTCGCAGTCATGGAAATCTCCCTGATAGAGAACATCCAGCGCGCCGATCTGAACGCCATCGAAGAGGCGCGGGGCTATGAGGCAATGATCGCGCGATTTTCCCGTCCTCAGGAGGCCATCGCCAGCATTGTCGGCAAGAGCCGAAGCCATGTCGCCAATACCCTGCGGCTGCTTCGCCTGCCCGAGCCGGTGCGCGAGCATCTCGAAGCAGGCCGTATCACCGCGGGCCACGCCCGCGCGCTATTGGGGGCCGATCAGGCTGTAGAGTTTGCGGCGCAGACGATTGCGCGAGGGCTCAGCGTTCGTCAGACCGAGGCGTTGGTACGCCGATCGATCGAAGGCGACGCATCAGGCAAGCCTCGCAAACGCCGCCCCGCCATCAAGGACGCCGATACGCGCGCGCTGGAAAACGATCTTAGTGATAGCCTTGGCCTCACCGTTGAAATTCTACACGCTGGAGGCGGCGGAGAGTTAAGGATTGGCTACAAGTCCCTGGATCAGCTCGACGAAGTGTGCCGTCGGTTGATGCGCGGAGCCCACTGATCAAAGGGACGGCCGCCGCTAAAGTCCCAACCTGCGCGCCCACCCCGCGACGCTGAGAGCGAGATGTTCGGCGATCAGCCGGCTCGGCGAGCCGGTCTGTTTGCAGGCCCGGTCGGCGCCGAGTAGTTGCGGCTGGAGGCGATCAAGCTCCAAGAGCGTCCACACGCGCGCCTGGCGCAGGACTTCTTTTTCGTCCTTCCAGAACACCCCGGCGGCCTTGATCGCCGCCGCCAGCGCCATGCCGCCCTGCTGGTAGGTAAGCAGTCTGCGAAGGCGTAAGAGGTGCGCGCCGAGCGCACGCACCGCCGCGGGCCCCCCCTCCCCCTCCTGGGCCGCCCGTCGCAGGCCTTCGTAGGCGCGCCGCAGACGCGCGCCGAATGCGTCTGCAGCCGCCTCCGCCAGCGAAGTCTGAGGCTCGACTCCCAGAAATTGCTCCAGCTCCTTCGCGCCGGCCGAGAGGCCGCTGCCGGGGTTCAGAAACAGAACGAGCCGTTCGATTTCACGCCGAGCGACGCCGCGTTCCCTGGGCAGCCGCGAAACGAAAAGCTCAAGAGCGTCTGAGGACAACCCGACCTTTTCCGCCGCTAGGGAATCTCGCGTCAGGCGCGCGAGATCCCCCGGTTCATCCTCGTAGCAAGGAATGACCGTGCAGGCGGGGGCCTTTTCCGCCAGCTTGCGCACGGCCGAATCCTTCGACAGCCCCGCGGCCTGGATCAGCAGGAAGGCGTCCGGGTTGAACCGGCCGGCCAGATGGCCGTCGAGCGCCTGGGCGGTTCTGCGATCAACCGGCCCGCGATCCCCTGACAAGCTCACGCGCACAAGCCGGCGCCCCCCCATCAGGGAGATCGCCGCCAGTTCGTCTTCTAGCCGACCATCGTCAATGTCATCTTCGGCGACCAGGGCCACATCGAAGGGATCATCGGGCCGCGCCGTCACCCGTTTCGCCAAAGCGTCGGCGCGTTCGCGCGCGATCGCGGGGTCCCGTCCGTAGATCAGGGCGGCCCGAACATCGGGACCAGGCGCTGCGAGGAAGCGCTCGATCTCCGGTCGCCTGGAAAGAATCATTTCACGACTGAGAATCTGGTTTTGAGCCGTGGGCCATCCACGCCGCCAGATCCAGCTGAATCCTGCGGGCCGCGTCCGAAGCGGCGCGCTGCTGGCTGTCCTGGCGCGCCGCTATGCCCGCGTAGGGCGAATCGGCTGAGTCATAGCTGACCGCGGTGCTCACCGAGCCGGAATGGACGACACGGCCACCTGCGATGCTCGAAAGCGTATACCTGACCGTCAGGCCGAGTTCGTAGCGCTCGGCGACGTCGTTGACCTGAAGGCCGCGCGCATCCCGCGTCTGGACAACGGTCATCTGCAACCGCCAAGCAGGCTGCGCGGCCTTGTCATGACCAAGGGCGTCGTCCAGATTCTCCCGGATGAGGAAACCGACGCGTCCATCGGGCGCCACGACATCTATACGGGAGAGGCCCGCTGAAACGCCAGGAACCCCATAGAGGGGGGTGAATCCGCAGCCCGGAAGGCTCGCGGCGAGGATCACCACCGCGAAAAGACGAACGGCATGAAGTCTGGACGAGCCCCGCATCCCTATCCCGCCACCAGGTTGACGATCCGATCCTTCACCACGATGACCTTCTTCAAGGTCAGGCCTTCAAGGCGACGGATGATGTCCGGATCGCCGAGCACGAGCTTTTCGACCTCTATTTCCGACGCGCCGGAGGGAGCCCGAACCTCTCCCCGAAGCCTGCCATTGATCTGAACCGGCAGGATTTTTTCCTCGTCGTCAGACCAGGCGGGATCGTAGGCGGGCCACGGCGCCTGCGCGACCATATCCGCCTCGCCCAGCCGGCGCCAGCACTCCTCCCCCAGATGGGGCGCGAACGGGGCGATCAACCGCGCCAAGGCGGACAGGGCTTCATGCCGCGTTTCGTGCATGATCGGTGACGCTCGCAAGACTTTGACGAATTCGTGGATGCGGGCCACGGCGCTGTTGAAACGGAATGATTCAATCGCCTCGGTCACCGCCTTGATCGTCCGATGGGTCGCACGACGAAGATCCGCGGCCGCCGCTTGGTCAATTGTTCCCTTTTCCAGACCGTCGATCGGTTCGAACGCGTTCCACACGCGGTTGACCAACCGCGAGGCGCCCTCAAGGCCCGCGCTGGTCCACTGGACGTCGCGCTCCGGGGGGGAGTCGGAGAGCACGAACAGTCGCGCCGCGTCGACGCCGTAAATGTCGGCGATATCCTCCGGGGCCACGACATTGCGCTTGGATTTGGACATCTTTTCGACTTCGCCAATCACCACCGGCTCCCCGGTTTCTTTCAGCCTGGCTCGGCGCGTGGCCCCCTCCTCGGAAATTTCCACCGTCCGCGGCTCAACCCAATCGCCATTCTGTCGGCGATACGTCTCGTGGGTCACCATGCCCTGGGTGAAGAGGCCTTCGATGGGTTCCGACACCGCGAGCAAACCGTCATCGCGGAGCGCCCGCGTGATAAAGCGCGCGTAGAGCAGGTGCAGCACCGCATGCTCGATTCCGCCGATATACTGATCGACCGGCAACCAGTAGTCCGCCGCGGCCTTATCAATCGGCTCGGGATAAGCCGGATTGGCGAAGCGGGCAAAATACCAGGCGGAATCGACAAAGGTATCGAGGGTGTCGGTCTCCCGCTCGGCCGGGCCGCCACAGGTGGGACAGATCGTATGTTTCCACGTCGGGTGCCGGACCAGGGGACTCCCCGGCTGGCTGAAGTCCATTTCGTCCGGCAGGCGGACCGGCAGTTGTTCGACGGGAACGCCGACGATGCCGCAATCCGCGCAATGGATGAAGGGAATGGGCGGCCCCCACCCTCTCTGCCTCGAAACGCCCCAATCCCTCAACCGGTAGACGGTGACGCGCTTTCCCACGCCGATGGTTTCCGCCCGGTCGATCGCCGCGACTTTGGCGGCTCCGACGTCCAGTCCATCAAGAAAACCCGAGTTAACGATGCGGCCATCTCCGACGTAAGCCTCGTGTTTCACGTGAAACAATGCGTCGGCGCCCGGCGGCGCCACGACCGTCAGCACGGGCAGATGATACTTGCGGGCAAAATCCAGGTCTCTTTGATCATGAGCCGGGCATCCAAAGATTGCCCCCGCGCCGTACTCCATAAGCACGAAGTTGGCCACCCAAACAGCTATTTCCCGAGCGGAAGCAAATGGATGTCGAACCTTGAGGCCCGTATCCAAGCCCAGCTTCTCGGCTGTTTCGATCTGCGCTTCCGACGTCCCGCCCTTTCGGCAGATAGCCAGGAAGCTGGCGACGGCAGGATTGTCTGCGGCCAACCGGGCCGCCAGGGGATGGTCGGGCGCGATGGCGACGAAGCTGGCGCCGTACAGCGTATCGGGGCGCGTGGTGAAGACCTTCACACCACTCTCGAAACCGGGTGGCGGGGTCCCATCAAACCGGAAGGTAAGTTCCAGTCCCTCGGATTTGCCGATCCACTTTTCCTGCATTACCCGAACCTTGCTCGGCCAACGGTCCAGACCGGCGAGACCGGCGAGAAGTTCGTCGGCGTAGTCGGTTATGCGAAGGAACCACTGAGTGAGTTTTCGGCGCTCCACCGGCGCGCCCGAACGCCAGCCAAGCCCCTCGATGACCTGCTCATTGGCGAGCACGGTCATGTCGACAGGGTCCCAGTTGACCCACCCCTGCTTGCGATAGACGAGACCGCGGCGCCAGAGGTCCAAAAACCAGGCTTGCTCCGCCCCATAATAGTCGGGATCGCAGGTGGCGAACTCTCGCGACCAGTCGATCGACAGTCCCAGCCGCATCAGCTCTTCGCGCATCACCTCGATGTTGGCGCGTGTCCAGGCGGCGGGATCGATGCCGCGTTCGGCGGCGGCGTTTTCGGCCGGCAGTCCGAAGGCGTCCCATCCCATGGGATGCAGGACATTGTAGCCGCGAGCGCGCTTGAACCGGGCGACCACGTCCCCCATGGCATAGTTCCGCGCGTGTCCGACATGCAGGCGTCCCGAGGGGTATGGGAACATTTCAAGGACGTAGTATTTCGGCTTATCTGATTGATTTTCCGCGCGAAATATTCCACTAGCCGCCCACGCCGCCCGCCATTTGGGCTCGATCTCTCTGGGATCGTATCGAACCATCAGCTGCGTGCGGCCCACTAGCCCCGCAGATTGGACAGCCGCAGCTGGCGGGCTTTGGTCAGGATGGCGTTTTCAATGTCGGTCGCGGTTTGGGCGGTTGTCGGCGAAGCCACCCAGCCTCCCGCGCCGTTGCTCACTTCCTTGAACACCGTAACGTTCAGCCCGTCGGCTCGCAGACGCGAATCGAGGATATAGACGGTGCATTTGAAGCGTTCGTCGGGCTTTTCGGGATTGATGTACCAATCGGTGAGCACCAGGCCGCCAAAGGGATCGGCCGACTGCAAAGGCATGAAAGCCAGGGTGTCCAATGTCGCGCGCCACAGATAGCCGTTGACACCGATAGTTCCGGCCTGGGCGGCTCTGGCGCTGCGCGCGCCGCCCATCGGGTGGGCGCCGCGTCCGCCGCAGGCCGTCAGGGCCACCAGGCCCAGGCCAAGCGCGGCGAGCCTCATCCCACGAAATTTCCACTCACGCCCTACTCGCATGCTCATCGACTTCACGCGTCTTTCCAAATGAAGCGCAGACCGCTAGGCCACGCGATCGCCCCGCCAGCGACTGCGTCTATAACATCACGGCCGCGTAGCCAAACAGGATTCGCGTGGCGCCCTGGCCACAGACCTGACTCGAATCTGCGCCAGCCTGCGAGAATCTGGGCCCGCGCGGTTGACCTTGGCCATCCTAGCTCCCTAATCGTGATCAAGATGGCTTGGGTGAACCGATCTTGGTGCGCCCGGCGGCTGGGACCATGGCCCTTAAGATGACGCCGGCTGGGAAAACGGTGGCGGTCTTTTCTGCGTTCGCCCTTGTGGCGGCGGCGCACGGGGCGTGGGCGCAACAGGCCCCATCACGCACGCTTACCGAAGACTTCGTCGCCCAGGCCAGATCCGCCAGCCCCGCTACATCGCACCGCACGCTTGAGTGGGACGCCCGCAAGGCGCGTTGGGGTCTTAAGTTCGACATGGAACAAAGGACGGATCGAGGCGTGGTGTTCCAGGATGTGCAGCCCGGGGTTTTTTATCGCCTTACCCCGCGCCTGCATATCGGCGGGGCGGTGAGCCTCGGCGAAGACCAGGTCCAGATCGCTCCGGGCGGCCAGCCCTTGGCGCCGCCTCCGCGGGTGCGTCTGGAGACGACTTTTAAATTCTAGGCCCCGAACGCGCCGATTGCAGCCAAGCCGACGGCGCCGGTAGGACGCAGCCCGCGCGCCGTCTTCACGTTAACGCCGCCCAGAGCGTAAACCGCCGCGCCGGAACTCCGAACGAGAGAGGCGAAGGCGAGGCGCCCCATCGCGCGCGCGCCGGGATGGCTTTCACTGGCAAAGACCATCGATACCACCACCGCGCCGACCCCGCAGCGGCGCGCCTTGATCGCGGCGGGCAGGCTGTGGGCTGCGGTGGTAATCAGGAACCGCCTGGCCAAGGCCCGGATATCGCCGGGGCGCCCGGCCATCCTCTCCGGAAGATGCAGCCCATCAGCGCGCAGCCGCCGCGCCAGTCCCGCGTCGGCCCCGACCAGAAAAAACACCCCTCGCCGCCTCGCCACCCTGGCCAGGGCCGCGCCGCGCCATACGGCGTCCGGTGAGCCGAAGGCGCGATAGACCACGCCTGAGCCCCTGGGCATGCGGGCGACAATCGCTTGGGGGTCGGGCGTGCGGTGAGGATCGGTGAAGAACAACAGCGCTGGTAAGGGCTTTCCTCGCACCACCCGGCGCTCTAGCGTCCGCGCCCACCGCCAAAGCGTCTCGATCCCCGGCTCTTTCAATGACATCGCCGAACTGTGATCCCGCAGCCGCCAGAGCCGAGATTTTGGCGCGGATCGCGCGCGCCTGCACGGCGGCCGCTCGCCCCCTTGAGGCCGTCACCCTGACGGCGGTTTCCAAACAACAGCCATGGGAACGCGTGGCCAAGGTTCTCGCCGCCGGCCAGCGCACCTTCGGCGAGAACCGGCTCGACGAGGCGCGCGAGCGCTGGGAGGGTCGGCGCGACGGCCTCGAGCTGCGCCTCATTGGCCCGCTGCAGACCAATAAGGCCCGCGAAGCCGTAGCTTTTTTCGACGTCATTGAAACGCTTGACCGGCCCCGCCTGGCTCACGTGCTTGCGGCCGAAATTCAAAGGCTTGGCCGAGCTCCGCAAGTCTATGTGCAGGTCAACACCGGCGAGGAGCCGCAGAAAAGCGGGGTGCTTCCGGTCGATGCCGACGCTCTGATCAACCAATGTCGACGGGAGCTGGATCTGAGCCTTGCCGGACTGATGTGCATTCCGCCCATGGCCGAGCCCGCCGGTCCCCATTTTGCGCTGTTGGCAAAGATAGCCGCACGCAATGGGGTCTCGAAGCTCTCCATGGGCATGAGCGATGATTTCGAGACCGCGGTCAGGCTGGGTGCGACGTCGGTGAGAATCGGGTCGGCCCTGTTCGGAACGCGCGGCGGCCATCAGGGGTAGGCCCCCGCGAGGGATATCGCCAAGGCGTCGCCAAGCGCGGCGATGGCCAGCAGCCTATGCATCGCCTCGCGGCTCAAGGCGACACATCCCTGTGTCGGGGCGAAGTCATCCTGGGCGATGTGCAGAAATATCGCCGAACCGGCGCCCTTGACCACGGGCCGATCATTGTAGCCCAGGAGAACGATCAGGTCGTAGAGGCCATCCTCGCGCCACAGAGACTCGCACCGGGCCGGGTAAGGCAAGGCGACCTTGCGGTTGTAGCCCTCGTCGCCCGGGTCATCGCACCAGCCCTGGTCGTGCGCCAGCGCATAGGCGGGGAGCGCGGTCGGCGGCGCTGGCCCACGGTCGGGGCGATAGAAGAGTTCACGCAGAGGCCAGACGCCCGCCGGCGATGCGCCATCGCCTTCCCGCTTGTCGGAGGCGGCGACGACGCCCGCCGCTCCGACGGCGCACCTGACCGTCTGCCCGGCGAGATCGAACCTGCCATCTGCGTAGGCGGTAAAAATCATCTGTGGCGCCCCCTCGCCGTGCGCGTGGCGTTCGCCAGGGAAGCGGTGCATGTTCGCCTCCATGGCGCAACGCAAGATCATCCTGATAATCGACGACGATGCCGATCTACGCGAGGGGTTGAGTGAGCAGCTCGAACTGGAGGGCGAATTCTCAGCAATCGGAGCGGCCACGGCGGGTGACGGCGTGCGACTTGCCCTCGAGCACCACCCGGACATAGTCCTCCTGGACATCGATCTTCCCGACATGAATGGCCGCGAGGCCTGCCTTCGGCTTCGCGAGGCCGGCCTGGCTTCGCCGGTGTTGATGCTGACCGCGGCCGTCAGCGACGCCGATGCCGTTCTGGGCCTGGACTCCGGCGCCAACGACTATGTGACCAAGCCTTTCAGACTAGCGGTTCTGCTGGCGCGCATCCGCGCCCACATGCGCAGCCATGAACAGTCGGAAGGCGCGGTGTTTCGCATAGGCCCCTACGACTTTCGGCCCGCCGGCAAAGTGCTTGTCGACGCCAGGGGCAAGAAGCTCCGCCTTACCGACAAGGAAACCAATATCCTCAAATACCTCTATCGAGCCGGCGCGAAGGCGGTGTCTCGCGAAGAGTTGCTGACCGAGGTCTGGGGCTACAACGCCGGCGTAACCACCCACACCCTGGAGACCCACGTCTATCGGCTGCGCCAGAAGATCGAGCCAGATCCCTCAAATGTCCGCTTGCTGCTGACTGAACCGGGGGGCTACCGGCTCGCTCCGTGAGCCTTAGAGGACGAGATCGGCGGAAACCGGGGCGTGGTCGCTGGGGCGTTCCCAGCCGCGCGCATCGTCGTGGACCCGGGCGCTAGCCGCGCCATTGTGAAACGCAGCCGTGCGCAGGCCCGGCGTTACCCAGATATGATCGAGACGAAGGCCGCGATTGGATTGTCGAAAGTCGACAGCCCGGTAACTCCACCATGAAAACAGCCGGGTCGGCTCTGGGGTTGCTTCACGCGCCAGGTCGATGAAGCCGAGACTGGCCCTCAGGGCGCCCATGGCCGCGACTTCCACGGGCGTATGGCTGATCACCTTCGACATGAACTTGTGGTTCCAGACGTCATTATCTCCCGGGGCGACGTTGAGATCGCCGGCCAGGACCAGCGGCGATGTGGGATCGCGGCGGCTGAACTGGTCGGTCAGACGGGCGTAGAAATCCAGCTTGTGGGCGAACTTGGCGTTGACCACGGGGTCTGGCGTATCCCCGCCCGCGGGAACGTAGAAGTTATGGATTTCCACCCCGGCGATCCTGGCCCCCACGCATCGGGCATGGCCCTCGCGACAGGCCTCGAGCGGGGCGACATCCTCGATCGGCAGGCGCGAGGCGATGGCGACGCCGTGCCAGCCCTTTTGGCCGCGGATGCGCAGATGATGCAGGCCGGCCTGGGCGAGCGCCTGGACGGGAAATTCGCTTTCGCGGCACTTGATCTCCTGCAGGCAAAGAACGTCGATCGCCTGCTCGGTGACGAACCGCGTGATCTGGTCGGCCCGCAGCCGCACTGAATTGACGTTCCATGAGGCGACGCGGAGGCGCATGCGATCAGGTGACGGGCGCCGAGACGTACCTGGGATTGGCAAGCTCGAACAGCTTGTGATCCAGAGGGCCGGTCGGAGCGAAGTCGACGAGGCGAACACGCGTCGCGCCGCCCTGGGCGTCGGTCGCCGTCCATCCGACCAGGCGGATGGGCGCCTCGGCGAAATCGAGGGTGATCTTGCCTTCGGCCTGCTTGCGCGCATCGCTGGCGACGATCGAAAAACCATCGGCCAAGTGGGTCACTTTGCTGACGGCGACGCCCTGGTCGAGGCGCATATCGCGCGCCAGAAACAGGGCCAGGGGGGTGAGTTTCAGGTAGTAGCTCGCGAAGGTGCGCAGGCGCGTATTGAGGATGTTGACCACCTTGCCATTGGAGGCGATCACCAGGCCCGAGGGTGGATCATAGGCAAATCGCGCCTTACCCGGACGCTGGAGGTAGAAACTACCCTGGCTGACCACACCACGCGCGTCGGTCTGCACGAAACGTCCCTTGGCGCTGCTAAGCGTTTGCAAATAGGCGCTCGCCTTTGCCACTAGCGCGCGGTCCTGTTCCGACAGAGCCGGCGACGGCTGGGTCGCGGCGGCGCCCTTGGCCATGGCGGCCAGCGCCAGACCCGCCAGGGTCCGGCGTCGCGTAATCGCTCTTGCACCCATCGTGTCTTCTTCGCCGCCGATATCGGCGATTTTGCGTCGGCCGTCCTTAAGCCTCAGGGCGGGGGTCCCACGAGGATGTCCCGCTTGCCGGCATGATTGGCGGCGCTGACCACGCCTTCCCGCTCCATGCGCTCGATGAGCGACGCGGCGCGGTTATAGCCGATCTGCAGGCGGCGTTGAATGTAGCTGGTGGAGGCCTTGCGATCGCCCGTGACCACGGCGACGGCCTGGTCATAAAGCTCTCCGGCTCCGCCCTCGGCGGCGTCCGCCGCCGTTTCATCATCGTCTTCTTCCGCGGAGGCGGTGACCTGATCGAGGTATTGCGGTTCGCCCTGGTCGCGCAGGAATTTGGCCACCGTCTCCACTTCGGCATCGGAGACGAACGGACCGTGCAGGCGGGTGATCCTGCCGCCGCCGGCCATGTAGAGCATGTCGCCCTGGCCGAGCAGCTGTTCGGCGCCCTGTTCGCCCATGATCGTCCGTGAGTCGATCTTCGAGGTGACCTGAAAGCCGATCCGGGTGGGGAAGTTGGCTTTGATGGTGCCGGTGATCACATCGACCGACGGACGTTGCGTTGCCATGATCAGATGAATGCCGGCCGCCCGCGCCATCTGGGCAAGGCGCTGGACCGCGCCCTCGATATCCTTGCCCGCCACCATCATCAGGTCGGCGACTTCATCGATGACCACCACCAGATAGGGCATCGGCTCGGGACGCAACTTTTCTTCCTCATAGATCGGCCTTCCCTGCTCGTCGAAGCCGGTCTGGACGGTCCGCACGAAGTGCTCGCCCCGTCGTAGCGCCTCGCTGGCTCGCTCGTTGTAGCCGCCAATGTTGCGGACGCCGATTTTCGACATGCGTCGATAGCGGTCCTCCATCTCCCGGACCGTCCATTTCAGGGCGACAATGGCCTTCTTGGGATCGGTGACCACCGGCGCGAGCAGATGCGGAATGCCATGATAGACCGACAACTCCAGCATCTTCGGATCGATCATGATGAAGCGGCACTGATCGGGCGAGAGCCGATAGAGAATCGAAAGGATCATGGCGTTGACCCCCACCGATTTGCCAGATCCCGTGGTGCCGGCGATCAGCAGGTGGGGCATCTTGGCCAGGTCGACGATGTACGGCTCGCCGCCGATTGTCTCGCCTAGAGCGAGCGGTATGGTCTGACTGGCTTTCTCGTATTCGGCGCTGGACAGCAGATCCCGAAGATAGACCGTCTCGCGCCGCGCATTGGGCAGCTCGATGCCGATCGCATTGCGGCCCGGAACCACACTTACCCGGCAGGCCGCGACGCTCATCGACCGGGCGATATCGTCCGAAAGAGCCACCACCCTGGCGGATTTCACCCCGGGGGCGGGGACCAGTTCGTACAAGGTAACCACCGGTCCGGGGCGGATCTGATCGATCTGACCGCGAACGCCGAATTCAGCCAGCACCCCCTCGAGCAGCCGCGCGTTCTGGCGCAGGGCCTCTTCGTCGAAGGCCGAAGCGCGCGGTTTGGGCTTGGCGAGCATGGCCAGTTCCGGCAGCTTGAATCCACCCGGCTCGGCAAAGGGAAAGCTGCGCTGAACTTCGCGTTCCTCCCGCCCCGACGCCTTGGCGGAGGCTTTTGGCTGTTTGATCGACAGCGGCGGCGGTGAGAACGCCTCTCCGACGCCGGCGCGCTTATCCTCGTCAGGCGCGGTCACGGCGGGCCGCCGTTGGCGGGGTGCGATCTCGAGCCTCGGCCTGGGGCGCGAGGCCAGCAGGCGTCGCAGTCCGCACGCAAAGGCGACGGCGGACAATCCGGCCACGGTCAGCACACCGGCGGCGATTGCCCGCGCGCCGGGCGCCTTGGCCAGGTGCAACAGGCCACCCGCCGCTGCCAACAGGCTATCGCCAATCATGCCGCCCAACCCGGCGGAAAGCGGCCATGCGAGGGGTGGAGTCGCCGCGGCCATCGCCCCGGCGAGAGCGAGCGCTCCCAACAGGCCTACGCTGGCGCGCAGCCGAAGATCCCGGCGGCCCAGCGCGGGCTGACGATCAAAAGCGCGGGAGAGCCCGAGCGCGACCATGATCAGGCCGACGCCCCAGGCGGCCAGGCCAAGAAGCTGCATGGCGACATCCGCGCCTGCGGCGCCCGATGCGCCCAGCAGGTTAAGCGGCCGGTTGGCGGCCGAAGCGTCGAAGCTCGGATCCGCGGCATGGTAGCTGGCCAGCGCGAGTATCAGCGCAGCGCCTCCGAGGGCGACCAGCACGCCGCGGGCGCGCGCCACGGCGGCATTTGTCCACGCCAGGCGCGAGAGCCTCCAGGCAAGCGCCGCACCGGTGGGCCGCGCCACTCTCGCCATCAACTGTGTCTCCTCCCATGCGATCGCCGCATCCGCGTTGGGATGATGTGACGCAAGAGGGTTAAGGCGCGTTTACTTGCCAGCCAGCCCAGCCTTTTCGAGGCCCCCCACGTAAAACTCAGGCGGCGTCCGGCTGCCTGTCGGGATGGGCCGCGATGAAGGCAGGGTGCGCCGACGCGTGCGTCGCCACTGCCGAGAGCGCGGGATAGGCCGCGAGGTCGACGCCGAAGCGGCTCGATGACCAGATTTGCGGCGCGATGCAGCAGTCGGCGATCGTCGGTCTATCGCCGAACGCAAATCCCGCACCGTGCCGGGCGACCATCGGCTCGAGGGCGTCGAAACCCTCGGTAATCCATCGAGCACCCCACGCACGCTGCTCATCCGAACCCATAGGGTGACCCAAATCCCCGAGCGCCTGCAGGACCCGCAGATTGTTCAGCGGATGGATATCGCAGGCGACGATCTGGGCCATGGTTCGCACCAAGGCGCGCGCGAACGGATCTGTCGGGAGCAGCGGCGGATCGGGATGGGTTTCCTCCAGCCATTCGAGGATCGCCAGGCTCTGGGTGAGCACGCCCTGGTCGGTTTCAAGGGCCGGGACGAGCGCCTGATTATTGAGCCGCCGAAACGATTGCCCGCGCTGTTCGCCGCCGGCGAGATTCACCGGGGCGATCTCGAAGCCCAGTCCCTTGAGGTTCAAGCCAATTCGCACCCGATAGGGAGCGGTGGCGCGCCACATGGAATGCAAGGTCAGGAGGTGGGGCGAGACAGGCACGGGCTCAGACGACGGCAAAATTCAAGGCGCCGACAGTCTCGATCTCGCCTTCAACCCTGTCGCCCCGAACCAGCGGACCGACACCCTCGGGTGTGCCGGTGAAGATCAAGTCGCCGGCCTCCAGGCGCCACAGCCGAGAGGCCTGGGCGACGATTTCGGCGACATTCCAGATCATGTCGGCGATCAGCGCCTCCTGGCGCATAACCCCATTGACCTTCAGGGCGATGCGACCCTGCGGCGGCGGACCTTGCGCGGGCCGTATGGCGGAAACCGGGGCGGAAGCGTCGAAGCCCTTGGCGGCCTCCCAGGGCTGCCCCTTGGCCCTGGCCGCGGATTGCAGGTCGCGTCGGGTGAGGTCGACGCCGACCGCATAGCCGAAGATGAGGCGCAGCGCGTCATCGACGGCCACATCGGTTCCCCCCGACCCGATGGCGACGACCAATTCGATCTCGTGATGGAAGTCCGCGGTGGCGACAGGATAGGCGACAGAAATGCCTGGCTCAACGACGGCGTCGGCCGGCTTGGCGAAAAAAAATGGCGGGTCGCGATCGTCCCCGCCCATCTCTCGACGATGGGCGGCGTAGTTTCGGCCAACGCACAGGATGCGGCGGATTGGAAACAGCTTGTCGGTTCCGACCACCGGCGCGGCCGGCTGGGCGGGGGCGGAAAAAACGTAGGATGTCATGGGTGGTGGCCTAGCCCCACGCCGGCCCCTTGGCCAGAGGCGGCGGCCTCAGCGGCCCAGCGCGGTTACCAGGGCGGCGGCTATCTGATGAACGTTGTAGGGTTTGCGGACCACCGGCGCGTCGAAGCCTCCGGGGGCGAGGCCCGTATCGCCATAGCCGGTGGCGAAAATGAACGGCACCTGTTTAGCTGCAAGGGCCTGCGCCACGGGTGTGACCATCTCGCCATTGAGGTTGACGTCGAGCACGGCGACATCGAACGCCAGCGACAGCATGCCCCGCGCCTCTTCGACATCGGCGGCTGAACCGACGACGATCGCGCCAGCCTCGGTCAGGCCGGCCTCCAGCTCCAGAGCCAACAGGATTGAATCCTCGACCAGCAACACCCGCACGCCCCGAATGTCCTGATCGCCGAGCTCGCCGCGCGAGGCCCCGATTGCCTCAGCCGACCGCCCGGACGCGAGGGTCGCCGTCGGCGACGACGGCGTGTCCGCCAGGGCCGATGCGTCGGCGCGCACCGCGGCCCGCACCCCATCGGGCAGATATTCGACGACCACGCTGCCGCCAAGCTCCCGCCCCGTGACACGTTCGAGCAATGTCGAGCCGAAGCCATGGCGGACCGGCGCGGTCACCGGCGGGCCGCCGCGCTCGATCCAGGTGAGTTCGAAACCACCGGCCGGGCATGCGGCCCAGGCGACATCCACCCGCCCCGGCTCGGTGGAAAGCGCGCCATATTTGACCGCGTTGGTGGCCAGTTCGTGCAGCGCCAAGGTCAGGGCGTTGGTCGCGCGGGGATTGAGCAGTATCGGCGGGCCCTGCCAGCGGGCCTGCCCACAGGCGATGCCGCCCAGTTCGGCGGCGGCGATGTGGCCGATCTCGGCCCCTCGCCAGCGCGTGGCGGTGAGCAAAGTGTGCGCCGACGCCATGGCGTCCAGTCGCCCGCGAAGCGTTTTCAGAAACGAATCGAGCGACACCGTCTTGCGAGCCGATTGAGCGGCAAGCGACTGGACGGACGCCAGGACGTTTTTCACTCGATGGTCAAGTTCGGCCACCAACGCCTCGCGTTCGTCCTCCAGCGTCTTGAGAGTTGAAATGTCGCGAACCACGCCGATCACCCGCCGCACCGGTCCTTCCGGCGACGCGACGGCGAGGGCGGCGCTGTACATCCACAATGTGCGGCCGTCATCTGGCCGGATCATTCGGTAGCGCGCCTCGTACCGGCCCTCGCCGTTGAGGCCCTCCTCGACCTCGACCTGCAGGGCGCCAAGGTCATCTGGGTGGACGAAACGGTACGCGGCGGCCCCTCCCTCGGCGTCCATGGGCCCCACCGCAAGCCCGGTGATGTCCGCCATCCGCGGACTGACAATGAACAGGTTGGCGGCGATGTCCCATTCGAATTCGCCCATAACCGCCGCGGTAAGCGCCAAGGCCGCCCGACCTTGCTCGATGGCGAGCTTCTCGTCGGGGTGGATCTCGGGGGTGGGAACGGGTTCGACCATGGCGCTCGCCACCATAAGCCGCGCGCCCGCCGGACTCAAACTCACGCCTGCCCGGAGCCGGTCGGAACCGAGCGGCGCTAAAGACGTTTGAGCCGCAACCTCGACCGTCTATGGTGAAGTACAGCCACCCGGAGATGTGAAAAGATGCCCGCCGAGACCATGAACCGCGCGGCCGACGAGGCGAACCAAGCCAAGAAGGCCGCCAACAGCGCCGCCGACCACAGCCAGCGCGCCTTCAATGACGCCATTAGCGCCGCGGAACGGACGATTTCTGACGCAGCGCGCACCGCCGAGCGGGTGCTCAAGGAGGGCGTGGAGAGTCTGCGGGCCCAGACCCGCGCTTACACCGACAACGCCGGCCAACAGGTGGAAGAGGCCCAACGATATGTCATTCAGAGGGTCAAGGAGCGGCCGATGACGGCGACCCTGACCGGCCTCGGAGTCGGCCTGCTGCTCGGACTGTTGCTTTCCCACCGCTCGAAGTGATCATCCGCAGGCTGATTCTGGGCCTTGCCGCCGCGACCGCATTTTCGGCCGCCGCGGCGACATGCGTCGTGGCGCTGGCCTTCGCGCTCTTCGCCCTGGTCGAACCCTATGTCGGCAGGGCGGGGGCGGCGGGCATCGTCGCGGCCAGCGCCATGTTTCTGTTGATTGTGGTCGCCCTGGCGGTGAGCCTGATGGCGCGGCCAAAGCGGCGCACGTCCACCGCCGGCGCTCCGGCCAAGGCGTTGGATCGTGCCTTCAACTTCGTTCGCCAGAAGCCTGTCGTCGCCATCACCACGGCGGTTGCGGCGGGTTTCCTGGCCGTGCGTAACCCAAGATACCTGGGGACCGCGGTGAGGGCCTTCATGGAAGGGCGCGACTTGCCAAAGCGCTGAGCGCGGGTCTGCGCGCCTTGTCAGTCCGTCAAGGCGCCTGCCTGCGGTCCAGGGACCAAGTGCGCCAGACTTCGAACGCCGACCCGGTCCACGCCTGCGCGGTGACCGTTATGACGCTTTCATTGGCCTCTATCAGATTGAACCCCGCCGGCGCGCCGCGCTCGCGCACCGAAAGCGTGCTGGCGCCCACCGCATAGGATTGGCCGTCGCCATAGGGATAGGCCATGGCGAACGGCGCGTGGATGTGTCCGGTCAAGATCAGATCGACGCCGCCCTGGCAGAACCGCTTGGCGGCGGCCTCGCCGCCCCTGACCCTGCCGGTCATCGGACCGCCGATCATCTCGACCAGTGGGTGGTGGCAGGCGATCAGACCCAGCGCGCCGGGCTGGCGGCTGGATAGAGCCTCAAGCGCCTCCTCGGCCTGGCTGGAGCTTATCGCGCCCTTTGACCAGTTCCAGCGCCACTGCATGCCCCTCGCGGTATTGACCGCGGCCACTTCGAGATCGTCTCGCGACAGCCGGACACCGCGGGCCGATCCGAACCTGCGCTGATAGCGACCGAACGGATCGAAGAGCCGCTCGATCAATCCGGCATAGGGCGTGTCGTGGTTGCCGGGCGTAATCAGAAACGGCGCAGTGAGGGCCTGGGCCCAGGCGGCGGCGCGCCTGAACTCGGCCGGGGCGCCGAACGCGGTGATGTCGCCGGTGATGATTATCAGATCCGGCGCCCGGACCCTGAGCCAATCGTTCACGCCGCTGACCGCCGGCGCGTTCTCCCCGCCGAAATGGATATCGGACAGATGGGCGATGGCGAGCGTCACGGGCGCCGATGCCTCGCGTTCAATAGCCCCGCAATCCTTCGCCTTCAGTTCGGGTCTGAACCGGCGCGATTCTTCAGGGTCTGACCCGCGTTCTGCAACGCGTTGCCGGTCTTATCGGCCGCCCCGCGAATGGGGGCCTGGACCCTCTGTGCGGTGGCCGAGATCGATCGGTCGACACTCGCGCCGGCGCTGGTGAACGACCCGTTGCGTATGGCCAGGTAGATAATGATCCCGCCGATCACCGCGACCACCAGAATGAGAAAGCCCAGCAACGGCGATCCTCCGCGCCGGGCCCGCCCATCGCGGCGGCCGCGTTCATACGCTTCGTTTAGTGCTGACCGGTCAGCCGCGGGCCGTGGCGCTTCGTCTAGCCTGCCGTGTTCGTCTCTGCGGCCTTCCTTGTAGGCCTCCAACTGATCTGAGCCATCCGCCGAAACGGCGGTGTCGGACCGTCTTGCGAACCAGGATTTCATCGCGCCGCCTCTTGACCAAAGTGCCGTGGAACAACGAAGGCGCCGGCGCGTCGGTTCCACTACGACCTTAACCGAGCCCCGCGATCCCGGCCCGGACTTTCGCGGTCCCACCATATACTATTGAATGGCGCCTGTATCCAAATGGCGAGGGGAGTGGTGGTGATGGACGACCGGACGCTATGGCCCAGATTGATCGCGGCCGCCGCCGCGACCGTTGCGGCGGCGACGCTGATGAGCGGGTGTCAGAGTTTTCGCGCTGCCAAAGGGCCGGTGGTCCAGGCGCCGCCGGTGTGCGCCGATTTCACCGTTTCGATCTACTTTGTTTCTGATTCCGCGGTGATCACCCACGAGGCAGACGCCCTCATCACCAGCGCTGCCGCCCGCGCCAGGCGCTGCACCGCCAGTGCTGTCGAAGTTATCGGTCTGGCGGACGCGCCCGGAGACCCCCAGGCCAATCTCGAGCTGTCGAAGAAGCGGGCCGACGCCGTCACCGGCGAGCTGGCCGCGCGGGGTTTCAAAGGCGCGCCTATCAGGGTCGCGGCTGCGGGTGATGCGGGGGCGCAGACCGTGGCCGGTCAAGACAAGCCCCTGCGCCGGCGAGTGGATGTGATTTTCCACCTTGCGCCGAGGTCGCGCTAAGACCCCCGTCGGGATAGCGCGCGCGGAACGGCCGCAGCCCGGAAGAGTTGTTTGGACGTTGACCACCGTCGAAGGATTGCGAAATGGGGGCGACCCCGCCACCGGTTGAGACGAGCGCCACCCGCGCCAGGCAGGGGCGATCAGGGCTTCCGATGATCTGGGTATTATCGGGGTCGCTGGTGCTTGCGTGCGTGGCCTTACTGGCCGTCTGGGCGTTGCGCTGGGGAGACCTCGGAAGGGCGCATAGCCGAACGTCGGTCAGTCACAGCGAGGCCGCCACGTTTCACGCCTCTCCGCGGTCAGGAGGCTAAGCGGTCGGACTTCGTCGCTTCGGCAGGCCGCGTCGGGTGAAAAAACAAAGCCTGGCCGATAGCCGCCTTCACCGTTTCAGGCTGAAAGGGTTTGGTGATCAGGAAGGTCGGCTCGGGCCTCTCCCCGGTCAACAGACGCTCTGGAAACGCGGTAATGAAGATCACCGGCACGTCGAGGTTGGCCAAGATGTCCTTGACCGCGTCGATGCCGGACGAACCGTCGGCAAGCTGGATATCGGCCAGCACCAAGCCTGGGGCGGACCGCGCCACGGCCTGTGCAGCCTCTTCCCTGGTGGCCGCGACATCGGTAACCGAATGGCCCAACTCCTTGACCAGGGCTTCGATGTCGGCGGCAATTACCGGCTCGTCCTCGATAATCAGCACCTTGGTGGCGAGTTCGGCGTCGATTTCACTTTGGGCTTCCGCAATCAGGGCCCCGACTTCATCGAAATCCGTCGAAAGGATCTGGGCCGCTTCACTGGGCGTGAAACCCTCCAGCGCGGTCAGCAGGAACGCCTGCCGCGACCGCGGCGCGATCCGCATCAGTCGTTGGCGGGGATCGCGTGGCCGGGCGCCCTCATCATCGTCGCGCGGTTCCAGTTGAGCCCCGGACGTGCACCATATGGCATGGAACACTTGGTAAAGCGCGACGCGCGGGGTCAATCCGGCTGCCAGGGACCTCTCGCCGGCCGCGAGAGCCTCGAGCGCGACCCGGACATAATTATCGCCGGTTGTCTGATCGCCGGTCAACGCACGCGCGTAGCGCCGAATGTAGGGAAGGTGCGGCGCCAGCCGAGCTAACAGACTCATGAACCCTCCCGGTTGAGAAGACCCGACACAGATTAGCGCGGCGGCGCGCGCCGTTCAATGTGCGGTCGCTGAGGGCAACGCTGTCGAAGCCGCCTGGTTCCTTCGCCGGTCAGAAATTCTCGCTCAGCCGAGCCGGCCAAGGAACCCAGTCGCGCTGAAGGCGTTGCGGAGCTTGGAAAAGACCAAAGAAACTCGGCTGCGCGGCGACTTCGGTCGCTGCGCATTTTTGCGAGCCCCCGATCATGACCGACCCGCCCAAAAGCCCGGCAGCCGTCGACGAAGCGCGATTGCGCCAGCAGGCGATCGGGGCCAAGCTTCGCCAGATGTTCGATGAACTGGTCAATGAGCCGGTGCCCGAGGAATTCCTCGACATTCTGCGCCGCGGCGATACGCCCGGGAGCGGCAACGGCTGATGGCCGGGGCCGACCGCAGCAATCACGCGCCCGACCTGGCGCGCGACTCGGCGTTCAAAGCCGAGCTGGTTGCCTTGATTCCCCATCTGCGGGCCTTCGCACGAACCCTGACCGGCGATCCGACCGCGGCCGACGATCTGGCTCAGGACGCGATGATGAAAGCCTGGGACGCTCGCGCCAGCTTCGAGATGGGCACCAACATGAAGGCCTGGACCTTCATGATTTTACGCAACCAGTTCTACTCTGAAAAACGGCGTTCGTGGCGGCAAAGCCAGCTCGACCAGGAGGCCGCCGAACGCACCCTGGTGGCTATCGACGACCCCTCTTCGCCCGTCGCCCTCGATGAGCTTCGGCTGGGCCTGGGGATGCTGCCAAATGAACAGCGGGAGGCGTTGGTCCTGGTCGGCGCCGGCGGATTCGCCTACGAAGAGGCCGCTGAAATCTGTGGCTGCGCGGTTGGAACCGTGAAGAGCCGCGTCAGCCGTGCGCGCCGCGCTTTGCAGGCTATCCTGGTGCGCGGGGACTATCGCCGCGATGGCGGCGCCGCCGGCGAAGCGATGGGCTCGATCCTGGCTGACGCGGAGCGTCTGAGCGCCCTTCGGTGAGCCTGCCCGCGCGGGCGCGTCGTCAGCAGTCGACGACCATCCGGGTACGTTTGGGCGCAGCGCTGGCGTTCGCCCTTGTGCCCGTATTGCTGCTCAGCGTCGTGCAGTCGGTCCTGAGCTTCCAACGAGAAGCGCGGGACCAGCGAATGGATCTGGAGGCGGCCGCACAGCGCAGCGCAGCCACCGCCAAGGTGCGAATGGAGGGCGCACGGGTACTTCTCGAGACGCTGGCGCCTGACTCGGTCGGATTTCAATGCGCGCCTCGCCTGGCAGAAGTCAGAGACAGGATTCCGGGCTACGCCAATCTGATCCGGTTCGACTCCATCGGACGGGTGGCCTGCGCCGCGGCCAACGTCCCCGCGGATGCTTCGAGGCGGTCGCGACCGTGGTTCTACGCCCTCGCCCACGGCGCCGCGATCACCGTTGCCAGTGACCCGGGCGCCGCCTACTCCAATGAGCCGGGTTTGTTAGCTAGCGTCCGCGCCCAGACGGCTGGCGGGGCCTTCGATGGCGCCCTCAGCGCAGTAGTCACCCTGGCCAGCCTTCGACCGGACAAATCCGATCGCTCCCTGCCGAACGGCGCGGAAATAGCCCTCGCCGACGGACAGGGACGGTGGCTTTCGACAACCGAGTGGGGCGTTTTCCCCGCCAGTTTGGCTGGCAGGCTCACTGGACCGGCGCGCAGCGGCTCGGCGCTGTGGTTCGGCGACGATCGCAACGGCGCCTTGCGCGTGTACTGCTCGGCTCCGCTGATCGACGAAAGCATCTATGTGGTTCTGTCGGCGCCCTCGCGCGGACTGGTCGCCTGGGCGTGGCTCAACCCGCTGTCCAATCTCGCTCTGCCGCTGATCGCCTTCGTGCTTTCCCTCGTCGCGGTGCTGTTGGCCGCCGAACATGGGGTGGTCAGATGGATCGCCTACCTGCAGCGAATTGCCGCCATTTATGGGCGGGGCCGTTTCTCGGTGCATCCGATCAAGGCCCGCAGCGCGCCGCCGGAGATTCGCGATCTGGCCGAGACGCTCGACGCCATGGCCCAGACCATCGCCGCCAGAGACGCTGAACTGACCCAATCGATCGCTCAGAAGGATTCGCTGATGCGGGAAATCCATCACCGGGTGAAAAATAATCTGCAGGTGATCAGTTCGCTGCTCAACATGCAGCAACGGGCTCTCACCGACCCGGCCGCCCGCGCAGCCATGTCGGACACCCGCCAGCGCATAGCCGCGCTCGCCCTCATTTACCGAGCGCTTTATCAGGGAGCGGATCTTAAACGCGTCGACCTGCGCGACTTTCTGGAAGACCTGATTGCGCAACTGGTCACCGGAGAGCCCGGTCGGGGTGGTCCGATCCGCACCGAACTGGCGGTCGACACGCTGATCATCGATCCCGACCGCCTCGCGCCCCTGGCGCTGTTCGCGGTCGAGGCGATCACCAACGCCAAGAAACACGGACTTGGCGAAACCGGCGGCACTCTGAAGCTCAGTTTTCTGGTTCACGGCGCCGAGGCCGAGCTGATCATTAGCGACACCGGCCAAAGGGGCGCGGCCCCGGAGGTCGGCGCTGGCGTCGGCCGCACCTTGATGACCGCCTTTGCCCGCCAATTGCGAGGCGAGGTGGCGTTTTGCGCGAACGCCGAGGGCGGCCTGACGGCTCGGCTTGTCTTTCCCACACCCGACGTGGCAAAGTCCGTTTGAATTCGGGCGGAACCCAAGCACTCGCTCCCGCGTTTGTTAGTCCGCGAATTTCAGCCAACCGGAGAAGCCAAGCCCATGCGCCATCTGATCATTCTGGCGGTCATCGCCGTCGGCCTCGCCACCGCCGCTTGCAACACCGTCGCCGGCGCCGGCAAGGACACCTCTTCCGTCGGCCACGCGGTGACCGACACGGCCGACGACGCGAAAGGCCACTAGCCGACCCGGTTTATCGGGAACGGCGGCTTCTGGCCGCCGGACGGCAGATATCGTAGGAAGCGGTCTCCTTGAAAACAGGGGGCCGCTTTTTGCATCCGGCAGCAACCTTCCAGCAACATGACGCCGGCGCCCTATCAAAGCTGATCGGCGAGCGGGGATTGGCGATCATTATCGCGGTGCGGGATGGGCGCCCGCTGATAGCTCACGCGCCGGTGTTGATCGCAGCAGGCAGGCTGCGATTTCACCTCTCGAGGGCCAATGCGCTGGTGGCCGCGCTCGCCGCCAGCCGCCGCGCCCTCGCCGTGGTCACTGGACCGGACGCCTACATCAGTCCCGACTGGTATTCCGCGGCGGACCAGGTCCCGACATGGAACTACCTTTCCGCGGAAATCGAGGGCGCCACCCGACCTTTGGCCCCAGCGGAGACCGTCGATCTGCTCGATGATCTCTCCGCCCACTTCGAAGCGAAACTTGCGCCCAAGAGGCCCTGGTCGCGCGACAAGCTCGATTCCGATCAATTCGAAACGCTGCTCGCGGCGATCGTCGGCTACGAGATGACCATCGAACGCTGCGAGGGCATCGCCAAGCTGTCGCAAAACAAACCCTCGGACGAAATCAAACGTGTGGCCGGGCGCCTCGCCGCGCGCGACGATGCCGGCTCAAAAGCTGTCGCCCATCTGATGGCCTTGCACCTTACAGGGGAAAAGCGGCCGTGATGGTGACGATGCCATCGCCCGGTTCGGCCGCCACCACCGCGCCTGCGGCGGCGGTCATCGCGTGCAGATAATAGGCCTGGACCCACCGTCCCGCGAGACCTTCGCCCATCGGATGGCCGCGCAGGCCGGCTAGCACTTCGGGCCAGAGTCGGGCGCGCGGACCGCTCGCCTCGACGATCAGCGCGATCCAGCGCCCTTCTTTCTGGATCGTCACCCGGGCGACTCCCCCCGCGGCCAGGCTGGTCGCGGCGATCTGAACCATGTTGAGTAGCGCCCTGGCCACGATCGCCGGCAGCTGGGGGGCGCCGACCGCCCAGTCCAGGGTGGGCCGCACGTGGGCGAAGAGCCCCCTGGCGAGCGCCTCGATTTCGCGGACATCCACCAGTTCGGCGCCCCCCCCGGCGCCAAAAGCCATCCGGTAAAAGGTCAGGCTGTCGATCAGCTTTCTCGCGCTTGCGGCGATCAGGTCCATGGCTTCGGCCCGCAAGTCCTTGGCCGTCGGGTCGTTCAGCAGGTCTAGTCCCGCGACAATGCCGCTGGCCGGGCTCATGAAATCGTGGCACAGCCGCGCCGCCATGACGGCCGCCAAGGTTTCAGGCGACACCGGAGGGGGGATCGCCGCATTTGTCGATTCTGAGTCTGGGGCGTCTTCGGTCATCACGGGGCAGTGTTCCTCTGATTTGGCGCGCTGGCAAAGCATCGACGGGTGTCGAGGAGCGAGGGATGGGCGAACGCGCCAGCTTGGACGCGGGCAGTATCGGCGCCGTACTGGCCGACATCGCCGTCGAGGCCGCGCGCCTGATCCTGCCTCTGTGGCGAACTGGCGTGGCTGTCGAGGCGAAGGCCGACCGAAGTCCGGTGACCATCGCCGACCGGCACGCCGAGCGCCTGATCCTGGCGCGTCTGGCGGACAGATTCGACGGCATTCCGGTGATCTCGGAGGAAGACGCCAGTGAATATGGCACGCCGGACGCGATCGCTTCGCGGTTCTTTCTGGTCGATCCTCTCGATGGGACAAAGGCCTTCGTGCGCGGCGATCCGAACTTCACCGTCAACATCGCCCTGATCGAGAGCGGCCGCGCGGTGGCTGGCGCTGTCGTCGCCCCGCCGAGCGGCGAGGTCTGGCACACGACGGCCGGCGGCGCGGTCAAACGCGGCAGGGACGGAAAGCCCGATCAGCCGGTGCGCGTGCGCCCGTGGCCCGGCGCCGAAGCCTTGGCCCTGATCAGCCACACGATGAAGGCGGAAACCCTCGCCGCGCTCGGCGAGCAATACGGTTTTTCGAAAAACGTCCCGATGGATTCCTCGATCAAGTTTGTCCGCATCGCCGAGGGCGCGGCGGATATCTATCCAAGGCATGGGCCGACCATGGAGTGGGACACCGCCGCCGGCCATGCCGTGCTCGAGGCCGCCGGCGGTCGATTGACGACGCCGGAAGGCGCGCCGTTCACCTACGGCAAGGCGCTCGAGGGTTTTCGCAACGGCTGGTTCGTCGCGCGCGGCGGCTAGTCTGGCCGGCGAGGGCCGCGATCGGCGCGCTCCCAAGACGAACTCTAAACCGGGTTTCGGGCGATCAGACGCCGCGCGATGATAATGCGCTGCATCTCATTGGTGCCCTCGCCGATGATCAGCAGGGGGGCGTCGCGGTACAGGCGCTCGATCGGATATTCCTTGGAATAGCCGTTGGCCCCGAAGATGCGCATGGCTTCGGTGGCCACTTCGAACGCCGTCTCAGTGGCGAACCACTTTGCCATTCCCGCCTCCAGGTCGACGCGGCCGCCCCGATCGTAGGCCCGGGCCGCGTCATCGACGAGCAACTCGGCGGCGCGCGTTTTGGCAGCCATTTCGCCAAGCTTGAGCTGGATGGCCTGATGTTCGCCGATGGGCTTGCCCATGGTCTTGCGGGTCTGGGCGTAGGCGACCGATTCTTTCAATGCCCGGCGGGCGATGCCGACCCCCCGGGCGGCGACGTTGACCCGCCCTATCTCCAGACCACCGGTCGCCATCAGGAAACCACCGCCTTCTTCACCGCCGACCAGGCCCAGTTCGGCATCACAGGCAAAGTCATCGAAACCAATTTCACCGGTGTCGATGCCGCGGTAGCCGAGCTTTGGCAGCTTGCGGCCCCGCTGAACGCCCGGCGGAATCTGGCCCGTGGCCGGATCGCGGGTCTGGGCGATCAGCATCGACATGCCGCGGTGGCGCGGCTGAGCGGCTGCGTCCGTCTTCACCAGCACCGCCAGGACGTCGCCCTCGATGGCGTTGGTGATCCACAGCTTCGAGCCATTGATCCGGTAGACGTCCCCGTCACGCCGGGCGGTTGTCGAGATGCCTTGCAGGTCGGTCCCCGCCCCAGGCTCCGTCAGCGCCAGGCCGCCGCGCAACTCTCCGGCGGCGAACCGCGGCAGCCAGTGATCCTTCTGCCTCTGGCTGCCGAATTTCTGCACGATCAGGGCCATCATCAGATGGCTGTTGAAGAAGCCTGTCAGGCTCATCCACTCTTCGGAAATCCGCGCAACCAGCCTGGAGTAGGTCAGGGCCGAAAGTCCAAGACCGCCATAACGCGGTTCGATCAGCGCGCCGAAGAGGCCCATCTCGCACATGTCGGCGACCAGTTCGGCGGGATATTCGTCGGCGTCTTCGAGGGCGGCCGCGACAGGCGCAACCTTTTTGTCCAGCCACCGGGCGACAGCGTCGAGTAAGGCGCGTTCATCGGCTTCGCTGATCGTTTCGGCCGAGTCGGCCATCAATAGGTCTCCAGCCGGTCTTCAACCGATTGACCGGCGCCGGGGATCAACATGTCGCGCTTGAAGCTGCAGACCGCTTCGCCGCGCTGGTTCCTGCCAATTGAGCGGATGGTCACGATGCCCTGCCCCGGCCGGCTCTTTGATGGACGTTTGGCGAGGACCTCGCTCTCGCCATAGAGCGTGTCGCCGGCGAACACCGGAGCGGTGAACCGCACCTCGTCCATGCCGAGGTTGGCGATGGCCTTTTGCGAAACGTCGCTGACGCTCATGCCGATGATAAGCGCCAGGGTGTAGGTGCTGACCACCAGATTGCGCCCAAACTCGCTTGCCCTGGCGTATTCGGCGTCGAAATGCAGCGGATGGGTGTTGAGCGTCAGCAGGGTGAAAAGGTGGTTGTCGGATTCGAGCACGGTCTTGCCCGGCCTATGTTCATAGATGTCGCCAACCACGAAGTCCTCGTAATAGCGGCCGAAGGTTTCGCGATACCGTTGAGGACCGATCTGTTTGTGGCCGTGCATGATCGTCGCCTCGCTAGCCGTCGGCCATCAGCCTTACGCTAGTGAAACGGCCCCTTGAAGACCACCAATGCGCCAAGGGCGATCAGCGCAAGCCGACCAGGTGGTTGAGTGTCACCCGCTCGCCCAGACAGGTCACCGAAAATGCCGCGAACACCGTCAGCGTGATCACCTCCTGCAAGACCGCGCTGCCGATGCGGTTGGCGGGCGCCGCCAGGCAGGAAAGTGGGCTCGTCGCCGCCGGGCGCGGCTTTGCCAATCGCGCACGGCGCGCGATAGAAGGCCGATGAAGACAAGGATCTGACCCATGGCTCTCGACGCCGGCGCGCCCGCGCAGACCTTCCGTTGGGACGACCCCCTCGACCTGACTTCGAGGCTCACCGAGGACGAGCGGATGATCGGCGAGGCGGCGCGCGCCTACGCCCGCGATAAGCTCTTGCCGCGGGTGGTCAGCGCCTATGCGCAGGAGCGGTTCGACCGCGAGATCATGAGCGAGATGGGCGCTCTGGGCTTTCTTGGCGCCACCCTGCCGGAAACCTATGGCTGCGCCGGCGTCAGCCACGTGGCCTACGGCCTGATCGCCCGCGAGATCGAGGCGGTGGACAGCGGCTATCGCTCGGCGATGAGCGTTCAGTCATCACTGGTGATGTATCCCATCCACGCCTTCGGTTCGGAGGCTCAACGCCGGCGCTGGCTTCCGCCGATGGCCAAGGGCGAAATCATCGGCTGTTTTGGTCTCACCGAGGCGGACGGCGGCTCCGACCCTGCTTCGATGCGCACGGCGGCGAAGAGGGTCGACGGCGGTCTCGTGCTCAACGGGGCGAAAACCTGGATCACCAATGCGCCGGTCGCCGATGTCGCCCTGGTCTGGGCCAAACTGGACGGAGTCATTCGCGGGTTCCTGGTCGAACGCGGAACGCCCGGCCTGGCGACGCCGAAAATCGAGGGCAAGCTGTCCTTGCGCGCTTCGGTCACCGGGGAAATCTCGCTGACCGACGTTTTCGTGGCCGAGGAGGCCATGCTGCCGGGGGTCGGCGGCCTTCGCGGTCCGTTCTCGTGCCTCAACAAGGCGCGATATGGCATCGCATGGGGAGCGATGGGCGCGGCCGAGTTCTGTTTGCACGCTTCGCGGGACTATGTGGCGAGCCGCCAGGTGTTCGGCAGGCCGTTGGGCGCGCGCCAGCTGGTGCAAAAGAAGCTCGCCGACATGATGACCGAGATCGCGCTCGGCTACGAAGGCGCGCTGGCGCTGGGACGGCTGCTCGACCAGGGCGCCTGGGTTCCAGAAGCGATCAGCCTGATGAAACGCAATAACTGCGGCAAGGCCCTGGAGATCGCCAGGGCGGCGCGCGACATCCACGGCGGCAACGGCATCTCGGGCGAATATCACGTCATGCGCCACGCCGCGAACCTGGAGACAGTCAATACCTATGAAGGCGCTCACGACGTCCACGCCCTGATCCTTGGCCGCGCGATCACCGGCGAAAACGCGTTTTGAGGCGAGCCGCGCCATGACGCAGGCCTCGGTCGCCGCGCCGGGAATCGCGCCGCCTTCCATGCGGATGGTGATCGCCGCGTCGGCGGCGGGGACGACGTTCGAGTGGTATGACTTTTTCGTCTTCGGAGCCCTGGCGCCGGTCATCGCCAAGAATTTTTTCGCCGAACTCGACACGACCTCGGGTCTGCTCGCGGCCCTTGCTCTGTTTGGGACCGGATTCTTCTTCCGGCCGATCGGGGCGCTGATCTTTGGCCGCATCGGCGACCGGGTCGGCCGCAAGGGGGCTTTTCTGGTCACGGTGAGCATGATGGGGGCGGCGACATTCGCCATCGGCCTGTTGCCGACCTACGCCCAGGCCGGACCGGTGTCGCCGCTGCTGCTGATCCTGATGCGGGTGATCCAGGGAACCGCGCTTGGCGGCGAGTATGGCGGGGCGGCCATCTATGTGGCTGAACACGCGCCCGCCGGCAGGCGAGGCGCCATGACCGGTTGGATCCAGACCTCCGCCGCCTTTGGACTGGTCGGCGCCCTGGCGGTGATCCTGGCGACACGCACTGCGATGGGCGAGGCCCGCTTCACCGACTCCGGCTGGGGCGCCGGTTGGCGGGCGCCGTTTCTGCTGTCGGCCGGCCTGCTGGCGATCTCGATCTGGATGCGGCTGAAGCTGACCGAAAGTCCCCCCTTCGCGCGACTGAAGGCGGCGGGCTCTCGGACCCGCGCCCCCTACGCCGAAGCCTTTGGCCAATGGAAAAACCTGAAGCTGGTGCTGGTCGCGCTGGTCGCCATCATGTGCGCCCAGGGAGCGGCCTGGTACGCAATTTTCTTCTACGCCGTGCAGGTGTTTCTGCAGCGGTTCATGAACATCGAGCCGGCCACCGCCAACCGGCTGTTGCTGGCCATCACCCTGGCCAGCGCGCCGCTCTATGTGTTTTTCGGCTGGCTGTCGGACAAGGTCGGCCGCAAGTGGGTGATGTGGTCAGGCATGGCCCTGGCGCTGGCGGCTTTTTTCCCGGCTTTCCATCTGATGAGCGGCCTGGCCAACCCGGCGCTCGCGGTCGCCCAGCAGCGCAGGCCGGTGGTTGTCATCGCCGACCCCGCGCGCTGCTCGCTGCAGTTCGACGTTCTCGGCAAGGCGAACTTCGCCACCTCCTGCGATCTGGCCAAGACCGCGCTTTCCAACGCCGGGGTGTCCTACGCCAATCGGGCGGCGCCCGCGGGCTCGGTGGCGCGGGTGCGGATCGGCGACCTCGTCATCGCCTCCAGCGAAGCGGGCCATCTTTCGGCGCCCGCGCGCAAGGCGGTCTCCGCCGATGTCGCCCGGCGGCTGGCGGCCGGACTTGCCCAGTCGGGCTATCCGGCCAGGGCCGATCCCGCGCGGGTCGATTTCTGGGGGTTGTTCTGGGTGCTGATGATCTTCGTGGTCGCCGCCACCGCGCTTTATGGTCCGATGGCCGCGGCGCTGGTCGAGTTGTTCCCGACGCGCATCCGCTACACCGCGCTGTCGCTGCCCTACCACATCGGCACCGGCTGGGTGGGCGGCTTCGTTCCGGTGAGCGCCTTCGCGATCGTTACGGCGACAGGCAACATCTATTCGGGCCTATGGTACCCGGTGATTTTCACCGGCCTCAGCGTCGTCACCTTGCCTCTGCTGCTGCCGGAAACGCGCGGTCGGTCGCTGGAAAGCTGAGGCGCGCTTTCAGCCCTGTTCGCGGCCGCGCGTCAGGCGGCGGCTGACCAGATCGGAAACCAGCACGGCGGCAATGGCGATCACTGCGGCTATGGCGCAGAGGACCAACGCCTGGTCCTCGGCCCCCGGAACCTGGGTCGCCTGATAAATGGCGGTTGGCAGGGTCAGGGTCTCGCCGGGAATGGCTCCGACAAAGGTGATCGTTGCCCCAAATTCACCCAGAGCCTTGGCGAAACCCAACACCGCCCCGGCGATCAGGCCTGGGGCCGCGAGCGGCGTTGTGATGCGGAAAAAGCGCACTAGCGGCCCCGCCCCCAAGGTTCGGGCCGCTTCGTCGACCTCGCGGTCGATGGCTTCGATCGAAAGGCGGATCGGGCGCACCATCAGGGGGAATGCCATGATCCCGGCGGCCAGCGCGGCTCCTGTCCAGCGGAAGGCGACTGTGATACCGACGACCTCGAGCGCCCGTCCGAGCGGTCCTCGCGGACCGAACAGCACCAACAGGGCGAATCCTGTAGCAACCGGCGGCAGGACAAGCGGCAAATGGGTCAGCGCATCCAAGAGGGCGCGGCCGGGAAACCGTCCGCGCGCCAGCGCGTAGGCAACCCCCAGGGCGATCGGCAGGCCGATCGCCATCGAGGTCCCGGCCACCTTCAGGGACAAGATGATCGCGCCGACATCTTCGGGGTCCAGGACGCTCATGGCGCCGGCGCGGGGCGGAAGACCTCATGGGGAGCGCCCACCGCTTCCAGCGCAGCGGCGAGAAGCGGGTTCGCGCCCTTAGTGACGACGGCGATCAGGCGCCCGGCGCGCGCAAGATCGGCCAGCGCCGCCGCGTCGGCTTCGCTGGGCGTCATGCGATGGGCGTCGCGCCTGGCGTGATGGGCGACAAAGGCCTCTTCCGCCGGTCCGGCGACGACGACGTCCGCCTCGGCCAGGGTGCGCATGGCCCGCAGGCAGATCAGTCCGGGATGCTCGGTCGCTTCGATCAGGCTCACTCTGCCCACGGGCTGCAGTCCGGCGGCGATCGCGGCCGTCAGCAGGCGTGACGCCTCGGCCATGTCGCCCGCCATGGCCGCTTCGGCCGCCGGACCCTCGAGCATCGATCTAACGAACGCCCGCCGATCGGCGATGTCGGGAAAGGCCTCGCTTACCGCCGCGCGTTGTTGGCCCAGCAGCGCGGCCACGCGCCCGGCTCCCGCCGGCACCCGCGCTTCGATCTCGGTGCGCAGAAGCGATGCCAGCAGAGGCGCGGCGCCGGTTGTGCCGACCGCCGCCACCACCGGCCCGCGATCAATGATCGCCGGCGTGTGGAAGTCCGACAGCTTAGGATCGTCTACGACGTTCACCGGCACGTTGGCGGCCTTGGCTGCGGCCGCGGCGACAGCCCGGAAGTCAGGGTCGGTACTGGCCACGAACGCGAGCACGGCCCCGGCATAGGCGCCGGGCTCTGCGGCCGCCGCCCCCGTCAGGCGGATGAGTTTAGCGGGCGATCCTTCGAACAGACGCGCCTTGGCTTCGGCCGCCTCGCCATCGCCGGCGATGACCACCCGTCGCCCATCCAAGGGAAAAAAGGCCGGAAAGGCCTCCATCGGCGCCTCGTCAAAACGCCCGGCCGCCGCCGCGCGCGCCAACCTAGCGCGGCTCGGCCTGTGAGGCGACGGACGCTTTGACGAACCGTGGAAGCAGCCTATCCTCGCCGAGCCAAACCGTCGGGGAGAACTGAATGGCGATGTCTCTCGATATAAATGGCGCCAGCGCCGGCGTGCAGTCCGCGCTGGATACGCCGCTTTTGTGGGTGCTGCGCGACGAACTTGGCCTCACCGGGACCAAGTATGGCTGCGGCATCGCCCAGTGCGGCGCCTGCACGGTCCACGCCAACGGCGCGGCGATCCGGTCCTGCCAGACTCCGATCGGCAGCCTCGCCGGGGTCAAGATCACCACTATCGAAGGCCTGGGCGGAACGCACCCCGTGCAGGTCGCCTGGATCAAGGGCGACGTGCCGCAATGCGGCTATTGCCAGTCTGGTCAGATCATGTCGGCCGCCGCGCTGCTGGCCCAGACTCCCAAGCCCGCCGACGCCGACATCGACGCCGCCATGCGCGGCAACATCTGCCGCTGCGGCGCCTACCAGCGTATTCGCGCCGCGATCAAGGACGCCGCCGGCGTCGCGGCCTGAGGAGACGAAAGCCATGAACGCCCCCGTCAGGCCGGATTCCGTAACCGGGCCGTCGCGCCGCGAATTTGTCGTCGTCTCGGCGGTGGCCGGCGGTGCCTTGCTGGTTGGCTGCTCGCCCGCCTCGCTGCTGTCGATGGGGGGCGCCGATCGCGCTTTTGGCGCTTTTGGCCCGTTCATTCGCATCGCCCCGGACGGCGCGGTGACCGTGGTCTCCAAGCACATAGAATTTGGTCAAGGGAGCTCGACCGGCTTGGCGGCCATCGCCGCCGAGGAGCTGGACGCCGATTGGGACAAGGTGACCGTCGTTCATGCGCCGGCCATAGCCAAGGTTTACGCCAACCTGGGGATGGGCATTCAAGGCACCGGCGGATCGTCGGCGATCTCCAATTCCTGGGAGCAGATGCGCAATGCCGCCGCCGCGGCGCGGGCGATGCTGGTCGCCGCCGCGGCCGGCCGCTGGAAGGTCCCCGTCGGCGAAGTGACGGTGAAAGACGGCGTCGTCGGCCATGCGTCCGGAAAATCGGCGAGCTTTGGCGCCCTGGTCGCCGATGCCGGCAAGATCACGCCGCCGGCGACGCCGACGCTGAAGGATCCAAGGACCTTCACCCTGATCGGCACCGACCGGGTGCGCCGCAAGGATTCGCCGGCCAAATCGAACGGGACCGCGCGGTTTACCCAGGATGTCAGGGCGCCCAACATGCTCGTGGCCATGGTCGCCCATCCGCCGCGCTTTGGGGCGACGGCGGCCAGCTTCGATGCGACCGCGGCCAGGAAGGTTCCCGGCGTCGTCGATGTGTTCCAGATTCCCAGCGGCGTCGCTGTGACCGCGACCAGCACCTGGGCGGCGCGCCAGGGCCGCGACGCGGTGAAAGTCCACTGGGATCTGAGCCGGGCGGAAAGCCGGGGCTCGGCCGCGCTCGCCGCCAGCTTCAGGGACACCGCGTCTGGGAAACTCACGCCGACCGGGGACGCCAAATGGCAGGTCATTGAAGCGCGGGGCGTTCCGGGAGCAGCGAACGGGGCGACTATCGTCGAGGCGTTGTACGATTTCCCCTACCTGGCCCACGCCACCATGGAGCCGATGAACTGCGTCGCCGAGATCGGCGGCGGCAGGAACAAGCTGACCTTTGGCTCGCAGATTCCCTCGGCCGACCAGCTGAACACGGCCAAGATCGTCGGCGCGCTGCCCGGCTCGATCGAGATCGAAACCCTCTTCGCCGGCGGCTCTTTCGGCCGCAGGGCCAACTTCCAGTCCGACTACGTGGCCGAATGCGTTCAGATCGCCAAACATGTCGGCGGCGGTCGGCCCGTGAAGTTGGTGTGGACGCGCGAAGACGACATGACCGGTGGTTACTATCGGCCCCTGACCCATCATGCGGTCAGCGTCAGCCTGGGCGCGGACGGCTATCCGGCCACGTGGCGGCATCGAATTGTCACCCAGTCGATCATGAAGGGCTCGCCCATGGGCGGCGGGGGCCTCGACCAGACGGCGGTCGAAGGGGTCATGGGCTCCCCCTATCTGAAGGCGACCCCCGTTGTGGACGCTCAGGTTTCCCTGCCCGACGCCGGCACGCCGGTCTTGTGGTGGCGCTCGGTGGGGGCGACGCACACGGCTTTCGTCATGGAGCACACCGTCGATCAGCTGGCGCGAAAGGCCGGCAAGGATCCGGTTGATTATCGCCGAGGCCTCTACGCAAAGGCCGGCGCCAACCGCCACATGGCCGTGCTCAATCTGGCGGTCGAGAAGGCTGGGTGGGGCGCGCCAACGGCCGGCTGGACACAGGGAGTCGCGGTCCACGAGAGCTTCGGCTCGGTGGTCGCCCAGATCGCCGAGGTGAAGCTGGACGGCGGGGTTCCAAAGGTCGGGCGCGTGGTCACCGCCATCGACTGCGGCACGGCGATCGCGCCCGATCAGGTCGCCGCGCAAATGGAAGGCGGCACTTGCCTTGGCCTCTCGGCGGCGCTGTTTGGCCAGATCACCCTCACCGACGGGGTCGTCGACCAGAAGAACTTCGACACCTACCGCGTCCTGCGCATCGACGAGGCGCCCCACGTGGAGACCTACATCTTCCCGTCGACCGCCAAGCCTTCGGGCGTGGGCGAACCGGGCACCCCGGTTATCGCCCCCGCCGTCGCCAACGCCCTCTTGGCGATCACCGGCACGCCAACCGCGAGTTTGCCGCTGGTGAAGGCCTAGGCCCAGTCAGCCGGGGCCTAATCCCAGGTCGGCGAGGGTATCGATGTCGAAGAGCACCCCGGCATCGGGGGATTGAACGAGGGCCAGGCGATCACCGATGGATGCCAGAACTGAGCGGGCGCCGGTGTCTCCGGCGAGGGCGCAGAGTTCTTGGAACAGCGCCCGGCCGAAGAGGACGGGGTGGCCTCTTTGGCCATCGAAGACTGGGGCCGAGGCCAGGGCGCCGGCAGCGAGGGCCTTGGCGAGGACGTGCAGGACCGTCGCCGGGATAAGTGGCATGTCGCCCAGGAAGACGAAGGCGCCGGTCGTATCGTCCGCCAGACTGGCGATGCCCGCGCGCAAGGTCGCGGACATGCCCTGCGCGTGATCGGCGGCGGCGACGAGGCGCAGACGGCGGCCATCTTCGCGCCGCTGAGCGAAGCGCCGGGCGGCCCCTTCGACCTTGGGGTCGGCGCCGGTGACCACGGTGACCGCGCGCACCGGCGCGGCGAAGGCGGCGGTCAGAGCTCCGTCGATCAAAAGGCCCTCCCGCCAGGGCGCGGTCAGCTTCGCGCCGCCGAAGCGGACGCCGGCGCCGGCGGCCAGAACAATCGCCTCCAGCGCGCCTGATGGGGCCGCCCCTGTCGCCAACAACCAAATCCTCCTATCTTCCTTCCCAGCATGACGCCCTACGACGCCCCATCGACGCAAGCGCGCAAACAAGGCCTGATCGACGGGTTTGGCCGTGCCGTCACCTATCTGAGGGTCTCGGTCACCGACCGTTGCGATCTGCGCTGCATCTATTGCATGGCCGAGCACATGCGCTTCCTGCCCAAGGCCGAGGTGCTCACCCTCGAGGAACTGGACCGGATCGCCACCGCTTTCTTGGGCCTCGGCGTGCGCAAGATTCGCCTCACCGGCGGCGAGCCGCTGGTCCGCAAAGGGGTGATGACCCTGGTCGAGAGCCTGTCACGGCATCTGCGCACCGGCGCCCTGGATGAGCTGACCCTGACCACCAACGGGACGCGCCTGGCGACGATGGCCCAGAACCTCGCCGCGCTCGGAGTGCGGCGGATCAATGTGTCGATGGACACCCTTGACCCGGATCTTTTCGCGCGGCTGACCCGAGGGGGCGACCTGGCCTTGGTGCAGAGCGGGATCGCCGCGGCCCAGGCCGCCGGGCTGGAGGTGAAGATCAACGCCGTGGCCCTGGCCCGCGACAATGCAACGGAGATTCCGCGGCTGATTTCCTGGGCCCACGAGCGGGCGATGGACATCACCCTGATCGAGACCATGCCGATGGGCGAGATCGATGAGGATCGCAGCGACCAATTCCTCTCGCTGCAAACAGTGCGCGCCGAGCTGGAAAGCTTCTGGTCTCTGCGAGACATCCCCGTCAGCACAGGCGGTCCCGCGCGCTATGTCGAGGTGGCCGAAACCGGCGGCCGACTGGGGTTCATCACGCCGATGACCCACAATTTCTGCGAAAGCTGCAACCGGGTGCGGCTGACCTGCACCGGCACCTTGCACAGCTGCCTTGGCCAGGAAGACGCCACCGATCTGCGCTCCGTCATCCGGGCCGGGGCGAGCGATGACGAACTCACCGTCGCCATTCGCCGGGGCGTCGACGCCAAGCCAAAGGGCCACGCCTTCCAAATCGATCGCGGAGCCGCGCCCTCTGTCTCGCGGCACATGTCGACGACCGGCGGCTGACCGGCGTGGCGCGAGTGCTGCTGTTCGGTCGCCTGAGCGACATCGCCGGATGGCATGAACGACCATTCGAGGCCGCCAGCCTCTCGTCGCTGAAACGGTTGATCGCCGATCAGGCGCCCGATCTCGCCACCGCCCTGGATGCTCCGGGGGTCCAGACCGCGGTCGACCAGATCGTGGTTCGCGGTGAGGCGGTCCTGTCCGAGGGCGCCGAGGTCGCCTTCCTGCCGCCGATGAGCGGCGGATGATCACATTGACGGACGTCCCGTTCGATCCGGGCGCCGCGCTCAACGCGTTCAGCGACGGGCGCCTGGCGAGCGGCGCGGTGGTCAGCTTTCTCGGGCTAGCCCGCGGCGAGGCAAATCAGCCGACGGCCCTCGAGCTCGAGGCCTATGGCGGTTTCACCGAAAGGGAGATCGGGCG
>DATCCB010000009.1:0-24196 GCA_036511515.1 Caulobacteraceae bacterium | reverse complement strand
CAAGGGTGCTTCAGGCCACCCGCCGGGGTCCAGGCGCGGAGGCTTGCGTGTTTTCCTGCACTTCTTCCGGCGTGCCGGGTTCGCGAGAGCGGCCGGCCTTCAGGTCCCGGACCATGTGTTTGCGATCGCGCATCCGGGCCTCGGCCAATTCGACCTGCAGGCGCGCGGCGTCGAGCAGGGCCAGGCGCGCTTCTTTGACGCCCTCGGGGGTGCGTAGCGCCCGGCTCTGGTCGGCCAGGCTGATCAGCGACTCGATCACCCGCGGGCGGTCGGCGGTGACCACGTCGGTGTGGTCGAGGCGCAGTTCGACGATGCGCGCGCGGACATCCTCGCGCGCGGCCAGCCGGCTGGCGTGGCCGCGATCTGGCGCATAGCCGGCCCGCTCATAGGCTTCCTCGAGCAGCATGCCATCGGACCGGAACCTGGCGAAACACTCATGGCGAAGATTTGCAAGTCGCGTCAATGAAGGCGGTCCCGGCAGGAGGTCTGGTCGCAAGTAGATTGCATTATGCAATATTCTTGCCGGCCAGTCAAGCGCGCTCCGGCGGAGCGAAGGCTCCGGATGCGGAAACGATTCACCCGCTTCGAAGCCAAATCCGAGGGTCTCCGGAGCCACACCTTCGAATCTCATCAAGGACTGGCGGCGCATCCACACCCGCCACGATCGAAGCGATCAAACCTTCATGTCCGCCATCTGCATCGCAGCCACCGTCATCTTCTGGCTATGATGCAATGAGTCCTGACCCTGGACTGTTCCTAGGCGGCGGTCGCGTCCGACTGGAGGATGCGGCGCACGGCCGCCATGGGGTCGTTCTCGACGCGGCTTTCGAGGTTGAAGATCATCGTCGACCGTTCGCTGGCCTCATAGGCGGGCCAATGCGGGATCGCCGGCGTGTTCGGGTCGCCGTTCCTGGCGAAGGCGAGCCAGGCCTGTGACATCTGTTCGGCGAGTGCTTGAGGATCCTCGCCGCGACCGACGAAATTGCGCGCCGCCTCGACATTGTCGAACACCAGCGGGATCTCGAGGGCGTGCGGGCTTTTCAGCGAGCCGCGCGCGACCGGCGTCTCCCAGGTCAGCATGTACATCCACACCGGCGCCGATTTCTGCGCCGACTTGCGTTCGGCCAGGGTGATCGAACCATTCCACATGCCCACCGCCGTCTGCACCGCGCAGGCTAGATGCGTGGGGGAATAGTCGGGGAACGCCTCCCGCAGGCCGGCCACAAGGGCGTCGGACTTGCCGGGGGCGGCGGCCTTGGCTCTTTTGGCCAGGTCATCGTCGGTAAACTCGCCGAATTTCGGGTCGGCGCGCAGGAACAAGGTCGCCTCGTCCTTGTTGGTGCCGATCATCACTGGGACCGTCGCGGAGATCGCCGGGGCGTCCGGGTGGAATGGATCACGGGGCAGGGCGATGCCGTCAACGCAGGGTGAAAAGCCGCCCATGGGGCCCTGGTTGGGTAGGGAGGCCGCCGCCGTCTGGATTTCCGCCGCCGACAGGGTCTCGAGCCTTTCGAGATGGCCCGGTTCAATGGCCAGCGCCGTCAGGAGCGCGCGCGCCGAGGCGGTGGCCTTTTCACGGGATACCGCACGCAGCCCAGGTCCGCTCTGGATGATCGCCCGGTGGAAGAGGTCCTTGGCCGCCGGCATGGCCAGCAGCATCGACACCTTTGCGCCGCCGCCGCTCTCGCCGAAGATGGTGACGTTGGCCGGATCGCCGCCGAATGCGCCGATATTGTCCCGCACCCACTCGAGCACCAGGACGATGTCGAGCATCCCCGCCTGGCCCGACGATGGGTGGCCGCCGAGCTCGGCCAGGTGCAGATAGCCAAAAACGTTCAGGCGATGGTTGACGGTCACGGTGACCACGTCGCCGCGCCTGGCCAGGGCCGCGCCATCGTACATCGCCGCGCCGCCCGAACCGTTGGCGAAGCCCCCGCCGTGCAGCCAGACCATCACCGGCCGCCTGGCGTCGCCCAGGTCCGGAGACCAGACATTGATGAACAGGCAGTCCTCGTCGGTTCCCGGCTGTCCGGGGGCGGGGGGATCGCCGGCGCTGCGCCCGCCCGTGGTTTCGCCGGGCGCCAACCCGTTCTGGATTGCCGGCGCGCCGAGGCTTAAGGCATCCGCCGCTTGCGTCCATCGCTCAGGGCGGCGGGGCGGCTGGAAACGAAGTGCGCCGATCGGCGGCGCGCCATAGCGCATGCCCTTGAAGATGTTCAGACCAGCATCGCGGTAGCCGCGAACTGGGCCGTTGGTAGTCGCGACAGTGGCTGTGCGCTGCTGGTCGCGCGCAACACCCAGAACTTCGCTCATGGCTTGTCTTCACTCCGATCGGGCCCCGATCGGATTTCGCCATGGAAGGGACCCTAAAGGCAAGTCCTCGCTGTGGGCCGTCCGGTCAGGCGGCGACGGAGGCCTTGTTCTCCTGCGGGTCGCGCAGCACATAGCCGCGGCCCCAGACGGTCTCGATATGGTGGTCGTTGGCCGCCGATTTCAGTTTCTTGCGCAGCTTGCAGATGAACACATCGATGATCTTCAGCTCGGGCTCGTCCATGCCGCCGTAGAGATGGTTGAGGAACATCTCCTTGGTCAGGGTGGTGCCTTTGCGCAGGGAAAGCAGCTCGAGCATCTGGTATTCCTTGCCGGTCAGATGCACCCGCATGCCGCCCACTTCGACGGTCTTGGCGTCGAGATTGACGTTGATCTCGCCGGTCTTGATCACCGATTGCGCGTGGCCCTTCGAGCGGCGGACGACGGCGTGAATGCGCGCCACCAACTCTTCCTTGTGGAAGGGCTTGGTCATGTAGTCGTCCGCTCCGCCGCCCAAGGTCTTGACCTTGGTGTCGATCTCCGACGTGCCCGACAGGATCATGATCGGGGTGTTGATCTTGCCCACCCTCAAGGTGCGCAGCACATCCATGCCGCTCATGTCCGGCAGGTTCATGTCCAGCAGGATCAGGTCGTAGTCGTAGATCTTGCCCAGATCGACGCCCTCTTCCCCAAGGTCGGTGGTGTAGACATTGAAGCCTTCCGACTTCAGCATCAGCTCGATGCCTTGTGCCGTCGCGTTATCGTCTTCGATAAGAAGTACGCGCATGCTTCCCCTCCCGGCCGCGGGCGGACCGCCACGCGGAAACCCTTGCGGAATCCGCCCCCCATCCCGTCGGTCAGATTGCCGATGAGTTAATTTAAGACTGGTTAATGATGAAGCGTATCCTAGCGAATCGTTAGGCCGATTTGCGATTCACCGGCAAGGGGGAGCAGCGGCGCGCGAGCCCCTGAGCGATGACTCTTTCGTGAACTGGAGAGGCGACCCTTTCATCGGCACGGCGCGGAGACCGGTGATGAAGCTTTGGATGTTTGGCTACATCGCGCTCTGGCTGGCGTTTACCAGCCTGTTCCTGTTCGTGCCGGCCGGAGATTGGCGCTGGCCGTCGGGGTGGGCCTTCATGGCCGAATTTTCGATCGCGTCGTACGCCGCCACCCTCTGGCTGGCCGCGGCCGACCCGGAACTTCTGGCGGAGCGGATGAAACCGCCGATCCAGCGCGACCAAAAGCCGTGGGACCGCCTGTTCATGCTGGCGGCGATGATCGTCTTCTATGGCTGGATGGCGTTCATGGCCCTGGATGCCCGGCGGTTCGCCTGGTCGCACATGCCAGTGGCGCTACACAGCCTGGGCGCGGTCCTCGTGCCGCTGGGCTTTCTCATGGTCTGCCGCGTGTTCAAGGAAAACAGCTTTGCCGCGCCGGTGGTGAAGATTCAGCAGGACCGAGGCCAGAGGGTGATCTCGACCGGACCCTATGGCCTGGTCCGTCACCCGATGTACGCCAGCGCCATCGTCTATCTCATCGGCATGCCGCTTCTGCTCGGTTCATGGTGGGGATTGGCTGTCTTGCCGTTCCTGATCGCCGGGCTCAGCGTCCGGGTGATCGGGGAGGAACGCGCCCTGCGCGAGGGGCTGGAAGCCTATGGCGATTATGCCAAAAGAGTTCGCTACCGGCTTCTTCCGCATGTCTGGTAGGCGAGGCGCCGAGGGTCCATCGCGGCGGGCTTTCGTCGGCTCGGCGGTCGCCCTGGCCGCGTGCCAGCCCGCCGCGCGGGGCCAGCCGGCGGGGCGAAGCTTGCCGCCTCTGCGCGCCGTCGCGCCGTTTCCCGTCGGAAGCGCCATCCAGGCCGAGCAGATCGACGATCCGGACCTGGCCGCCCTGATCGCCGCCCAGGTGAGCCAGGTCACGCCCGAGTGGCAGATGAAGATGGAATACATCGTCGGCGAGGGCGGCGCGCTGCGTTTCGATGCGCCAGACCGGATTGCAAGCTTTGCCGCGGCCAAGGGTCTGCGGCTCCACGGCCACACCCTCATCTGGTACGCGCAGACGCCGGCCGCCTTCGAGGCCCTCGACAGCCAGCCTGGCCCGTTTCGCGACGCCTACGCCAACTACATCACCACCGTGGTCGGGCGATACAGGGGCCGAGCCGCCTCCTGGGACGTCGTCAACGAGGCGGTGGCCGAGGACGGCGCCGGCCTGCGCGACAGCCTGTGGAGCCGGCGGCTGGGTGCGATCGAACACATGCGCCTGGCTTACGAGCTCGCCCACGCCGCCGATCCGGTGGCCATCCTTTTCCTCAACGATTACAATCTCGAATACCTACCCGCCAAGCGCGCCTGCTTTCTGCGCCTGGCCGAGACCTTGCTCAAAGCCGGCGCGCCGCTGGGGGGCCTCGGAACCCAGACCCACGTCGGGCTCGATCTTCCCGCCGGCGCCATCGCCGCGGGCTTGAGCGACCTGGCGTCGCTGGGCCTGCCGCTCCACATCTCCGAGATGGATGTCTCGACAGCCCGGTTCCACAGGCTGTTTTCCTCGTCGGCCGAATTGGCCGCACGCCAGGGCGCGGTCTATGCCGAAGCGGCCAAGGCGATGGCCGGCTTGCCCGCCGCCCAGCGTTACGCCCTGACCCTGTGGGGTCTGCGAGACCGCGACTCGTGGCGGGTCCGGGAAAACCGCGCCGATACGCCCCTGCTGTTCGACGATCTGGGCCGCGCCAAGCCAGCGCTGGCGGATTTCGAGGCGGCTTTGAGCCGCTAGAAAGTCCGAGGCGGCGTCGACCGTGCGGCGCCGCCCTCGGCCTCGGCGGCCCTGCGCAACGCGGCGAGGTCATCGCCGATGCGAAAGATGGTCACGTAAAACTCGCAGAAGGCGCGCCAGATCAGGCCCATTGCGCCCACCACCAGCAGCCCGACGATCAGCACCGGGATGGCCAGAAGGATCGCCGCCCAGCTGCCTTCGCGAAAAGCCACGCCGATCGAGGCGCCGACCACCGAAAAGGCGGCGATGACGATTACCCCCAGGCCCGCCCAATAGACCAGGTGGATCACCGGTCCGGTGATCATCCGCTCGAAGGTCAGGAGCCCCCAGAGGCGACCTTGGCTAGCCCGTGCGACGCTCCTGCCCAAAGCCATGGTCGGCTGACTCCCCGTCCAGGCGACTTAGCGCCCTCGATCGGCCAAATGGCTACCAGCGCCCGCGCGCCGCCGCAATGGCGGGAACGACACGCCTGTTCAGGAAAAGAAGCGGCCCAAGGTCTGGTCTAGGGCGAATTTCGATCAGGTTGATTGCCGCTTTGCGCCCCCTCCACCACCCGCTTTGCGGGCGGTCCCCCTCCCCCGCGGCGCTGCGCTTGCGAGGGAGGAATTAAAAAAAATTCTGCCCCGCGCGGCGGGGAAGGTGTCGCGGCGCGATCAGCGCCGTGACGGAAGGGGCGCACGGCCGGACCAATCTGGTCGGACGGTGCTCTATGCTCTAGGAAAAGAAGCGGCCGCGCCTCGGAGGAAGGCGCGGCCCAATGTTTCCTGGAAAAAAGAAGCGGCCGCGCCTCGGAGGAAGGCGCGGCCGCGGGTCGCGAACCGCTGGGGGACGGTTAGCGATACTCTCGAAGCTGCGTCGTGCGCAGGCCCGGAAGGCCGTGCCTGTCGAGCGCCTGCTGCCAGCCGAGGAATTCCTCGTTGGTCAGACTGTAGCGTTCGCAGGCATCGTCGAGGGACAGCAAGCCGCCACGAACGGCGGCGACCACCTCGGCCTTGCGTCGGATCACCCATCGCTGGGTGTTCGTCGGCGGTAGGTCGGACAACGTCAGGGGTGTGCCGGTTGGCCCGATCACATATTTATCGCCCCTGCTGTTGGTCCGCTGCTGCTGCAACATGGCTTACCGCCCTTTTCACCTCACCATCGAACGCTGAGCATAGAGGCAGGGCAATAACGACGACTTAATCCCGATAGTAAAAAATTGCCTAACCAAGGTGTTAATCAGGAATTGCCGTATCAACCGATTCAAGACACAGGTATTACCGCGTATTAACGAAGAAAAACCAATCAATTACTGAATAACTTGATAACAGCATCTGTTACAACCTGGCAAACCTTAAGCGAACACTACCGGGAACTCCGCCAGAGCCCTGGCCTCGCAAGCTGCGGCGCTGTGCGGTAAAGACGTGCGAAGCCCAAGGAAATCGAAGCCACGAAATGCGCGGCGACGGCCCCCCTGTAGACGTTGACCTGGCCCCCGTGCGGGCGGCCTGCGCGCTCACCGCTGGGGCGCGCGTCGTCGTGGCCATGTCGGGAGGCGTCGATTCAACGGTGACGGCGGCCCTGCTGCACGCCGCCGGCTATGAGGTGGTCGGCATTACCCTCCAGCTCTACGACCACGGCGCTTCGGCGCGCCAGAAGGGCGCCTGCTGCGCCGGCCAGGACATTGCCGATGCGCGCGCCGCCGCCCAGGCCCTGGCGATCCCCCACTACGTTCTCGACTACGAAAGCCGCTTTCGCAGCGAGGTGATCGAGGATTTCGCCGACAGCTACGCGCGAGGAGAAACCCCGATCCCCTGCGTGCGCTGCAACCAGACGGTGAAGTTCCGCGATCTTCTCGCCGTCGCTCGCGATCTGGGGGCGGAGGCCCTGGCCACCGGCCACTATGTCCGCCGCGAGTGGGGCCCGGCTGGGCCTCAGCTTCACCGCGCGATCGATCCTGCGCGCGACCAGAGCTATTTCCTGTTCGCCACAACGCAAGCGCAGCTCGACTATCTGCGATTCCCCCTTGGCGGGCTCGAGAAGGGGCATGTTCGCCAGCTGGCGGCGGGGCTTGGCTTGCGCGTCGCCGACAAGCCCGACAGCCAGGACATCTGTTTCGTTCCGCGGGGTCACTACACCACGGTCATTGACGCCCTCCGCCCAAGGACAGCGGAAGCCGGCGACATTATCCATGTCGACGGGCGGGTTCTCGGCCGCCACGACGGCGTCAGCCGCTTCACGGTCGGCCAGCGTCGCGGGCTGAACGTGGCCGTGGGCGATCCGCTGTTCGTCGTGCGACTGGACGCCCTGGCGCGCGCGGTGATCGTCGGCCCTCGTAGCGCGCTTCTTGCCGGGGCCTTGAGACTGAAGGAAACCAACTGGCTGGGAGACGCGCCATCGATCGAGACCGCCGCCGGGACCAGTCCAGAAGTTCTGGCCCAGGTCCGTTCGACGCGGCCGCCGGCGCCGGCGCGGTTGACCCGCCGGGAGGGCCGCGTGGACGTGATCTTCGATTCGCCCGAGGAAGCGGTGGCCCCGGGCCAGGCCTGCGTGCTCTACGACGCCGGGCGGCCCAGCCGCGTGCTCGGCGGCGGATTCATCGCCGCCAGTCTGCCGTCCTAAAAGCTAAGGTTGCGAGCGGGGACGGCCCTGCCCACATCGGTGGCAAGTCAATAGCGCTCAGAGGATCTTAATGGCCGCCGACCCCGTCGTCATCGCCTCCTACGCGCGCACGCCGATGGGTGGGTTTCAGGGGACGCTGACCGGGGCCTCGGCGACCAGGCTCGGCGCCGCGGCGGTCAGGGCCGCGGTGGAGCGGGCCGATGTCGCGCCGGCAGACGTCGATCAGGTGACCATGGGCTGCGTGCTGGCCGCCGGCCTTGGCCAGGCGCCCGCCCGCCAGGCGGCTCTGGGGGCCGGGCTGCCGGACGCTGTCGAAGCGACGACCGTCAACAAGATGTGCGGTTCGGGCATGCAGGCGGCGATTTTCGCTCATGATACCCTGGCCGCGGGTTCGGCGCGCGTGATCGTCGCGGGCGGCATGGAGAGCATGTCCAACGCGCCCTATCTGCTGGCCAAGCATCGGGCCGGAGCCAGGATCGGTCATGACCGGGTGCTCGACTCGATGTACCTCGACGGCCTGGAGGACGCCTATGACGCGGGCAAGCTGATGGGCGCCTTCGCCGAGGAAACCGCGGCGGCCTATCAGTTTACCCGCGCCGACATGGACGCATTCGCCATCGAAAGCCTGAGCCGCGCCAAGCGCGCCGTCGACAGCGGCGCCTTTCGCCACGAGATCGTTCCGGTCGAGGTTGCCGAGCGAAAGGGAACCGTGACCGTCGACGAAGACGAACAGCCAGGCAAGGCCGACCCGGCTCGCATCCCGACCCTCAAGGGCGCCTTCGCCAAGGACGGGGCGATCACCGCGGCCAACGCCTCATCGATCTCCGATGGCGCGGCGGCGCTGGTGCTGATGCGCCATTCGACCGCCCGCGAGCTTGGCGTGACCCCCATCGCCCGCATCGCCGGCCATGGCGCCTATGCCGGAGCGCCCGGTCTGTTCACCACCGCGCCGGTTCCGGCCATGCGCAAGGCGCTGGAACGCGCCGGCTGGTCGAGCGGCGATGTCGACCTCTACGAGGTCAATGAAGCTTTCGCGGTGGTGGCGATGATCGCCATGCGCGAGCTGGGCATCGACCGCGACCGCCTCAACGTCAACGGCGGGGCCTGCGCGCTGGGTCACCCGATCGGCGCATCGGGCGCGCGGATCCTGGCCACCCTGCTCGCCGCGCTCGAAGCCAGGGGACAGCGCCGCGGCTTGGCCTCCCTATGCATCGGGGGCGGCGAAGCCTTGGCCATGGCCGTGGAGAGACTGTAGAAAGCTTTTGACCAGACTGGTTCGGCCCCGCGCCCCTTCCGTCACGGCGCAAGCAACGGCGCCGCGCCACCTTCCCCGCTCCGCGGGGCAGGAGTTTAAGAAATTCCTCACCCGCGCAGCGGGGGAGGGGGACCGCCCGCGAAGGCGGGTGGTGGAGGGGGCGCTAGGCGGCAATCAACCTGATCGGAATACGCGCTATGGCGCAGCGTTGCCCGCGCCGGCGGCCATGCTGTTGAGGTTCATCTTGAAGCCGCCGACGATCACGTCGCCCGGGGCCATGTTGGCCGGGCACGGGCCAGCCCAGTTCGCCTGCATCTCCGTGACATGATGGCCGTTCATAGCCGCGATGCTCGATCCGCTGACCTGGCTTTCTGAATGAACCAGATATTTCGAGGAAAAATCGCCGCTCGCCGTCCCGGTGGAGGTCACCGTTCCGGCATGGCCCATCGCGCACGTCGATGAGAAATGAAAGACGCCGGCCAGGTCGCGGCTGACGGAGCGGCTCTGGCAAAGATTGCCAGCCGCCGCCTTGCCGAAAACCGACATGCGGGCGTCCGTGGCCTGGTCGATGCACATGCGCATCACCCCCATTGGGCTGGGCTCGCCGTCCCGCGTCATCGTTTGCTCCCACAGGCCGCCGCGGCGCTGCGGGGTCCCGATCGAGGCCAAAACCCCGCGAGATCCGCCGCCAGCCACGGCAACGGCGCCGCCCGAGGGGGCCGTCGGGCGAGGCTTATTGCAGGCGGCCAGGGCCAGGGCCGTGGTCAGCAAAAGGACGGTCCGCATGTCTAGCTTCCTTCGTTTGCTGCCGCCGGCGGGATTGAGGCCGACCGTCTAGCGGCCAGGTCCACGCAAGAGCTGCGCCACCTCGAAGCGGCGGCCGTCGGGCCCGATCATCTGTCCGGCCTTGAGATTGGCCGGGCACGGCCCCAGCCAGCGCGAGCGGACGTTGACGGGCTGTGTCGGAATGCTTCGCGCCGCCCTTGCGCCCGTCGCCCCATGATTTCTGGCGAAGTCGGTGAACAGGGCTTCGGTGCTGTCGTCGACACAGAGCCGGGTCACCCGCCGATCACGGCCGACGGCGACCTGCTGCTCAAGAAGCCGGGGTTCGGAACTGGCTATGGTGATCCGCGCCGAGTCGCCTTTGGCGGCCGGGGGCTGGCAAGCGGTGACAGCCCCGCCCGCCAAAACAACGATAATTGCCGCGCGCATTGGGGTCATGGCGTCCGCGCCTCCAGCCGCCTATTCTGGTGAACCAATTTCACCGTGAACGACAGCACGTGAGAGCCTAGCACAATGACCGTCCTCAAGGACAATCCGGCCAAGAGCCGCTTCGAATGGGACGAGGATGGGCATATCGCCTTCGCCGACTACCGTCGCGCGGACGGCCGGCTGATCATCGATCACGTCGAGGCGCCTCGTGAACTACGCGGCACAGGCGCCGCGGGCCGCCTGATGGAAGCCCTGGCCGAACGCGCTCGCCGCGAGGGGGTAAAGATCACGCCCCTCTGCGGCTATGCGAAATCCTGGCTGCAACGCGATCCGGACAACGCCGCCCTGATCGGCTGAGAGCGCCGTCAGTAAGGTCGTTCGCCGTCGCCCTGGTATTCCTGGCTCCCGCGGTCGTAACCGTCGGCGTTGTCGCCGCGCATATCGTTGAGGCGATCGCCGTAGTTCTCGCGAGGATTGTAGGCGCCATAATAGGACTCATAGGCGCCGGCGCCGTACTGCGCGTCGTAGGCGGCGCGCTGGCGTTCATAAGCCCGCCGCTGGCGTTCATAGGCGTCGCGTTTGGCCGCATAGGCATCGCTCCGCTGCGCGTAGGCGTCCTGCTGGTTTTGATAGACGTTGCGCTGGTCTTGGTAGGTGTCGCTTTGCGACTGGTAGTCCCGCGCGCTCTGGTCGTAATTCGGATCGGAATAGGTTTGGGCGAAGGCGGCCGATCCCAGGCCGGCCGCCATGACAGCCGCTAGGCCGACGATGGGAATGAGTTTCATCTGATCTGTCTCCTTGGCTCGATTGGCCGGCGCCGGGCGCCGGCCCCGAGTAGCAAACGTCGCTGAGGCCACAGGGTTGCGAGCCATCAGATCAGTTCGGCGGGCTCGACCCCCAACTCCTTGAGCAAGGGTTCGGCATAGGCGATGCGGCCGGTAACCGCTGCCGGGTCGCAGGAGGCAAGACGGAAAACCGCCTCGGCGATGAATTTTATCGGCTGGACGCGGTCCCTGGTGGCTTCGTTGATCAGGCCATGAACGGCCACGCCGGGGGTCGCCACCAGACCTGGCGAAACGACATTGACCGCGATCCCCTCGTCGTGGACTTCGGAAGCCAGACCGGTGGTGAACCGCTCGAGCGCCGCCTTGCACATGCCATAGACCGTGCCGCCGCGCGCCCCGGCGCGATAAGGGGCGCGCGGATGGATGCCGGCGCCCGAAGAGATGTTGACGATCCACCCCCGGCGCCGCTCGCGCATCGACGGCAGGACCAGCTGCGCTAGATGAAAAGGCGCGTGCACCTGCACCTCCATCATCAGCTGGAAGCGTTTGTCGGTGAATTCGGCTACCGGCGCGAAATAGGTGATGGCCGCGTTGTTGACCAGGATATCGATCGGTCCAAAAGCCGCCGCCGCTTCCTCCACCAGGCGTTCTCGCTCGCTCGCCCGGGCCAGGTCCGCCTTGATCAGCAGCGCCTCGCCGCCCGCGCGGGTCACGCGCGCCACGGTTTCGCCCAGCGTGCCGGGCAGGCGGCTCTCGCCGGCCTTTTCGGTCCGCGCTGAAACCACCACCTTGGCGCCGGCCATGGCCAGGCGGGCTGCGATCGCCTCGCCAATGCCCCGGCTGGCGCCGGTGACCAGGGCCACGCGCCCCTTTAGCGCGCCATCGGGATCGATACGAGGTTGGGTCATGTCCTGTGTCTCTTCGAAATGAGAAAAAGGGCCGCTCCGGAGAGCGGCCCTTGATCGATAGTCCCAGGCTTGCTGAAAGGCGAAGCCTATTGTTTCGGCGGAGGCGTCGTGCCCGCGGAGGCGGCGGCGTTGTTGGCCGAGGTGTTGGCCGAGTTGGCGGCGCCGGCGGCCGTGCTGGCCGAGTTGGCGGCCGAATTCGCCGCCGCGTTCGCGTCCGGCGTAGCCGCGGTGGCCGGAGCCGTCGCGGCAGTGTCGGCCGAAGTCGCCGCGCTGTTGGCCGAGTTGGCCGCGCTGTTGGCGGCGTTGTCGGCGGCGGCCGTATCGTCGTGCTTCTGGCACGCGGCGACCGAAAGCGCCGCGACCGCGGCTCCGGCGATGAGAAGTTTACGAGCTAGTGTTGACGTCATGTCTCTAGGGTCCCTTGGGTTTGGGCGTTGCGCGCCCGGCATATGCGCAGAGCGAAAAGCTTTAGTGCGCCAAAGGTTCCCGTCAAGCTTGACGATCGTCTTCGACAGCGGGGGAGTTGGCCCTCAGCCGTCCAGCAGCCGCGCCACCAGAACGTCGATCCGGTCCGAAACGCCAGCGGCCCCTAGGCCGTCCCGCACGGTGCGCCGGGCGCGTGCGAAGGGAACGCTCTCCTTGATCTCGAACTGGACCGCCAACCGCTCGGCCTCGCGTCCTGTTTCGGCGAGGTCACGGTGCAGCGTGACCGTGGCCGAAAACCGGGGGATCGGCAGGGTTAGGATCAGTTTGTCGAAATGCCGGGCGCCAAAAAGGCCGCGGACTTGCTGGCTCTCGATCCGCTTGCGCGCCGTTTCACTGTTGAGGATCGACAGCAAATAGTAGCCCTCCTGTTCGCTCTCGGGCTGCGCCCAATACAGCATGTGATCGATGACGCCGTTGGGATCGCGCATCAGGCATGCTGCCGGTCGAGTTCCAGCCTTTGAGAAAACGATTCGGAGAGGCGGCGCCGGAAATTGCGCGCCCAACTCATTATGGTAATTCCATCGGTCATTGAGCGACATCACACCGCGGCCAGACGTGTCCCATCGTTCTTCGGCTGATCTCATCCAACCGGCCAAGCCGGAGAAACCGAGGTCAGTCGCACCCTTTGCCGTTATCAGGTCGCCTGATTGAGTGACGGGTATGACTCCCTCGAAGGCCCGCCAAATCCTAAATGGCAGGATGCTCTCTCCTAAGTAAACAGAACGCAGGAACCGTACCTCAACGGGATGTTCGATTCCGGGAAGATCCCTCCAGGGGAGCTTCTCTTGGGCGTTTCGACGGCTGCCGACGAGGGGCATGGCTGCCGATGCGCCAAGCCGACCGGCGGACTTGCGCTCCACAAGGCACAACATGCGCGGAACGAGTGTGGCGCCCTGGCGGAACATGCTTTCAAAAGCCGATCGTCGTCCGTGGGAATTGATTTGCAGGGTTGGTGGCGCGTCGCCCTGCACCTTCTTCAATTTTTCGTCGGCTAAGTTTTCCGGGGCATCGCGGATAGGGAGGTGACCGGAGTACACGGTCATCCGGGTTGGAATCGCCGACGCGGTCGCGCGACGGCGACCGATGAGCACACAAGCAGGAACGGGGAACAGTGGCTCCACTTGGTCAAGATCCCACGTCTCGTCCCAAGCGATACGCGCCGAATCGTAAGAACCGGTCCCAAACTTGGCGTACTGCCCCCCGCGTAGAACCGCGCGCGGCAGCACGAAAGCAATGACGCCTCCGGCTTTCAAATACAGTCCCGCCGCCCGCACAGTAAATAACGCGCAAAGGTCATTCTGCGTCGCCATCTTGCCACCGACAAAGATGCGGTCAGCCACCGCGAGATCGCGGAAGCGTTTCTGAAGGCCTGTCGACATGTGGCGGAAGGCGAGCCACGGTGGATTGCCGATCAATACGCTCGCCCAGCGGACACCGGCGGAAAACGTGAACGGCCTGGCCAGATTGCGGGCCACGTACCCCCAAATCGTGTCACGGCCAGCCTTCCGCAACAGATCGTAAGTCGTGAAGGTCTTGGTGAGATCGTCAAGCGCGTTCGATTCAGGGGGGGCCAATTCTCGGCCCTGGGGCCCTGCGACCGTCCGAGCGGCTCGCCGGCGAAATTGGTCAGCCGATTCCCCAGCTGCGGACGCCGCCCGCACGTCCTCGATCAGCTTGTCGAACAGTTGCCCGTCCCTGGCCAGCTGTTCGGGAAAGGCGAGAACCGCCGCGCCGCTGGTCGTCGCGCCGCCCGTGGCGCCGCCGTTTCTGACCGGGCCGCCAACCTCGCCGGGCGGCGCCGGGACGGTGATCACCAGCTCCTGGCGGCGCATATAGGTCTGCACCGAAAGCTGCATGGCGTCGCTCAGATAGACCGGGATCGACACCGTCCCCTCGCGGTCGGTCAGAGCCGGCGCCAGAGCCAGCAGGTAGGTGACCCTGGCGATGATCACCGCGATGGGGTGGATATCCATGCCGGCGACAAGGCGCGTGGCCTCCGAGGCCCAATCCTCGCGCTCGAGGCCGGCGTCCTCGGCTTCGGCCAGAACCCGGCGTACTGCGTGAAACAGGAACGTCCCCGATCCGCAGCCGGGATCGAGCACCGTCTGTTCCAGCGGCTTGTCGATCGCCCGGGCGACCATCTTCGCGGCCAGCCAGTCTGGGGTGTAGTATTCGCCTAGTCCGTGGCGCTGATCGCGGTCGATGAGCGATTCGTAGAGCACCTTCAGCACATCACTTTTCACCTCGCTGAGGCGAAAACGCCCGACGTGTCGCGCCAAGCGCCTGACGAGGTCCCCACCGCCGGGGGCCAGCAGCACCCAGTCGAAGAAGTCGCTCTCGACAGCGCCGTACACCCCGGCGGCGGTGAAGATCGCGCCGGACAGGATGGCCGAGGGATCATCGGCCTCGACCTCCATGATCCGCGCCGCGATCGACTTGGCGACGACGACCAGGAATGTGTGCTGCAGCCACAGCTCGTCGTCCTCGATTTCCCGGCCATAAGCCAGGGTGAGTAGCTGTGACCACAGCTGCCGCTGCAGCGAAGCGGTCGGATGGTTGCGCACCTCGGACCACGCCGCTCGCAGCGTCTCCTTGGCCCGCAGGAAGGCAATGCTCTGGCTGCCCAGCTCGGCGACGATGTTGAGAGCATCGGGCGGGATTTCCGCCCTTGTGGCTACGGCTCCGTCAAGCCAAGCGAGAAGGTCGTCCGGCTTGCGCGCGTCGGTTTTGTAGCGGCGCAGGAAGAAGGGTTCGCCATCGCGCAGCTCATAGGCCTCCCAATCGGCGCCGTCGGTGACCACGCCGACGAAACGTTCTCCGGTCGCCCGCTCGCGCTCCGGCAGATATCGGCCCAGTTCCTCCAGCGCGTCCTTTCGCTCGCGGGGGAGATTCGACTTGAACTCCAATACGGTGCGGCCAAGCAGGGCGTCGATCCGCCCTTGCGCCTCGACAACTCTCAACTCATGGGCGATGTCACGCAGTTGAGCGCCAAGGCCTTCGGTCAGAAGGTGGCTGACATGGGTTCGCACCGCCTCATGCCCGGGGCGCCGCGCCAGCTCGGCGACGATCTCGAAAAGACGGTCCTGGTCGATGGTCATGCGAGTCGTAGGGAGTTTAGACCATCCTTCTGCGCCTGCGGGGGAAGACGTTTTCCCGCAAGGGCGTGGCGTGGCGTTTTGCCTCCGATGGGCGGGGGAAAAAACTCCGCAACCGGCCCGCTACCCTGATTGCTCGGCCTCGGCTGGCTGCTGGGGGAGACAGAATTCTTAGTCCCCGCGCAGGGATCGCCAACCGACGGCGTGGACGCGGGCGGCGCCGAGGGCGGCGGTCAGCGGGCGGCGATTGAACAGGCCGGCGAACGCCGCGTCGCGGACATTGAGGCCCCCGGCATAGGCGCCGAAGGCCGGCAGAATCAGCCGCTCGCCATCGGTGACGAAGCAGCGGCGACGCACGCTGGCCGATGCGCCGGCGACCCGCGCGCATGGATGCAGGTGGCCAGCGACCTCGGCGGCGACCGGGGCCCCGGCCGGCTCGTGGACCAGCACCAATCCGGCCAGGAAAAGGCTCGTCGCCGTCCTGCCCGGGACGCCGTCCAGGCCGCGCCGGTCATGATTGCCGACGATCCAGACCATCTCCCGACCGGCGGCCAGCGCGCGCAGCCTGGCCGCGCTATCAAGGCTCAGCCGCGCCTGCCCGGCGCTATCGTGAAAGCTGTCGCCGAGCAGAACGATCAGCCGCGGGGCGAGGGCGGCGACCTCGGCCTCGAGCCGGCCCAGGGTGTCGCTGGTGTCGTAGGGCGGCAGCATCTGGCCGCGCGCGGCGAAGAACGAACCCTTTTCCAGGTGCAGATCGGCGACGATCAGCGCAGCGTGGGTCTCGATCCATAGCGCTCCGGCGGCGCGCAGAACCACCGTCGCCCCGGCGACGCTTAGGCGCAGGCCGCCTTGCGGGCTCCGGTCAAACAGGTAGCTGTGGTCGGCCGGACGCGCGGTCATCTGGTCGCCTCGGCGATCAGATCCTCGGCCGCGGCGGCCAGGATCATCTCCCCGGCCCCGCCCGGCGAGCGCTGACGGCCGATTTCCAGAATCATCGGCACCGCGAACGGCGAAAGGTGATCGAGCGCGGCGTGCCGGATGTGGTTCTTGATCCGCGCCAGGAGTTGGCCCAGCCGCGCGACATCGATCAGGCCGCGGGCGGCGTCTTCGCGCGCGCAGCGCAGCAGCAGGTGGTCGCTCTGATGGCGGCGCAGCACGTCATAGACGAGGTCGGTGGAAAAGCTGATCTGTCGCCCCGATTTCTGTTCACCCGGAAAGCGCCGGTCGATCAGTCCGGCGATCAGGGCGCAGCTCTTGAAGGCGCCCCGCATCATCGCGCTCTCGGCCAGCCATGCTTCCAGGTCGTCGCCCAGCATGTCCTCATCGAACAGGTCGGCAAGATCAAGACGGTCCATCGGCTTTATCGACCAGACGGTGACTGCGTAGTCGTTGCAGACGAAGCCAAGGGGGCCCACGCCGGCGCGTTCGAGCCGGCGGGTCAGCAGCATGGCCATGGTCGTGTGCGCCAGCCGGCCCTCGAAGGCGTAGCAAACCATGAAGTGCCGGTGGCCCAGGGGAAAGGTCTCCACCAGCATCTCGCGCGCATTGGCGATGGCCGAGCGGTCGCGTTGAATCTCCAGCCACTCGCGCACGTCGGCCGGCAGCACGGCCCAGTGGGCAGCGTCCGACATCAGTTCGCGAACCCGCTTGGCCAGAAACGTGGAAAGGGCGAACTTCGAGCCGCCCCAGGAAGGCATCTTGGCTTCCTCGCCGGGGGCTGGCGTGACCAGCACGTCCAGGCCGGTCAGGCCGACGAGGCGCCACACGGCGCCGGCGAAGACAAAGGTGTCGCCGACCTCCAGCACCTCGAGATAGCCTTCCTCGACCTCGCCGATCTTGCGGCCGGGGCTTGCCCGGCGGCCGGAGGCGATGCGGACGCTGAGCATGGCCGGCGAGACGATCGCCCCGACGTTCAGCCGGTGGCGCAGAGCCATCTGGGCATTGCGCACGCGCCACAGGCCGTCCGCCCCTTTGACGATGCGGGCGAAGCGGTCATAGGCGCGCAGCGCGTAGCCGCCGGTGGCCACGAAATCGACAACGCTCTCGAAATCTTCCCAGGCGAGGCGCCGATAGGGGCCGGCGGCGCGGACCTCTTCGTAGAGGTCGACCAGATCGAACGGTTCACTGCACGCGCAGCCCATGACGTGCTGGGCCAGCACGTCCAGGGCCCCGTCGCGTTCGACCTCCGGATCGAAGGCATTGTCGGCGATCGCCTCGCGCGCCGCCTGGCATTCGAGCATCTCGAAGCGGTTGGCCGGTACGAAAAGGGCGCGGCTCGGCTCATCGAGGCGATGATTGGCCCGCCCGATCCGCTGCACCATGCGCGAGGCGCCCTTCGGCGAAGCCAGCTGAATGACCAGGTCGACATCGCCCCAGTCGACCCCCAGATCCAGCGTCGAGGTGCAGACGACCGCGCGCAACGCCCCCCTGGCCATCGCCGCCTCGACCTTGCGTCTCTGCTCGGCGGCCAGGGAGCCATGGTGCAGGGCGATCGCCAGGCCATCCTCGTTGAGGCGCCAGAGCTCCTGGAAGGCGAACTCGGCCTGGAAGCGGGTGTTGACGAAGACGAGCGCGGTCCTCGCGCCGGCGATGGCCCGATAGACCTCGCCCATGGCGTGCTGGGCGGTGTGACCGGCCCACGGCGTCGCGCCGTCCTCGGCCAGCAGGATCTCGACCACCGCCGGGGCGCCGGCGGTCCCGCGAATCAGGGTCACGTCGGCGCCGTCGCCCGGCGACATCCAGCGGCGAATCAAGTCCGGATCATCCACCGTCGCCGACAGCCCGACCCTCCGGTGATCGGGCGCAAAGCGCTGCAGCCGGGCCAGATCCAGCGCCAGAAGGTCGCCGCGCTTGGACGGCCACACCGCGTGGATCTCGTCGACAATCACGCACTCGAGGTCTTCGAAGTACCGCCTCGCGCCCTCCCAGGCGCAGAACAGGGCCAGCTGCTCTGGGGTGGTCAGGAGAATGTCGGGGGGACGGACCCGCTGTCGCTGTCGCCGCGCGATGCCGGTGTCTCCGGTGCGGGATTCGGCGGTGATCTTCAGGCCGATCTCGCGGATCGGCGCGGCCAGATTGCGCTCTACGTCCACCGCCAGGGCCTTGAGCGGCGAGATGTAGAGGGTGTGGACGCCGCGCGGCGTATTGGCCGCCGGCCGCGTCGAAATCTCGATCAGGCTGGGGAGGAATCCGGCCAGGGTCTTGCCACCGCCGGTCGGCGCGATCAGCAGCGTGCTGCGGCCCGCCGCCCCGGCCGCCACCATCGCCAGCTGGTGCGCCCTTGGCATCCATCCGCGCGCGGCGAACCAGTCGGCGAACGCCTGTGGCAGCAGTGCGGGGGCGGCGCCATCCATCGGCGCGCTATAGCATGTTCCCGTTTCGTATCACCGACTTTGGCCGGCGACGTTACAGTTCCATAGCGCCGTCAATCGATATGGTGAAAGTGCGTGGTGACCGAGGCATTTTGCCCGAGCATGGCGCACTGCGTCGGTGAGTTTGGGGATTTAGGCTTCGTCTGACGCATCGTCGCCCGCCTTAGCTGCCCTCTTCTGCAGAAGACTGCGTCCGAGAAATGCCGCGACCACGCTGACTGTGATTGCGACGACGAAAGCGACAGCCTCCTTCGCGTGCCCAAAGTAGGCAATGGCGACCACTGCAGCGATGATCGCTAGCAATGCAATTAGCGCATAGCTCTGGCCGCGCTCCTGAAACGTTAGGCGGCGGGCGACCATCTTCGCTTCCTGTGCGTGCCGATGATCCTGGTTTTTTTCGGCCATCGCAACGATGCGTTCCGCGGCGCCTGGGAGCGCCCGATCATAGAGCGCTAAGTCACTAGGAGGGGGCAGCGGTCCTCGATGGAAGCTCGCGGCAGTAACCGCCTTAACGACGGCGCGAGCCGCAGGTTCGACCTTGCTTGGCTCAACGTATGGCTCAAGTTGTTCGACGATCTCTTGTTCGAGCGGGGCAGGCGAGGAGTCGGCGTCAGATACAAACCCATCCTTGCCCTCTGCCGCGTCGGCCGCTGCCGACTCAGGCGGCGTCTCTGTCATCCTTGCGGCGACCTATGTTCACACTAACATCGACCATCCCCCTTGAAGGTCCCTTCCCACATCGCCCCAGTCCAAGGACTGTTCCTCCTCCTCTGAGGCAATCCAACCCTGTGTAGTGGCCGGCCAAAACGTGAACGAGTCGATTCCCATGAAAATGCCGTCAAGCGTGGTCTTGGGAAGCTCGGCGATCTGCAGGGCGCACCCGGTTATTGGCGTAGTCGTCCAGGTGTGATCGACCCTGACTGTCGGACCGGGTTGGCCATCGGCAACGAACGCTCCGGATACACCGTCGAGAGACGGAAGCTGATGGTGCCGAATTTTTGGCATGTCATCCATGTGTGGTTTCAATCTGCCCAATTCAACGGCTCCCCCCAGCGTGTCGGTTCCATTCCCAGGATGAACTTCTGCGATTAATGGCCCCTGAAGCCAGGTAAACCTATTCGCGATGTTTTTGGCAAGGCCGTTCAAGCGACAACTCCAGTTGGGTCTAAGACCCGCTCGCGCGCGGATGGCACTGGTGGCCGCCTGGACTCGGCAGACAACACTGTCGCCAGCAGGTGCGCTGCATGGCCGCCCTATGTCTGCTCCCGTTTCGTCTCACTCCAAACCTCGCGGGAAGGATGGCTTTCTTCCCGGCTCGGTCTGGTCTGTGTAGAAAGGCACGCCAAGAGCCAACCTTAGAGTACCGCGTCATGTATGCCATCGAGAGGATTTTCGCCGCCGCCAGCGAGCACGGGCGCCGTGTGGCCATGGTCCAGGACGGCCAGGAATATTCGTATCACGCATTCTACAACGCCATCGCCAAGGCCAGGGCGCGGCTGGCGGCGCGAGGCGTTGTCGGCGGCGGCTTCGCCGTGGTCGTCGCCGAACGGATCTGCGACGCCTGGCCGGTGGCTCTGGCGCTACGCGAACGGAACTTGACCACCGTTGTGGTTCGCGACGCCGCCGAGATCGCCAATTTCAGCGATCTCGATATCGGTTACGTGGTCGTCCCTATCGCTGAGTCTCGGGCCGGTTTGGATGACAGGGCGAAGGCCGCGGGCGCCGCCGTGATCTGCCTGGGCGACGATCTCTACACCGGGGCCGAGGACGACCCGTTGGGACCGCCGCCTTCCGGCGCCCCGGGCGGCGGTCATATCATGCTCACCTCCGGGACCACTGGGCTGTACAAGAAGGTTCTGGTCGATCCGGCCTTTGAGCGGGCCAACCTCGAAGAAGGTTTCAATGCCTTCGCCGGCGCCGACGGCGCCTTCGTTCCCGAGCCTCACCAGGTGATCGCCAACCTTCTCAACTTTGGATTGTGGACGGTGGCCGGCTATTCCACGCCGATCATCATCTGGAGCCGCGGCGGCGCGGTGATTTTCGACCAGACTGCTGATCCGGTGCGCTCGTTCGCCTATCCCGGCATCACCGGTGGCGTGGTCACGCCCGCGTTTCTCTCACAACTCCTGCGCGCGCCGCCCGACCTTGTTCCACGCAACGAGAACATGCAGTTGATCGTCGTCGGCGGGGCCCTCTCCATGGTGCTGGCTGAGCGTACCAAGGCCCGGCTGACGCCGCGCGTCGCCACCACCCTGGGCTCGACGGAGGCCGGCGGGTGGGCCCTGACGCCGATCGAGCGCCCCGAGGATCTCGTCTGGCACAAGGTTTACCCGGCCCGGACGCTTCAGGTGGTCGACGAGGACGACCAACCGCTGCCGCCGGGCAAGCTGGGTCAATTGCGCGTCCTGCTGACCAACGGCCGCACCGGCTATTACAACGACCCGGAGGCGTCGGCGGCCTTCTTCAAGAATGGCTGGTTCTATCCCGGCGACCTCGCTGTCTTTGATGCGGAGGGCCGCGTGGCGCTGCATGGCAGGATCACCGACGTGATCAACGTCATGGGTGACAAGCATGCGACGGCGCCGATCGAACGGGCGCTGCAGGATCGACTTGGAGTCGAGACTGTGTGTGTGATGTCGGAGCAGGGCGTTGGCCACGCCGAAGTCGTCCATGTGGTCATCGAAACACCGCAACCGATCGCGGCCGATGTGATCGCCGCGGTCGCCAGCGCCGAGCTACGCGGGTTTCCCGGGGCCAACTTCCACTTCGTCGAAACCATGCCGCGCAACGGCATGGGCAAGGTCATGCGCGTGGCCCTCAGGCAGATGCTCCTGGAGCGCAAGGCGGCGGCCTGAAGGGCGCTCGGGCGCTCCCGCGTTTCGCATTGCGCGCGCATCGGCTAGTTAGCGGCGATGAAACGCCGACCCACGCCTTTCGACCTGGGCCCCGTGCATCTGATCGGCATCGGCGGCATCGGCATGAGCGGGATCGCCGAGATCATGCTGCGCGTCGGCTATACGGTCCAGGGCTCCGACGCCAAGGCCGGCGCCAATACCGAGCGGCTCGAGGCCCTGGGCGCCAGGGTGTTCATCGGCCATGACGCGGCGCATATCGAAGGCGCTTCGGCGATCGTCTATTCCAGCGCCATCAAGCCCGACAACCCCGAAATGGCGGCGGCCCGAGCGCGGCGGGCGCCGCTGGTCCGGCGGGCTGAAATGCTGGCCGAGCTAATGCGGCTGCGGCTTTCCATCGCCGTCGGCGGCACCCACGGCAAGACCACGACCACCTCGATGATCGCGGCGGTTCTCGACGCGGCCGGCTTTGACCCAACGGTGGTCAACGGCGGGATCATCAACGAGTACGGGGCCAACGCCAAGGTCGGCGAGGGCGAGTGGATCGTCGTCGAGGCTGACGAAAGCGACGGCACCTTTCTGAAGCTGCGATCCACCGTCGCGGTGGTCACCAACATCGATCCCGAACACCTCGACCACCACGGCGATTTCGCCGCGCTGAAGGATGCTTTCCAGGGGTTTGTCGAAAACATCGCCTTCTACGGTTTTGCGGCGGTGTGCATCGACGATCCCGACGTGCGGGAGATGGCTGCACGGGTCGAGAACCGCCGGCTGATCACCTATGGATTCGGCCCCCAGGCCGAGGTTCGCGGCGACGCCGTGGTCATGAGGCCCGAGGGGACCCGCTTCGACGTGCACATCGACATCGCCGGCGAGCCGCCCTGCACCTTGGCCGGGATGACTCTGCCGATGGCCGGGCGCCACAATGTGCTCAACGCCCTGGCCGCCATCGCCGTGGCTCGCGAGCTCGGGGCCGAGGAGAGCGCAATCCGCGCGGGACTGGCGGCCTTTGGCGGCGTGCGGCGGCGGTTCACCACCACCGGCGTCTGGGGCGGCGTGCGCATCGTCGATGACTACGGCCACCATCCTGTCGAAATCGCCGCGGTGCTGGCGGCGGCGCGGGCGGTGACCAGCGGGCGGGTGATCGCGGTCGTCCAGCCCCATCGCTACACGCGGCTGCGCGATCTTTTCGCCGAGTTTTGCCGCTGTTTCGACGACGCCGACACCGTGATCGTCGCGGACGTCTACCCGGCCGGCGAAAGCCCCATCGGCGGAGCCGATCGCGACGGCCTGATCGAAGGATTGCGGCGAGGCGGCCACCGCCGGGTGCTGGCGTTGGATAATCCAGACTCGCTGGCGGCGACGATCGCCACGGAGGCGGCGGCGTCCGACACGGTGATCTGCCTGGGGGCCGGGGACATCACCGCCTGGGCCCAGGCCCTGCCGGCCCAGCTTGAGGCCCTGGAACGCCGATGAGCTGGCGAGAGTCGCTGGCGGCGCCGCGCGGCAAGCTGCTGTTCGATGAGCCGCTGGCCCCGTTCACCTGGTTTCGCGTCGGCGGCGCGGCGCAGGCGCTGTTCCTGCCCGCCGACGAGGACGATCTGAGCGTCTTCCTGGGACGTCTGCCCGCGGGGGTGGCAGTCACGGTGCTGGGCGTAGGCTCCAATGTCATCATCCGCGACGGCGGCATCGACGGTGTGGTCATCCGGCTGGCGGGCAGGAGCTTTGCCGCCGTCGAATGGGACCGGGAACAGGGCGCCGTGACGGCGGGTCCTGGCGCACTGGATTCGGCTGTAGCGCGCGCGGCCGCCGCGGCCGGCATCGGCGGCCTGGAATTCTACGCCGGCATTCCAGGCACGGTCGGCGGGGCTCTGACCATGAACGCCGGCGGCTATGGGGCCGAAACCAAGGATGTGCTCGTCAGGGCCCGGGCGCTTGATACGGCTGGCGCGCGCCGCGATTTCGAGGTGGCGGGTCTGCGGTACGGCTATCGCTGCAGCCAGGCCCCGGCCGGCCTGATCTGGACGGGCGCGGTGTTCCGGGGTCAGCCCGACGATCCCGCCGCGATCGCCCGACGAATGGCCGAAGTGAGCGCGCGGCGCGAGGCGACCCAGCCGATCCGCGAAAAGACCGGCGGCTCAACGTTCCGCAACCCGCCCGGCGACAGCGCCTGGCGGCTGATCGACGCCGCGGGCTGGCGCGGCAAGCCGTTCGGCGGGGCGATGTTTTCACCCCTGCACGCCAACTTCATGATCAACACCGGCGCCGCCACCGCCGCCGACCTCGAGGGCCTGGGCGAAGCGGTCCACGCCGACGTCGAGGCGAAATTTGGGGTTACGCTGGAGTGGGAGATCAAGAGGATCGGCAGAAACGCATGACATTCAAATGAGGTTGGTGATTTTGCCCAGCGCCCCTTCCACCCCCGCGCTTGCAGCGCGGCGGTCCCCCTTCCCCGCTGCGCGGGGCAGGAGTTTAGAAAAAATCCTCCCCCGCAAGCGCAGCGCCGCGGGGGAGGGGGACCGCCCGCGAAGCGGGTGGTGGAGGGG
>DATCCB010000008.1:0-6031 GCA_036511515.1 Caulobacteraceae bacterium | reverse complement strand
CGTCGTCCGCGGCCAGGGCGCCGCTAGGGCAGCCGCAGCTCTTTCGACCGCACACCAACGTCTGGCAAGCCGCTCTCGACGGGCAGGCCGCCTCCCACATGCCTCTCGACATGCGCCTGCGCTACGCGGAGGCCTATGACGGCTTCCAATGGTACGGCCAGAAGGCGGCCGACGAGACCGACGCCTGGGGTGAACTCGCCGAGCTCGACGACGGCGCCCCCCTCGGCGCCGAGGACGAAGTCTCGCTCCGGCGGGCGCGTTCGCGCGCCCAGGTGGCGGCGGACAAGCTGAACGCGAACCTTCCCGGGATTCTCGCTTTCGACGCACGGCTCGGCGTGGCGCCCGCCGCCGTCTCCGAGTCGGCGCTGACGGCGGCGGCGCTGAAGGCGCTGTGCCGGCCGTTGAGTTAGCGAATCCTTGTCAGGTCTTCTTGCGCAGCGCCACGTCGAGGCTCCAGGCGCCGGGCCCGGCGAACACCAGAAAGAAGAACACCCAGCAATAGAGGATGGCGTTGTCGCCCTGGTTCACGATCGGCCAGAAACTCTGCGGGAAATGGTCCATGAAATAGGCCACCGCCATCTCGCCCGAGAGAATGAACGCCACCGGCCGCGTCCAGACGCCCAGGGCGAGGAGGATTCCGCCGCCGAACTCCAGCCCTCCCGAGGCTAGGAGCCTGTCTGGATAATCGGCTCGACGGGCGGAGTGAAGCCTGATTCACTGGGTGTATGAGCAAGACGTTTCGATCGTGGGACGTGGACCAGGGTTGGCTGCTGCCCGCTTCGGTTCATGACTTCGTGCCGGCGGGACACCTGGCGCACTTTGTGCGGGACACCGTGCGCGAGGGGCTGGACCTGTCGGACATCCTTGGGGCCTACGAGGTGGATCGGGGCCAGCCTCCTTATCATCCAGGCATGATGGTGGCGCTGCTGCTCTACGGCTACAGCCGGGGCGTTTATTCCTCTCGCCGTTTGGCTCAGGCCTGCGAGGAGCGGGTGGACTTCATGGCGGTGACGGGCCTGAACCGCCCGGACTTCCACACCATCAGTGAGTTCCGCCGTCGGCATCTGGCGGCCCTGTCGGACCTGTTCATCCAGGTGTTGAAGCTTTGCCAGACCGCGGGACTGGTGAAGCTGGGCCATGTGGCGGTGGATGGGACCAAGCTGAAAGCCAACGCCAGCCGCCACAAGGCGATGAGCTACGGGCACATGAAGCGGATCGAACCGAAGCTGGCGGCCGAAGTCGCCGAATGGTTGGCCAAGGCCGAGGCGGCGGACAAGGCCGAGGACGCCGAGCATGGCCAGCGGCGCCGGGGCGACGAGACGCCCGACTGGATGGCCAGTAAAGAGCGGCGTCTGGAGCGGATCCGCCAGGCCAAGGCGCAACTGGAAGCCGAAAGCGCGAGCGACTTGGCCAGCTTCGATCCGGAAGGTCCAGGTCCCTCGTCGGGCATGCGGGAACGGGGCCATCGCAAGAAGACCGCCGATGGCGCGCCGCCGGACAAGGCGCAGCGCAACTTCACCGATGGCGACAGCCGCATCCAGCCCACTCGTGACGGCTTCATCGCCGGCTTCAACGGCCAGATCGCCGTTGATGCGGAGCACCAGATCATCCTCGCCCACAGGCTGGCGACCAACCCGGCCGACTTCGCCGCCCTGGTCCCGCTGATCGATCAAGCTCAGCGCCATCTGGGCCGCAAGCTCAGGGAAGTCTCCGGCGACACCGGCTTCGCCACCGAGGCCAATATCGCCGCCATGAACGCGCGAGGCGTCAAGGCCTATCTGCCGCCTGGGCGCGGCAGGCACGGCGCCGATCACCCCGCCGGCGAGCGAACCCTCCTCAACAAACCCCTGATGGCCGCCATGGCCAAAAAGCTCAAACGCGGCGGCCGACGCTCCCGCTACCGGCTGCGAAAACAGACCGTCGAACCGGTCTTCGGCCATATCAAGCAGGCCAGAGGGTTCAGACAGTTCCTGCTTCGAGGTCTTCAGAAGGTCCGAGGCGAGTGGAGCCTCATCTGCACCGCCCATAACCTGCTCAAGCTGGCCAGAGCGGTAGGATGAGCCTCCCCGGTCCAACGCGCGCCCGCCGACGGTTCAACCCGGCGCGCCGGAAAACCATTATCCAGACAGGCTCCTAGCGCCGCGTCACCGTGAAGCGCAGGAGTTCGTGCTTGGGCAGCGCCCAATCCGGCTTGAGCGCCAGGGCCTGCTGGTAGTCCAGATAGGCCGACTTTTCGTCGTCCAGGCCCTCATGGGCCAGGGCGCGATTGAAATAGGCCTTCTCCGGCTCCTTGACGCCGAGCGCGAGGGCCTTGTCGAGATCGTCAAGGGCCGCCTGGTAGTGCGCCTCGCCCACCGAAACCGCGCCCAGATTGACCCAGGCCTCGCCGATCGTGGGGGTCAGGGCGATCGAGGCGTCGAAATCGGCGCGCGCCGCCTCGAACGCCAGGCGCCGCAGTTTCATGACCCCGCGATTGATCAGGGTGCCCGCCCGGTCCGCCTTGTCCAGCTCTTCGTTGCCAAGCGCCAGGCTGCACGTCAGGATCGAACCGGGATCCGATTTTCCGGCAAGCGCGGCGTGGGAACAATCCTCGGCCAGCCCGCCGCCGAACACCATCACCGCCGCGCCTGCCGGACCCGCCGCCGCCAGGGTCGCCACCATCGCGATCAGCCGCAAATGAAGCCTCATCGCCGGCCTCCTTCGCCTCGCCCGGCGCCTTGCCGGAAAGGCAAGCTTCGCGCCGAGACGGCCCGGTTGTCAATTTGAGTTTCAAACGCCGCTCGCCGGGAGGATCAGATCCACTTGCGCAGCCGGCCCACCACGAGACCGCATGCCGTCGCCACCGCCAGGGCGGCGACCACGACCCAGAACGATGCGGCCGATTTGGCGAAGGGGGGCTGGAAATCCATCCCGAACAGCCCCGCCAGGGCGGCCATGCCGCCCAGCAGCACGCTCAGGAAGGTCAGGCGCCGGAGCAGCATGTTGGTGGTCTCGGCGGTGCGGGTAGTGAACAGATCGAAGGAGCTCTGCATGAGCTCGCGGCCGTGCTCGATGGCGTCGAGGGTGCGCTCGAATCGGCGCTCCAGGGCGGCGTAGTGGACGGCCGCGTCGGTGCCGGCGATCTGGCTGAAATCCGGCCGCGAGACGCCATAGAACACCGAGCGCTGGGGACCCAGCAGGCGGCGCAGGCTGGAAACATAGCGGCGGCCGATCATCACCTCGCCCAGAAGGGCCTCGCGCACCCTGGGGCGAGCGAGAATTCGCGCATCCAGGCCATCGACAAAGGCCTCCACATCCTCCAGCGCCCCGAGGTAGGCTTCGAGGTGCCAGTCGAGCAGGGAGGCGGCGACCTGCGGCCCGGTCAGGGCGCCGATCAGGGTCTCGGCCTTGTCCTGGTCGCGAAACTGCTCGAGGAAGGCCAGATCCTCGGCATGAACCGTGATCAGCCATTGCGGAGAGACGATGAAATCGACCCGCGTCCGCGCCGCCGTCCTGGGCAGGCCCGCGGCGCCCTTCGGCTGACGCACCACGGCGGGCACGTCGCAATGGAAATAGCTTCCGTAGTTGTCGAGCGAAAAGGTCGTCGTGGGCCGCCGCAGACCGGTCATGCACTGACCGCCGAGCGAGAACAGGGTTTTCAGAAGGTCCAGTTCCGCCTCGTCCGGCGCCGTGGCGTCGATCCACAGCATGTGATGTTCGGCGAGCGATGAAACGGCCTCAGCGGTCAGGGCGATCTCGCGGTCGCGCCCTTCGGAGTCGCAGAGAAAGGTCTTGATCATCGCGCGCCCGGGTTAGGCTGCTTGCGCGCCCAGGGCATGGCGGCGGCAATGTTCGAGATAGGCCGCCTCGTGGCTGCCCACCAGATCGACCACGCTCAACCACAGCCAGAACGGCGCATCCAAGCCCTTGGGCCAGCGCCGGCCGAGTTCGTCGCGCCACCTGGTCCGCGTCGATGCGTCCATCTGGCGGCCATGCGCCTTGCCCACCACCGCTCCCAGATAACGGGCCGCCTGCATCGCCTCCTCGCGGCTCAGGGTGTCGATCTCAAGTTTGAGATCCTGGGGCAGGAGTTCGCGCAGCACCACGCCGCGATCGCGAAGGCGGGCGGGCAGCATGCGGTCGCCCAGATAGGGCGAGAGAGCCTTGGCGCCGGCCACCACACGTTCGGCGTTGTCGCGCGGCATGACGGCGCCCGGTGCGCGGGGCGCGGCCGATGGCGCCGCCTCCTTGATATCGACAAGGCAAAAGCCGGCTCCCGCGTCCTTGCCGCCGCCGACCGCGACGAGGACGGCATAGCGCAGGCGGCCCAGGGAGCTGCACCCCTTCATCCAATAGGCGGCGTCGAGAACCTCGACGGGCGATGCGTCGTCGCGCGACTTAAGGCCAGTGACCATTCGCCGCACCGTTTCGGTGGAAAAAAGGGCGGCGATTTCGTCCCGCTCGCCGTCGTGAAGATTCCAGAAACGCCTGCCGATCGGAATTCGCGGGCGGGCATCCTCGATCCGCTCACGGGCAAGATTGCGCCAGCGTCGGCCAACCGAGCGCGCCAGGACCGCCTTGATGGATTTGGGTTGGCGCGCCGCCGCCGTGGCCGCCAGGGCTTCCTTGTCGCCATCCGCCAGGGCCTGATGGTAGCCGGCCATCATCTCCTCGAGCATGTGGGCGGTGGTGACCCCCGGCAGGTCGGAGCCCCGGGCGGCGGTCGCCAGCGACAAGCCCAGGCGGATCAGGTCGTGGGCCGGATTGCCGATCACCGTCTGGTCGAGATCGCGAATCTGGATGTCCACCCGCCCTTCGGCGCTGGCCACCGGCCCGAGATTGCCCAGATGGCAATCGCCGCAGATCCACACCGGCGGACCCTCCGGCAGATCATGGGCGCCGGCGAGGTCGAGCCATTCGTAGAATTTTTGCGTCGCGCCCCGCACATAGGCATGGGCCGATCGCGCCATCTTTAGTTGGCGTTCGGCGGCGAGGGCGCCATGCCGCTCGTCCATCGTGGGGGATGCGAAGCGCTTGGCCATTCCCATCCGCCGGCGATCTTATGGATAAGTTCAAAGGCGACGGCCCTCGGGGACTTCCCCAAGGGCCGCGCGAAGTTTCGTTCAGACCCGGCGGCGAACGATCATGTGATAGATCAGCAACACGATCACCGCGCCCACGACGGCTACGAAAAGGCTGTAGAGGTTGAGGCCCGTGACGCCGGCCGCCCCAAAAAAGTGGGTGAAAATGAAACCGCCCACGACCGCGCCGATGACGCCCAGAACGATATCCATGACCAGACCCTCGCCGGTCTTGTTGATCAATTTGCTGGCGATGAATCCGGAGATGAGCCCCAGAATGAGCCACGCAATGATGCCCATAGCTGACATGTTTAACCCTCCAGCCCCGTTTGCCTTGGCGATTCGCCTGTAGGGCTTATGCAAGTTAACGTGGCCTATCTCCAAGCGTTCCGCAAATCTGCGTGATTGGCCGTGCGTGGTCGGCCTTGGCGCGGGCGGCCGACGCCTGGCGGCCGCGGCCAGCCCGGGACGCGCTCCAAGCTATACTGTAAAAAATTCGGCATTGACGGGGCGCCGGGGAGATCGGCGGCTAATTTTCGAAGAGTTAACAACTGTTCATCTAAGGTTCAGGTTGGAACGACTTGGCGCGCCGGGCTTTACCGAGACCATGACAGCCTCCCTGAAAAGCCGACCCACCGTCCTGGTGGTCGAGGACGAAGGCCTCGTCCGCCTTGACGCGGTCGAGACCTTGCGCGACGCGGGGTACGCCGTGGTGGAGGCGGCCAACGCCGAACAGGCTCTCGCCGTGGTCGCCGGCGGCGGCGCGGTCGATGTGTTGTTCACCGACATCAACATGCCCGGCCGGATGGACGGTCTGGAGCTCGCCAGGCGGGTCAATCGCCTCGAACCCCATATTCACGTGCTGCTGACCTCTGGCAAGGTCAGTCCCGAACGAGGGGAAATCCCCAACCACGGGCTGATCATCTCCAAGCCCTATTCCCCCGAAGCCATGACCCGGGCGGTCGGTCGAA
>DATCCB010000007.1:0-43213 GCA_036511515.1 Caulobacteraceae bacterium | reverse complement strand
CACCTGCAACACGCTCTTGGCGATATCGATCGCGAACATGCTAATCTCACCCACGGACGGTCTCCCTTGTTCTGGTTGGACAGATCTCCAGAATGGCACATCTCGATGCCGCCGGAGGCCGTCCACCCCATCATGGCCGGGTGCTTGGAATCCCGGCCATCCATCAGCGGTCGGTTGGAAGAGTTCCGTAGGCGGTCGGACAAAACGCCGAAAATTCATGCGCTACGCCCTGCGACCGGGATGCTGATGGATGGCCGGGACCAGAAAGAGCCCGGCCATGACGACCGTTGAAGTGTGGTCGGCTTGATTGGATTGAGGGCCAGCAAGGGGCGATCGGCCCTCTAGCCCAACGAGTAAGGGGCCGCCCCAGTGCTGGGGCGACCCCTCCATCGTCGTGACCGCGGCGCCCTCGACGCTTAAGCCGATGAGCCGCGACCCAATCCTTTCAAGCGTTCTTGAACGCCGTCAGGAGCGAACCTCGGTCTTGAGGCTCCAGGTCGCTTGCGACCGCGGTTGGAGACAATGAGACACTGGACCACCTCCTTTCAGCTGTTGAACAGGAATCACAATATGGCGCGTTTCCGCGCTTTCGCAAAGGCGCGCCTTGGCTTGACATCGATCGGACCCCATGCGCCCTTCCGCGCCTTCCAAAAACCAGCCCGGTGAGACCCTCTGACCATGCATGCCTATCGCACCCATACCTGCGGCGCGCTGCGGCTGGCCGACGAGGGTCGCAGCGTGCGGCTGTCGGGATGGATTCACCGCAAACGCGACCATGGCGGACTGCTGTTCGTCGACCTGCGCGACCATCATGGACTGACCCAGCTGGTCTTGCATCCAGGTTCGCCCGGTTTCGCCGACCTCGAACGCCTGCGCGCCGAGAGCGTCATTCGCATTGATGGCGAGGTGGTCGCGCGCTCGGCCGAGACGGTCAACCCGGGCCTGCCCACCGGCGAGATCGAGGTGCGCGTCGCCGACCTCGCGGTGCTTTCGGAAGCCGCCGAGCTGCCGTTGCCGGTGTTTGGCGAGCCCGAATATCCCGAGGATATCCGGCTGAAATATCGCTATCTCGACCTGCGACGGGAAAGCCTGCACCGCAACATCGTGCTGCGCTCGCGCGTCATCCACTCGATCCGAACCCGGATGGTCGAGGAAGGGTTTCTGGAATTCCAGACGCCGATCCTGACCGCATCCAGCCCGGAAGGCGCGCGCGACTTCCTGGTGCCGTCGCGCAAGCATCCCGGCAAGTTCTTCGCCCTGCCCCAGGCGCCCCAGCAGTTCAAGCAGCTGTTGATGGTCGCCGGCTTCGATCGCTATTTCCAGATAGCCCCGTGCTTCCGCGACGAGGCGGCCAGGGCCGACAGATCGCCTGGCGAGTTCTACCAGCTCGATGTGGAGATGAGCTTCGTCACCCAGGAGGATGTGTTCGCGGCCATGGAGCCGATCCTGCACGGCGTGTTCGAGGAATTCGCCGACGGCAAGGCGGTGACGCCGCTGCCGTTTCCGCGCATCGCCTATCGCGACTCCATCACCCGGTACGGCACCGACAAGCCCGATCTGCGCAACCCTCTGATCATGCAGGACGTTTCGGAGAGCTTCCGCGGCGGCGGCTTTGGCCTGTTTGCGCGCATGCTCGAGCAGCCGAAGAACGCCGTGTGGGCGATCCCCGCGCCGGGCGGCGGATCGCGCGCGTTCTGCGACCGGATGAACGCCTGGGCTCAGGGCGAGGGCCAGCCGGGGCTCGGCTACATCTTCTGGCGCGACGCGGCGGGCGCTGAGGAGGCCGCCGCCGGCCCGATCGCACGCAATCTCGGCCCAGAGGTCACTGAAGCGATCCGCTCTCAGATGGGACTGGCCAGCGGCGACGCGGTATTCTTCGTCGGCGGCGACCCAGCGGCCTTCTACAAATTCGCCGGCCTGGCGCGCACGCGCCTCGGCGGCGAGTTGAAGCTGATCGATCAAGATCGTTTCGACTTCTGCTGGATCGTCGATTTCCCCATGTACGAGATCAACGAAGAGTCCAATCACATGGACTTTTTTCACAACCCCTTCTCCATGCCGCAGGGAGAGCTAGAGGCCCTGAACGCCCAAAATCCCCTGGACGTTCTCGCCTACCAGTACGACATCGTCTGCAACGGCTACGAGCTTTGTTCCGGCGCAATCCGCAACCATCGCCCGGACGTCATGCTGCGCGCCTTCGAGATCGCCGGCTATGACGCGGCGACGGTCCAGGCGGATTTTGGCGGCATGCTCAACGCCTTCCGCTTCGGCGCGCCGCCACACGGCGGCATGGCGCCGGGCATCGACCGCATCGTCATGCTGCTGGCTGGCGAGGAGGCCATTCGCGAAGTCATCGCCTTCCCGCTCAATCAGCAGCAGGAGGACCTGATGATGAACGCCCCGGCGCCGGCGCGCGATGAACAGCTCAAGGAGCTGAACCTCCGCCTGGCCCCGTCGCTTGCAGGGCCTTAGTCGCAGCGGCGCAGACGCATTCCGGGGGGCAGGCGGGTGGCTTCGTCGCCGCAGGCCGCGAAGAGCTGACCTTGTGACAGACCTCGAGCGCGATCCATTTCAGCGCCGGAGAAGTTGACCCCGGCCAATCGGGCGCCGCGGAAGTCCGCGCCTTGCAGATAGGCGCCGACAAAGCTGGCGTTGGTCAGGTTTGCGCCGCTGAAGTTGGTCCCGGTGAAGCGGCCGCCATAGGCGTTGACGTCTCGAAGGTCGCCGCCGGCAAAGCTCGCGTGATCCATTTCAGAGGCGCTGAAATCGGCCTGGCGAAGGCGCGCTCCGGCGAAGTTACGCGCGCGTAGCTGGCTTCTGCTGAAGTCGGCCTGAAAGAGGTTGCAGCGGGGGCAGCTGGCTCCTGATCGCGCCCTGTCGATCTGCGCGGCATTTTGAGCCAGCACAGGCCCCGCCGAAAGAGCGAGGCTTAGAGCTGCCAGGATGGCGATGGGTTTCATTTCGGCACAAGCCTTCACGGGAATGGATACCTGTGGGCCCACTCGCAAACTTAAGGCCACCAAAGAAAAGCATCCTCTAACCCTCGCCTTCCCCCGAGCGCGACTGCCTGGCCCCGCAGGCTTCGCAGATCCGGCTCTGACCCTTGCGGACCACAGACAGATCGCCACAGACCGCGCAAACATCGGGCGGCGCGCTCGGCCCGCCCGCCGGTCCGGCCCGGGCGGCTACGGGAAGGAAGACCAGGTTGTCGGGCGCGGCGCCTCTCGAAAAGCCCTTGGATATGAACCGCGCGGCCGGCTGCGGCTCGCTCATGGCGGCGCGCCGAGCCTCCTCGTCGCCATCCCCCAGTCCCTCGGCGTTGAGCTCGCGGGGATCGTTGCTGGCGAGGTCGGAGCGCCCGAGATAGGAGACGCCGAGCTCTCGAAACACGTAGTCCAGGATCGAGGTCGCCGAGCGGATGGAATCGTTGCCGCTGACGGGGCCCGCCGGCTCGAACCGGGTGAACACGAAAGCGTCGACGAATTCGTCGAGCGGCACGCCGTATTGCAGGCCGATGGAGACGGCGATGGCGAAATTGTTCATCACCGAGCGGAAGGCCGCGCCTTCCTTGTGCATATCGATGAATATCTCGCCCAGTTCACCTTCGTCGTATTCTCCCGTGTGCAGATAGACCTTGTGGCCACCCACGGCAGCCTTCTGGATGTAGCCTTTGCGGCGGTCTGGAAGCTTGTGGCGGCGTCGTTCGACTTCGACTACGCGGTCGACGACGCGCTCCTTGGGCGGCGCCGATGCCCGCGGCGCGCTTTCGGAGGGAACCGCGGGGAGGCTCAGGGCGAAGCTCGCTGGCGCGCCCACGCGGTGAAGGCGAAGGGCGCGAACGCCAGCCGTGGCCGCGAGGCCTTGCAGGCGCTCGGCTTCAGCGGGCGTGGTCCCAAAGTCGAGCTCCAGGATAATCGGTGAGGCGGCGCAGGTGAAGGCCTCGGTGGCCAGCGACATGGCCAGGCGTGCTTCCAGATTCGTTTCGCTCGCGCTCAGAAAGACCGATCGACTGGTCTCTGGGAGGAACTGAGCCTGGTTAAGGGTCCCAGCGCCGAAAGCGAAAGCGTGCGCCAGATCAGCGTCTGGCTGGGAAAAGCCGGCAGCGGCCAGGGTGTCGAAACCAGGGTCGGCCATGGCGTCCTCGGCGACTCCCAGCACGTCCCGCACAAAACCCTGTCCGATCACAAAGGGTGCAAAGACCGCCTTCAGGCTCGTGCAAACGGCCATCGCGCCCTCCGCCGCGGCGATCTCATGGACGGTAAAGCCTTTGGCCAGCAGCGCCTCATGGTCGATGCCCGGTCCACCGGCCAATGTGCGGCGCCCCAGCACATGAGTGCGTGCGGCGTCGGCATCGAGACCCAGATTTCCAAGACCCCGCAGCGTCGCCTCCGATAGCGCCGGGATCAACGCCCCGTCGGCGGATTCGGCGAGGTCGACGGGCCCACGCCAAGGGGCGGCGCCCAGAGTAATTCCGCCTAGCCGAAGGGCGATGTCGGGATGGTCGACAGGGCCGAGCACCTGGCTATTGCGCAAGCCCAGGTCTGAGGCGGCTTTGTGTGCCGATGCCAACAGGGATCGCGCGCGCTTTGAGGTCGGATCGTCCTTGAGTTGATCGGCGCTGGCGAGATGTCGGCCGAGCTCGGCCAGCCTGGTCTCCCGCTCCGCCGCGAACCGAGGGTAGGAACCTAGCTTCGCGGCGAGTTCGGCCGAGGCGCTGAGGGCCGCGCCGGCCGCAAGCGCGGTCAGGGCCGCCGCGCGGGCGCGGCCATCGCTGTCGCAGTAGGCCAGGCCCTCGGCCACCAAACGCTCGCTGAGTCCCGCCAGGCCCAGGCAGAGCGGCCGATGATCTCGGCGCCGATACGCCGCTTCGGGCGTCAGGCAGAAGCCCACGCTAGCTTCGATGTCCAGAGCGGTGACCACAAGTCGGATCGCGGCTTCAAGATCGGCGTCCTGGTAAATGGCCGTGACACTGACCGCCGCCACTGGCGCGAGGCGAGCCAGTGCGACGCCGACTGCGTCGCGTCTGGAGAAAACCACGTCGAGATCGCCGGACGACCATCCAAGAGCGGCCGCACGCCGCGCCTCGGGATTCGCAGCCGCCACGCCGGCGCGTTCGGCGGTCGCGACTTGGGCGCCAGCCCGTCCAACCATTGGCTTTGGGGAAACCCCGTAACGCGCGAGGCCGATCGCGTCGGCGACCTGGGCGTCGGTCGCGCCCGCATCGCGCGCAACGGCGCAGGCGCGGGCGAGGACCTGGTTGCTGAACGGATCGGCGCAGGCCTGCTCATCGCCTTCGCAGCGCATTACCGCTTGAGCGACAGCCGCCAGCCGCGCGGCGAGCGGGTCGCGGCCGAGGTCCCCAAAGTCCTCATCGAAATTGGCGTCGGCGATATCGGGTATGTGCAGTGGGGGTGCCTGGGCCGGATCGGTCAGGAGGGGATGAACGCGCGATCCGAAAGCGGGCGAACCGCCAAAGGCAGCTATTCCCAGATGCATCAGAGCCAGCACGTCGTCGCGAAAAACCCGGGCGTCGCTTGGCCGATCGAACAGCCCCAGAGCCTCGCCCCAGGCCGCAATCCGGTCGACGTAGAGTTCGAGCCCTTCGGCGCGGTCATCGCCCGTCGGGGTCGCCCGGCCCGCGCCGGTCGGCGCCGGAAAGTCGGCCGGCAGATCATCGGCCCAGGACAACCAGGCCTCGAGCCTGGCCGAGGTCCATGCGCTGGGCGCGATCACCTCGGCGAGGGCGTCGGAGCGCTCGACCCAACGCGCGTCTCGTTCCAACTGTGAGGCGCGCTCGGCGAATCGAGGTTGAAAACGCATTGAGTCGCTCCAGACCGCGCGCCGGCAGGCTAGGATGCGGGGTGGCCCTCCGCAATAGATGTAGCCGTTATTCAGGAAGGAGCCACAATATCTTGACGCGCGAGGCCGATCACGTCGATGCTCCGCGCTGGACGCGGCCGCCCAGGCGACCTATAAGCGCGCGGGACTTAAGGCCCACCTGAACCCGAGGTTTTGCGCCGACGTGTTGAAAGCCATCTTCACATGGTGGACCGGCGCCACCATCGGCGCCCGCCTGCAAATTCACCGCGGAAGCGCGGCGGTCGGGCAGGATGAGTTCGGCAACCGCTATTTCGAAACCACCGACAAGCGCCGCAACTACGACGGGCGCAACCGTCGGTTCGTGATCTATAACGGCTACGCGGACGCCTCGCGGGTGCCTCCGGACTGGCATGGCTGGCTGCACCATACGTTCGAGGAACCGCCGACGCGCGTGCCTCTAAAACGGCAGGCTTGGGAGAAAGCCTATCGGCCAAACCTCACCGGTACGGTGTGGGCCTGGCGACCCAAGGGTTCGATAGTCCGCGGCGGCGATCGGGCGAAGGCCACCGGGGACTACGAGCCGTGGACTCCCAACTAGGCCCGCCGTGGCGAGGGTGGCGGCTGCTGGGGGCCCTGATTGGCGCACTCCTTGCGGCAGCCATGCCCGTGACGATAGTCGGGGCGCAGCCATCTCCAGACCAGACCACCGCACCGGAAGCGCCAGCGCCGCCGCAGCCGCCGCCCGCCGGCGATGCCGCGGCGCAAGCGCCGCCGATCGATTCCACCGCCGCGGCCGCGCCGGTTGCGCCGTCTCCCGACCAAGAGGCGGCGCCGAAGCCGGCCGCCAAGCCGCAGACAAAAACCGCGGCGGCCCCGGTCCCGCCGCCAAAGCCCCCCGAGCCTCCCAAGCCCCTGCGCAGTCCGGTGGCCATTCTTCAGGCGCTCGACAAGGTCACAGCCGAGACGCTGCGTTTCGCGGCCCCTGTCGGACGGCGTATCCGCTACAAGACCCTGGTGTTCACGGTTAAGGCCTGCGAGACCAGCGGCATTGACGACCCCCAGCCCAGCGCCTCGGCTTATTTGGTCATCGAATCGGAGCCCCGCAGTCCGCCAGGCGCCGCGCCGCTGCCCGCCAAGCAGGTCTATAAGGGTTGGATGAGCGCCATCGCCCCAGGGCTCCATCCATTCGAGCATCCGGTCTATGACGCGTGGCTGATTGCCTGCAGCGCGTCGACCCCTCCGGCATAGAGTGCCAGGCGACCAAAATCGGCCGGCTCTCCGATGGCCGCGGCAAGTCTGCCGGCGTAATCAGCGCGGGAAATTTCCACCGCTCCGAAGCGCGCCAGGTGCTCGGTTAGAAACTGCGTGTCCAGCAGGCGATAGCCGCCCAGGCGAAGGCGCGCGACGAGGTGCGTGAGCGTCACCTTGCTGGCGTCGCGTTCCAGGGAAAACATGCTTTCGCCGAAGAACGCGGCGCCGATGGCTATGCCGTACAGGCCCCCGACGAGCCTGCCACCCCGCCAGGCTTCGACGCTATGGGCATAACCACAGGCGAACAGCTCTCCGCAGAGCCCCTGGATCGAGCCGTTGATCCAGGTCTCCGCGCGGCCGGCGCGCGCAGCCGCGCAGCCGGCGAGAACCGCGTCGAAGTCAGTGTCGACGCGGATGTCAAACCGATCCGAGCGCACGGTGCGGGCTAGCCGGCGTGGCGCGTGGAAGCTGTCCAGGGGAATGATGCCGCGTCGCACCGGGTCGACCAGGAACAGTCGCGGATCGTGACGCGCCTCGGCCATGGGAAACACGCCACGCCGATAGCAGGCGATCAGATCCTCTGCGGTAAACCCGTCCACGGATCGCCTCTGATACCTGCAGACGTCAAGGTTTACGCCTGAGCCCCAATCCATTGTTCGAGCCAATGAATATGGTAGCGGCCCTCGAGAATGTCCGGCTCTGCGAGAAGATCCTGGAACAGGGGAATGGTGGTTTCGATTCCCCCAACCACCATCTCGCCAAGACAACGCCTTAGCCTGGCGATGCATTCGGTGCGATCGCGACCGTGCACAATCAGCTTGCCCGCGAGGCTGTCGTAGAAGGGCGGCATGAAATATCCGGCATAGAGCGCTGAATCCAGGCGAACGCCCAGTCCTCCCGGGGCATGAAAGTCGGTGATCAGGCCTGGCGAGGGAACGAAGGTTCGGGGATTCTCAGCGTTGATCCGGCATTCGATGGCGTGACCCTCGAAAACGATGTCCTGCTGGGTGAAGGAGAGCGGCAGACCCGCGGCGATGCGGATCTGTTCACGCACCAGGTCAATGCCGGTGATGGCCTCGGTCACCGGGTGTTCCACCTGCAGCCGGGTATTCATCTCGATAAAGAAGAACTCACCGTTCTCGTAGAGAAACTCGACCGTACCCACGCCCAGATAGCCGATCGTCTTGACGGCATCGACGACCACCTTGCCGATGGCCGCGCGGGTCGCGGCGTCAATGACCGGGGAAGGGGCCTCTTCCAGGATCTTCTGGTGCCGACGCTGCAAAGAGCAGTCGCGCTCGCCCAAATGACATACAGCGCCCAGGCTGTCGGCGATCACCTGCACCTCGATGTGCCGAGGCGTGCTCAGATAGCGCTCCATGTAGACCGCGTCGTCGCCGAAGCTGGCCTTTGCCTCTCCTCGCGCGGTGGCGTAGGCCTCGGGCACGTCCTCGCGCGTGGCCGCGACCTTCATGCCCCGCCCGCCGCCTCCGGCGGACGCCTTGATCAGCACCGGATAGCCGATCTTATCGGCCGCGCGCAGGGCCGCCGATTTGTCGCTCAAGGCGCCTTCCGATCCCGGAACCACCGGAATGCCGGCTGCCTTGACCGTCCGCTTGGCCGCGATCTTGTCCCCCATGACCCGGATGTGTTCGGGCCTGGGGCCGATGAATGTGTAGCCGTGGGCCGCGACGATCTCGGCGAAGCGGGCGTTTTCCGACAGGAACCCATAGCCGGGGTGGATGGCCTGCGCGCCGGTGATCTCGCAGGCCGCCAGGATCGACGGGATGTTCATGTAGCTCTTGGCCGCCGGCGCCGGGCCGATGCAGACGCTTTCGTCGGCCAGTCGCACATGCATGGCGCTGCTGTCGGCTTCGGAATGAACCGCGACGGTGGCGATGCCCATTTCCTTGCAGGCGCGATGGATTCGCAGGGCGATCTCGCCGCGGTTGGCGATGAGTATCTTGTCGAACATGGCGACTACTCGATGACCACCAACGGTTCGCCAAATTCGACCGGCTGGGAGTCCCCGACCAGAAGCTCCAGGATACGCCCCGCTCTTGGAGCGGTGATCGGGTTCATGGTCTTCATCGCTTCAACCAGCAGCAGCGTCTGACCTGCCGCCACAGCGTCCCCGATCTTCACAAACGGTTCGGCCCCTGGCTGAGGCTGCAGATAGACCGTGCCGACCATCGGCGACTTGATCATTTCACCGGGGCGAATAGCTTCGGAGCCGGTGGCGATCGCGGTCGCAGCGGCGGCGGCCGCAGCCCCGGCTGCGGAATGGGCGATAGGACTTGGCGCCGAACCGGTGAATATCGACGGCCCGGACAGCGTCTTGGCGACGCGGATTTTCAGATCGCCGCGAGCGACCTCGATCTCCGAAAGGCCGGTTTCATTGAGAATGCCCGCCAATTCGCGCACCACGCGGGCATCGAACGGGGCGGGAGCCTTTGGTGTGGGCATGAAGGGCGTGACCTAGGGTTTAACTGCCAAGCCGCAAACGGCTTCGATGGCCAGCACATAACTCGCGGCGCCAAAACCGCTGACCGCGCCGGTGGCGGCCAGGGCGACAAGGGAGGTGCGCCGAAAGTCTTCCCGCGCCGCCGGGTTCGAAAGGTGACAGTCGACGATGGGAATGGCCAGGGTTCTCAGCGCATCGTGCAGGGCCACCGAAGTGTGGCCATAGCCGGCGGCATTGATGACCAGGGCGCAGGCTTCCGATCGCGCCTCCTGGACCCAATCGATCAGTTCGCCCTCCCCATTGGACTGGCGGAAAACGATTTCGCGCCCATGGATCCTGGCGCGCGCCTCACATAGGGCGCGAATATCCTCCAAGGTCGCTGAGCCGTAAATCTCTGGCTCACGGACGCCCAGCAGATTGAGGTTGGGCCCGCTGAGCACATAGATCGGTTTGGGCATTCAAGCTCCGCCAGCCCTTCGACCGCCTTGTATCGCTCGCCACCGGAGGTCACAAGCTAGAGCCAGATGAACATCCCCAAGCTCAATCTGACAGTGAACGGCGAAACGCGAGCGCTAGAGGGCGTCGCAGATATCGCCTCGCTGGTGGCGCGGCTTGGCCTCGATAGCCGCAAGGTCGCGGTAGAGAAGAATCTCGAAATCGTCCCAAGATCCGCCTTTGGCGCAACGGCCCTGGCCGAGGGCGACCGGATCGAGATCGTGCATTTCATTGGAGGCGGATAAGACCGATGGACGGCTCAGCCCACATCGAAGACGACACCTGGACGCTGGCCGGCCGCACGTTTCGTTCGCGGCTGATCATCGGCACCGGCAAATATAAAGACTACGCGCAGAACGCCGCCGCCGCCGAGGCCGCCGGCGCCGAGATCGTCACGGTCGCCTTGCGCCGGGTCAATCTGTCGGATCCAAGCCAGCCGATGCTGGCCGATTTCCTCAAGCCCGAACAGTTTACCTACCTGCCCAATACCGCCGGCTGCTTTACCGGCGAGGATGCCGTCAGGACCCTTCGCCTTGCGCGGGAGGCGGGCGGCTGGGATCTGGTCAAGCTCGAAGTGCTTTCCGACAGTTCGACGCTCTATCCGGACATGGAAGAGACTCTGCGGGCGTTGAAGCTGCTCGTCGCCGACGGATTTTCGGTGATGGTCTATTGCAGCGACGATCCGGTCTATGCCCGCAAGCTGGAAGACGCCGGAGCGTCGGCGATCATGCCGCTGGGGGCGCTGATCGGTTCGGGCCTCGGAATCCAAAATCCACTGAACATCCATTTGATCGTCGACCAGGCCAAGGTGCCGGTGCTGGTCGATGCCGGCGTCGGCACGGCGTCGGAGGCGGCGGCGGCCATGGAACTGGGCTGTGACGGGGTGATGGTCAACACCGCCATCGCCGAGGCCAAGGACCCCGTCCGCATGGCCCGGGCCATGAAGCATGCGGTGATCGCCGGCCGCGAGGCCTTCGTCGCCGGTCGTATGCAAAGGCGTCTTTACGCCACCCCGTCGTCTCCGATGGCGGGCTTGATCTAACCCACCCGATTCGCGTGGCGCGGGAGTTGGCTGGACCAACTTGGCGAGCCGTGCGTTAACCTTTTCCAAAATTTGGCAAATGGAGGCGTTCATGCGCGTTGGGTTGATGGCCGCGTCGGCGGCGGCGGTTCTAAGTGTCCTTGCCCTTGGCGGCGTCGCGACCGCTCGCACCGGACATGGCTGGGGGTCTCACGCCGGCGGGGTCATGCGGGCTCACCCTGTCGCCCGATCGGGCCAATGGGGCGGACACACCGGGGCGATGAACATGGTCAGAGCCCGTCAGAGCTGGTCTGCCCAGGGGGGCCGTCGGGGCGGCTGGCAGCCCTATGCACAGCAAGGCCGCCACGGAGGCGACGATCGCGACGGCTTCGCCGATGAGCATATGCGCCGCTTCGCCGGCGGCGATCGGGACCGGGATCGGGATCGCGATGACCGCTTCGATCAGCATCGGCGATTTGGGGACAACGGCGGCTTCGGGTTCGGCGTCGGCCTAGGCGTCGACGGGGGCCTCTACGCCGGCGGCGGCTACGACGAGGGGAGCTACGGCGCCTACCCGCCGTACGAGGGCGGCGACGAGGACTACGCCGCCGCCGGCAGCGGGGATGAAGGCGTCGGCTATGGCGCTGAAGGCTACGTCGACGATGAGGGGCAGGGGGGCGGCTACTACGACGCCGGCGGTTACCAAGGCGGCGCCGATGCTGACGCCCGCGATTATCGCGACCGAGGGCATGGCGCGTGGGATGACGACCGCGGATCCAGGGGCGGCTACGACGTCAGAGCCTGTTCGTGCGGAACCTGGCGCTGGATTCCCGACTCCGGACGCTGAGACCGGCTCGGCGCCGCGTTCCACGGGGTGGTGATCTAGCGGGTTGCTAGCCCCGGCGCGTGGATGCGCCCGCGCGCAGCCTGGCGATCGCGGCGCTGACCGCGTCCATGTCCTCGCCCGGAATGATCTCGTCACCGACAATAAAGGTTGGCGTGCCATCCAAAGCCAGCGCGTTGAAGAGCGCGGTTACATCGGCGATCTGGGCATCGGCGGAGCGGTTGGGCGCCAAGCCGGCGCTTCGCGCGCCTTCGGCCCTGGCGATGCGGTCGATGGCGCCGTCATCGAGCGCCTTGGTCGCCATCAGAGTTTGATAAAACCGCAGATAATCGCCATTGGCCTTCTTGACCGCGATCGCCGCCCTTGCGGCATGTTCCGAGGTCGGGCCAAAGATTGGCATCTCCTTGAAAACAAAGCGTACGTCCGGGTTGGCTTTGATCAGGGCGATCACGCGGGGCGCGGCGTTCTCGCAATGGGGGCAGCGGTAATCGTAGAATTCGGTCACGGTTATCGGGCCGGCGGGATTGGCGACGAAATCGCGCGCGTCGCGCTCGAGCGCCGCGCGGTGAGCGGGGAGATTGGTCAACGCCCGGCGCTGCGCCGCGGCATCGTCGACCGCCATCTTCACCTGCAGGCGCTGGGCGGCTTCCTGAATCACTTCGGGATGCGCCAGAAGATAGGCGCGCACCCGCGCCCCAAAGGCGCCATCGTCGGCGCGCCCCTGGCAGGCGCCCAGTCCAAAGGCGCCGATTGCGACGGCGATCGCCAGCTCTCTCGCTCTCATCCCTCGCGCGCCAGTTCCTTCAGGTCGTCCGCGGTTGGTTTGGACGACAGGACAATGTCGGTGGCGCGGCGCCATTGCGGCGTGCCCTTGGTCAACAGCTTGCGGGCGCGCAGGGCGAAGACCGCCGCGTCGCGCATCTGACCCAGGTGGAAATTCTGCTCGGCCGCCGCCAGGCGCGCCATGCCGTCCTCGCCCTTGCTGTCGTAGGCCTCCGAGAGCAAGCGCCAGCCAAGCGGGTCCTCAGGATCGAGACTGAGGGCCCGATCGATGTTGCTGACCGCTTCGTCAGTCAGCTTGGGATCGTTCACGGCCAGCAGGCTCTGACCCAGATTGATCCTTAGGAGCGGGGCGTCGGGTTTCAACTCGACGCTTCGGCGGTGAGCGTCGACAGCATCTTTTGGTCGACCCGCCTCGAACAGCACCTGACCCTTGAGCTCCCAAAGATAGGGGTTCCGCGGCTGATCGGCGATCAGGGTGTCGATGGCGCTGACCGCCTTATCGGTTTCGGTTTGCTTGTAATAGGCGATCGCCCGCGCGTAACGGGCCGGGAACGACATGTCCGTGTCGGGATAGTCGATCAGCGTCTGCTGCGGTAAATCCAGGAACCCCCTCAGCTTGGCCTGCATGATTGCAAAGGCGGCGATGGCCTGGGGCGTGTCGACCGCGCCGGCATGGGGTTGCTGATTGACGCGGACGGTCAGCGCCTCGATGCGGTCATCTGTCAGCGGGTGATCGCGAAAGAACGGAAACTTTTTTTCGTCGTCAAACACCTCTTGGTAGCGGAAATTGTTGAAGAAATCGACCAAGCCCTGGCCGGAGACGCCGGCCTTTTCGAGATAGGTGACGGCGGCCTGGTCGGCGGCCGATTCCTGAACCCGGGAAAAGCCTAGCGCGGAGATGGCCGCGAAGTAGGTGGACGAATAGACCAGGCCGGCGGCGGCATCAGGCGCGCCGGCCGCGGCCGCAAGGACGCCGAGGCCCAGGCCGATCAGCATTGGGCCAAGGGCGGCGCGGCCCATGTCTCCCGAGCGGGCCACGTGACCGCCAGCCATGTGGCCGGTTTCATGGGCGATGACGCCGATCAGTTGATTGGGGGTCTTGGCCTCGAGGATCAGGCCGGTATTGAGAAACAGGTTCAGACCGGCGCCGGTTTCGGCATTGAGTTCCTTGTCGCCGATCAGGTGAATCTGAACCTTGGCCACCTCGAGGCCAGCCGCGCGGAAGATGGGATCCGCCTCCGTGTGCAGGATCTCTTCGATTTCGGTGTCCCGGACCAGGGAAATGCCCTGGTCCTGTTGTGCGAAGGCGGGTGCGACAGGGCTGGCCAGCAAGGCCGCCGCGGCGATGACCCCGATGGTGGCGCGAAGGCGTTTCGCGGCGCTCACGGCATGTCTCCTCATCGCCCCAAGCCGCCCGCGGCGCTGAGACTAGTTGATCATCCTCCCCGACGCCACCAGCCTCGCCGTGGCGCGGCGGCTGGGGCCGAAATCTCGGCGGGGTCGGCTGTCGCCGTTTCGGCCCGGCTCGGCGACTGCTTGGGGGCAGGCGTGGGCGCCGCCGCAAGCACGGTTTCCACCGCTACGGCTGCGGACGGCGCAGCTTCGAACGGTACAGGCCCATGGACGTCGACGGGGTCGACGGTTTCAGTGGCGACCGCCTCCGCCTGCGCCTCGGCGGCGCCGGATCGGGCGCCACTCCTCCGCGAACGCCTCGGCTTTTGCGCCGCAATCGACAATTCGACCCAGATGTCTTCACTTTCGACGGCGACGACCACCGGCTCGGCTTCCGCAGCGACGGGGCGCGGCTCCGAAGCGATAACCGTTGTTTCGCCGGCGCCTGCCTCGACTGCCGGAGATACGGCCGCCTGGGAGGCACCTCGCCATTCATAAGGGTCGTCGCCACTCAGCCGCGCCGGCCATGCCCAGCCATAGGCATCGACCGGGCGCACGTCTTCCCGGGTCCGGCGTCCGCCGCGGCGTCCACGGCGTCGCCGCTTGCCGCCGGCGTCGCCGTCCGCCTCGCGCTCGATCTGGGGCGCGGTTCCGTTCATTTGGGCCCCGGCGGCCTGGGAGGCCGGCCGGGGTTCCTCCCCTCGGCGGCCTCTTCGACGCCTGCGGCCTCGCCGGTGCTGGGCCTCGTCGTCGCCTGCCGGGTGAGCGGCGCCTTGGGCTACCTGGTCGTCGGGGTTGAATTCAGCCTCGCCCAGGAAGTCTTCATCCTCTGGATCGTCCTCGTCGGCGGCATCCTCGTCGGCAAAGTCCTCGTCGGCGTAGAGCTCCGCAGCGGGCGCCTCCCAGGTTCGGTCGACCTCGTGAGGGACGTTGGAAATGCGATCGATCCCATGATCGGCATGGGCCAAGGCTTCATCGATGACCACGCTGACGAACAGGCCATGGCTGTGCAGGATGCGGGTCAGGTATTCGCGCTTATGATTGAGGATATAGAGGCTGACATCGCGGGGCACGCGCACGACGATCTCGCCGCCGCCCTTGAGCGCTTCCATTTCGATGGCGCGCAGAGCTGCCAGAGAGCTTGACTCCACCGAGCGCACCCGGCCCGCCCCGTTGCAATGGGGGCAGACATGGGTGGTGCCTTCGAGGATACCGGTACGCCGGCGCTGGCGGCTCATTTCCATCAGGCCGAAGGAAGAGATCTTGCCCATCTGGATGCGGGCGCGGTCGTCTTTGAGGCAATCCTTCAGCTTCTTCTCGACGGCGCGGTTATTCTTGGCCTCGTCCATGTCGATGAAGTCGATGACGATCAGACCCGCCAGGTCGCGCAGCCGCAGCTGCCGCGCGGTTTCCTCCGCCGCTTCCATGTTGGTCTTCAGCGCCGTGGCCTCGATGTTGCGCTCTCGGGTCGCGCGCCCGGAGTTCACATCCACCGCAACCAGGGCCTCGGTCTGATTGATCACCAGATAGCCGCCCGAACGCAATGGCGCGGTCGGCGAATAGATCTGCGCCAGGTGATCTTCGATCTTGTGGTGCACGAACAGCGGAGCGGCGCCGCGATAGGGTTGCACCTTCTTGGCTTGCGAAGGCATCAGCATGCGCATGAAATCGCGCGCTTCCCGATAGCCCGCCTCGCCTTCGACCCAGATCCCCTCGAGATCCTTGTCGTAGAGATCGCGAATGGCCCGCTTGACCAGGTCCTCCTCTTCGTAGATGGCCGCGGGCGCGATCGAGTGCAGGGTGGTGTCGCGAATGTTTCCCCAGGCGCGCGACAGGTACTCATAGTCGCGCTTGATTTCCGCCTTGGTGCGCTTGGCGCCGGCGGTGCGCACGATCAGCCCCATCCCCTGGGGGACACTGAGGTCCGAGACGATGGAACGCAGGCGCTTGCGATCGACGAGATTGCTGATTTTGCGGCTGATGCCGCCGCCACGATCGGTGTTCGGCATCAATACGCAATAGCGCCCCGCCAGGGACAGATAGGTGGTCAGCGCCGCGCCCTTGTTGCCGCGCTCCTCCTTGACCACCTGCACGAGCATGATCTGGCGGCGCTTGATCACTTCCTGGATCTTGTAGCGTCGCATCAGGCGCTGGCGACGGCGGGCGACTTCCTCGTCGACTTCGTCGTCGTCATCGAGTCCGCCCAACTGCTCAGCATCATCGTCGCCGGGCTCCGCGAGGCTCGGCGCGGCGGCGTGGTCTTCTTCGTCCTCTTCGGCTTCGCGCAGCAGGGCTTCGCGATCGGCATGGGGGATCTGGTAGTAGTCGGGATGTATTTCGTTGAAGGCCAGGAAACCGTGGCGATTGCCGCCATATTCCACGAATGCCGCCTGCAGGCTTGGCTCTACGCGGGCGACCTTGGCGAGATAGATGTTGCCGCGAAGCTGTTTCCTGGCGCGGCTTTCAAAATCGAACTCTTCAACCCGATTGCCATCCAGGACGACGACCCGCGTTTCCTCCGCGTGGGCGGCGTCGATCAGCATTTTCTTCATAAACGTGGTCTCCGGGGCGCTCGGCGGACTTATGGTCCGGGCGCCGACTGTTAGGGCGCGCGCGCGCGACGCGGCTTGCCGCCCGGCCGCCGTCGGCGGCTGGTGCGGTCAAGGTCGGTATCGGCGTCAAGGCGGCGCTGCCCATTGGTGATTCCCAAGACGCGCCGCCAATCGGAGCGCGGATCGGATGAAGCGCCGACGCCTGGAACGGCGTTTGGCCCGACGCAAAAGCCGCGCAACATCGCCGCTGTGGCAAAAAAAGACGGCGGATGCGCAGCGCCACTGTATGGGAAAGCCGCGCCCAAGGGAAGCTGTCGATCGGGGACCGGCCGGCGCGACCGTTTAACCCTTTGGCTACGCCGCGGGCGCGATACTGGGCGGCTGGTAGTATTGATTTTGCGAGGGGTGACAATGCGCGGGGCTTGGGCGACCGCTCTGCGATCGCGGTGGACGCGCGCGCTTCTCGCGGTGAGCTTCGCCGGAATCTGCGCAGCCGCCTTCGCCGCCAGCGCCGCCTCGCGCGATAGCTCCAACCTTTTGGGCGTGCGATTCGGCGGCGACCTTAGCGTGACCCGCATCGTCATCGATTTGGATCGCGGGGTCTCCGCCAGGGCGCCCGCCGAGGAAAGCGGACCTAGAAGGATCGTTGTCGACTTTCCAAGATTGGCCGCGGGACCCGGCATGGCCGGCGCCGGACAGGGGCTGGTGAAGAGCTGGAGCGTCGAAAGCGCGACCTCGGGCGCCCGCCTGGCATTGGAGCTTAGCCGCGGCGCGCGGATCGAACGGCGTTTCCTTCTGCCCCCGGCCGATGGGACTTCGAGCTATCGCTATGTGATCGACATAGCCTCCTCGCCGTCCGCGGACGCACCCGCGCCGCCGCGAATCGAACCGCGGGCCCGCGCCGCGGTGGACACCGACGCCGACTCAACGCCGACCTTCATCGCCCCGGTCGCCCTGGCTTGGGCCAGGAAGGTGGTGGTCATCGATGCCGGCCATGGCGGTCACGATCCCGGCGCCCAGGCGGCAAACATCGACGAAAAGAATGTCACGCTGGCTGCCGCGAAGGCCCTGCGGTCGCGGCTCGAAAGGTCGGGCCGTTATCGTGTGGTGATGACCCGGGGCTCGGACGTCTACGTGCCGCTCGACGAGCGCGTGCAGATCGCGCGGCGCGCTGGCGCAGACCTGTTCATCTCCCTTCACGCCGACTCGGCGGGCCCGAACGCCGATACGCATGGGGCCAGCGTCTATACGCTATCGGAGCGTGGCAGCGAGAGGGTGACGCAGGTGCTCAATCGCAACGAGTGGTTCGCCAGGACTGGCGCCCGACGCGACGACCCTTCGGTCGGCGCAATCCTGCTCGATCTTACCCAGCGCACCACGCGCAACCGGTCGGCTCAGTTCGCGCAGATTCTGATTGACCGGATCGAGGATCGGATCGACCTGCTGCCGCGCAGCCATCGTGACGCCAGCTACTTCGTGCTCCTGGCGCCCGACGTGCCGGCGGTGCTTCTGGAGATGGGCTTCATCTCCAGTCCGGAGGATCAGGCCCGGCTCACCAGCCCAGGGCAACGCGACCAGCTCATGGATCGCGTAGCCGACGCCATCGACGCCTATTTTGCCGGTCAGACGCGGCTGGCGTCGCGCTAAAGCCACGGTCCTCGCCTAGCGAACGCGTTAGCGGTCGTCGCCGTTGGCGCCCGGTGCGAACCGGGCTAGATCAGCAACGAAGCGGTGAGGGCGCCCCGCGGAGGTTCGCTGGTCTTGTTAGGCTTTGGTCGTTGGATCGCCGCGGCAGGCATCGCCGTGCTGGGCGTCGCCGCTGTCGCCGGTCTGGCCGCCGCGGTCTATACCGCGGTTCTGTTCCATCAGATGCCCGATGCATCGGACCTTGCCGACTATCGTCCGCCGACCGCTACCCGGGTCTATGCCTGGGATGGCACGCTGATCGGCGAGTTCTCCAAGGTCAGGCGCATCTATGTGCCCTACGACCAGATTCCGCCGCGCCTGGTCTACGCTTTCCTGGCCGCCGAGGATCATAACTTCTTCCGCCATGGCGGGGTCGACATGGGCGGCATGAGCCGGGCGATGATCAAGGATGTATTCAACATCCTTCAGGGGCGCCGGCCCGAAGGCGGCTCGACGATCACCCAGCAGGTGGCCAAGAACATCCTTTTGAACAACGAGGTAACGGTTGGGCGAAAGCTCAAGGAAGTCATTCTGGCGACCCGCCTGGAACAGACGCTGACCAAGCAGCAGATCCTGGAACTCTACCTGAATGAGATCTGGCTGGGATACCGTTCCTATGGCGTCGGCGCGGCGGCGTACAACTATTTCGGCAAGTCGATTTCAGACCTTACCCTGGCCCAGTGCGCCTATCTGGCCGCGCTGCCCAAGGGGCCCGACAACTACCAGCCGATCCGCCAGAAGGCCGCGGCCATCCGCAGGCGCAACATGATCCTCAAGGAGATGGCCGATCTGGACTGGTTCCGCGCCGAGGCCCGCCAGGCCATGGGCGACGACCTCAAGGTGGAAGCCGCTCCGGAGCGGGCGAAATATCGCGACGCCGACTATTTCGTCGAAGAAGCGCGCCGCGAGGCCCTGCAGTTGAAGCCGGTTGGCGCAAATCTGACCGAGGGCGGGTATTATATGCGCACCACCCTCGATCCGCGCCTGCAGACGGCCGCCCGCATCGCCTTGATGGACGGGCTGGAGACCTATGACCACAGACATGGCTGGCGCGGAGCGTGGGGTCACGTGGCCATAGTGTCGGGCTGGCAAAGGGCGACCCTGGCCAAGACGCCGCCCGCCGAACGCAAGAACTGGCGCGCCGCGGTAGTGACCGAAGCCGGCGGCGGCGCGGTCAAGGCTCAGATCGCGGTCGACAACTCGGTCGGCGCGATCGTGCCAGACGACGTCGCCTGGGCGCGGGCGACCAAGGGCCTTGCCGTCGGCGACCTGATTTTCGTCGAGCCGGCGCAAGGCGGGGGCCTGCATTTGCGCCAGGTGCCGCTGGTCAATGGCGCCATCGTCGCCATGGAGCCCTACTCCGGGCGGGTGCTGGCGATGGTCGGCGGCTACAGCTTTTCGCTTTCCAACTTCAACCGGTCGACCCAGGCCTATCGGCAACCCGGATCGTCCTTCAAGCCGTTCGTCTACGCCACCGCGCTCGAGAGCGGCCAGTTCACGCCCGCCAGTATCGTGCTGGATGCACCGATCACCCTGCGGGGTTTCAACGGCCAGGCCTGGAGTCCCGAGAACTACGAGCACAAGTTCCATGGCCCGCTGGTCTTTCGCCGCGGGCTGGAGCTGTCGCTCAACACCATGACGGTGCGCATCGCCGAGCAGGTCGGGATGCCCAGGATCGTCGCCACGGCCGAGCGTTTCGGCGTCGTCGATAAAATGGATCCGGTGCTGGCCATGGCCCTGGGGGCGGGGGAAACCACGCCCTATCGGATGGCGGCGGCCTATTCGTCGTTCGTCAACGGCGGTCGCAAGATCACCCCGCACCTTATTGAGCTGGTCGACAATCGCGAAGGCAAAACCATCTACCGCGCCGACCCGCGCGACTGCCCGGGCTGCACGGCGCCATTCTCAGGCGACTATGGGCCGCAGGTTGCTCCGACCGGCCAGCAACTGATCGATCCGATCACCGCCTATCAGATCGACACCATGCTCGAGGGCGTGGTGATCCGTGGGACGGGCGCCCAGGCGCAGGTGCTCGGCCGGCCGATCGGTGGAAAGACCGGCACCACCAACGACTTCCGCAGCGCCTGGTTCATGGGCTTCTCACCGCAGATTGTCGTCGGCGTGTTCGTCGGCTTCGATGACAATCGATCGCTGGGCAAGGGCCAGACCGGCGCCGTGGCCGCGCTGCCGATCTTCATCGAGTTCATGCAAGAGGCGATCAAAGGCTTGCCGCCGCTGGAGTTCAAAGCTCCCTCAGACGCCAAGTTCGCCATGGTCGGACCAAACCGCGAAGCCTTTCGGCCCGGCACCGAGCCGGTTCCCCGGCCGCGGGCGCCGGCGCGGACTGCCCGGGGCAGCGCCGATCCTTTCGCCATCACGCCGCTGGAGCCCACGTCCCCGGGACCCCCGCCGGCGCCGGCCGGCCATGCGCCGCCCAAGGCCATTCGGCCGCCGAAATCCCCAGAGGAGCTGAACGGATTGTATTAGCCCTGTCCTGGCGCTATCAGCGCGCCCTCTGCCCTTAAGGACAGATCTGAACGTGAGGAGCCTTGGTCATGGGTGCGGAAATAGACGCCGCCGCTGCACAGATCGAACAGTCCATCGACCTGCTTCGGAGGCGTCTTTGACTGGGCGCCGGCGCTGAGGCGGCTCGACGAACTCAATGCCCGCATCGAGGATCCGTCTTTCTGGAATAGCGCCGACAGCGCCCAGACGGTAATGCGCGAACGTACGCGCCTGGCCGCGCAGGTCGGCGCCGTCCGCACCTTGGAGCGCGAACTCGCCGACGCGGTGGAGTTCGCCCAGCTGGCTGAAATGGAGAGCGATCAGGCGTCGCTGGACGACGCGCTGAGCCAGCTCATGCAACTCCAGACCCTCGCGGCGCGCGCCGAACTGGAGGCTCTGCTATCGGGCGAAGCCGACGGCAGCGATGCCTATCTCGAGGTCAATTCGGGGGCCGGAGGCACCGAATCCGCCGACTGGGCGGCAATGTTGCTGCGGATGTACGCCCGCTGGGCGGCGACGAGGGACATGGCGGTCGAGGTTATCGAGGAGACTGCGGGCGAACAGGCCGGGATCAAGTCGGCGACTCTGAAAATCACCGGCCTCAACGCTTACGGTTGGCTGAAAACGGAGGCCGGCGTCCACCGCCTGGTGCGCATCTCGCCCTTCGATTCCAACGCCAAGCGCCACACCAGTTTTGCGTCGGTCTGGGTGTTTCCGGTCGTCGACGACAAGATCGAAATCGAGATCAACCCCGCGGATGTCAGGACCGACACCTACCGCGCCAGTGGTTCGGGCGGCCAGCATGTCAACAAGACCGACTCGGCGGTGCGTCTCACCCACCTGCCGACCGGCATCGCGGTCGCGTGTCAGAACCAGCGCTCCCAGCACCAGAACCGCGACCAGGCCTGGAAGATGCTCCGCGCCAGGCTGTATGAGGTCGAACTACAAAAACGCGAGGCCGCCGCTCAGGCTGTGGAAGACCAGAAGAGCGATATCGGCTGGGGCCACCAGATCCGCTCATACGTCCTTCAGCCCTATCAGATGGTCAAGGATCTGCGCACCCAGGTCGAAACGTCGGACACCAGCGGTGTCCTGGACGGCGACCTTGATCGTTTCATGGCCGCTTCCCTGGCCCAGCGCGTCGGCGCGACCAGGGAGTCCTAGTAAAGGCGACCGGGGAACCGGCCTGTCAGCGCGGCGGCGGCGAGCCCTGCGAGGAGGGCGCCTTTGCCGTGGCCCCGTTGCCCAGATCCTTGGCCAGGGTCGCGGTGGTTATGGGCGGGGGTGAACCGAGGGCAGACTCGGAGCGCGCGGGGCTGACGCTGGCTGGCGACGGGCTGACGCTCGCCGGCGCAGGGCTGACGCTGGCTGGCGCGGCCTGAACAGCTGGGCGCTGGAGGCGCAGTGAGCGCCCCTGGAAGAACGCGCCGGTCTCCATGGCCAGTTGCTCATGGGTGATGTCGCCATCGACGTGACAGGCGCCATAGAGCCGCACCTGCTTGGCGGTCACCGATCCGGTGACCTTGCCGCGCACCTCGACCGCTTCGGCGAAGACGCCGCCGTCGACCTGCCCGGTCTCGCCGATGGTCACCCGCTCGACGCGGACGTCGCCCTTGACGGTCCCGTCCACCTGTAGCTCGCCGCCGCCCAGGATATTGCCCTCGAGGGTCATGTCGTTGGCGATCAGGGAGGCCATCTTCTGACCTGGCCTGCGCGCCTGGGGATTGGCTTCCGCCGGCGGGGGGACCGGCTCGGGCCGAGCCTGCGGGCTCGGGGTGGGCGGTGGGTTACTCGGTGTCTTGCTGAACATAGTCGCCTGCCTTCACGAAACGGAGTGGATTTTGCGCCCTGCCATTGACCCATACCTCATAGTGCAAATGTGGCCCAGTGGAACGCCCTGTCGAGCCCATGCCCCCGATTGTCTCGCCCAGCGCGACGTGCTGGCCAACCTTGACCTCGATTGCGGCCAGGTGCGCGTAGCGCGTCTTGAATCCGTGGCCATGGTCGATCTCGATGGTATTTCCATAGCCAGAACGCACGCCGGTGAACGAAATCACCCCGGGCGCCGTGGCGTGGATGGGCGTCATCAAAGGGCCGGCGAAGTCCTGGCCCGGATGGAAGGCCGGCCGTCCTGTGAAAGGATCGAGCCGTACGCCAAAGCCGCTGCTCTCCGATGTGCCCTGGGTCGGCCGCGCAAGGGGCAGGTCCTGGGCCGAATCCGCAAGTCCGCGCATGTCCATAAGATCGGTGGCGGCGCGCTGAATGCGGGTGGCGAAGTCCTCATCGACGTCGAGAATCGCGCCCAGTGCGCGCGGATCCTTGGCCTCGATCAGAGGACCGCCCAGCCCATCGCTCTGGCTTGCGTAGACGGTGGGATCGAGGCCCGCGAGGCGGAAGGCCAGCCGCAACCGGTCGGCCCTGCTCTTGGCGAAGGTTTCCGCCGCCTCGATCAATCGTTCCTGATCCTGCCGCACGGCCTGGATGCGCTGTATTGGCGATCCATCGACCGTCTCGCGGCCCGCGAGCATCGGGCTCAAAGCCTCGACCATGCCCGGCGCGCCCCTGGCCTCGGTGAGCAACATCGCCAGCGCCGCATGGCGCTTTTCCATGGTGTTGGCGAGATCGTCCATCGAGCTGGACGAGGCGCCGAGCTGAACCACCGCGCTGTTCAGCCGGGCCTGCCGGTCGGCGATCCACCGCTCGTATTTGGCCTGCGTCTGGGCCAGCGCTGAGTCGCTGTGGGATTGCGCAACGGCGCCGACGACCATCGCCGCGGTGGAAATCCCCATCCACATCGCGCACGCGGCGACGGCCGACGCGATCGTCATCTGCCTTGCGCTGGTTAGGGTAAAGGCCCGCATCTCGCCGCCCGAGCGCACGTAGAGGTGTCTTTCCGGAAACAGATCCGTGAACCAACGGGCGAGGCGCTTGAAGCGTCCAAGGCTCATTACGTCAACTTGTCCGAATTTCCCCTGAGACGTTAGCTATGCCCTGATTGACCAAGCCAGGGCAAGCGTGACCGCCCCCTCGGCGCTGCTTCAACAGCGCGCCATCGGCAATTGAGGCGCGAAAACGGCAACCGCCAACACAGAATTGATGAGCAGACGCCAAGAACGTTCTTACGCTAAGGCCAATAAAGGTAAGTGGATTGGAGCGTTGTTCTTGCTAATACTTGAGGAGGCCGACCGGCCGCGAGCCCAGCCTGCGACCCCGGGCCGCACCTTGGGCCCTAGACTTCAGCCAGCGATTGCGCCGCCGCCAGGACTTCGTTCACATGGCCCGCGACCCGCACCCGGCGCCACGCCTTCGCAATCGCGCCCGACCGGTCGATGAGGAACGTCGCGCGCTCAATGCCCATGTATTTGCGGCCGTACAGGCTCTTTTCCACCCACACGCCATAGGCTTCGACAACCTTGCCGTCGGGGTCGGAGGCCAGCACCGGCTCGAGCGCGTATTTGGCCCGGAATTTGGCATGGCTGGCGACGGTGTCCTTGGAAACTCCGACTACGACGGCGCCCGCCCGGGCGAAGTCGGCGGCCATTTCGGAAAAGCCCTTGGCTTCGGCCGTGCATCCCGAGGTGTCGTCCTTGGGATAGAAGTAGAGCACCACGGCCTTGCCCCTCAGGCCGGCCAGGGTGACAGGACCGCCATCGCCCTCGAGGCTGAAATCTGGGGCGCTGTCGCCCGCCTGCGGACCGTCCATATTCAATTCTCCATGCCTAGGCGATGATCACCAGCCGCTTTCGTGTGTTGCCCTTGCGAAGCTCGGCTTGCCTTGCGGGGATCTCGACCGCGGCATTGGCGTCGGCCACCTTGGCGCCGTTGATGCGAAAAGCGCCGCCGGCGATCTGGCGGCGGGCGTCCGAATTGGAAGTGGCGAACCCCGCCGCGACCATCAGCGCTATGTTGGACATTTCACGCAGCGCCTCGGCGGAGATTTCGAGCGTTGGCATGTCGCTCGAAAGGCGACCCTCCTCGAACGCCGCCGATGCGGCGCCGGCTGCCGCGCGCGCAGCGTCGGGTCCGTGCAACAGCGTCGTCGCGGCGTTGGCCAGGGCCTTCTTCGCCTCGTTGATCTCCGCGTCCGTCAAGGCTTCCAGCCTGGCGATTTCGCTCATCGGCAATTCAGTGAACAGCTTCAAAAAGCGGCCGACGTCGGCGTCATCGGTGTTGCGCCAAAACTGCCAGTAGTCGTAGGCGCTGCGCATGTCCGGATTGAGCCACACCGCGCCGTCGACGGTTTTGCCCATCTTCACGCCGGAGGCCGTGGTCACCAGGGGCGCGGTGACGCCGAAAGCCTGCGCGCCTGCGACCCGCCGAATCAATTCGATCCCGCCAACGATGTTGCCCCACTGTTCGGAGCCGCCGAACTGCAAGGTGCAACCCTGGCGCCGGTGGAGTTCCAGGAAGTCGGCCGCCTGCATCAGCACATAGTTGAATTCGAGAAAGCTCAGGGACTGGTCGGCATCCAGCCGGGACTTGACGAATTCGAGGCTAACCATGCGGTTGATGGAGAAGTGCACGCCGTAGTCGCGCAGGAACTCGATGTAGCCCAGTTTTTCGAGCCATTCGGCGTTGTTGACCATCACCGCGTCGGTGGGACCCTCGCCGAAGGTGAGAAACGGCGAAAAGGCGCGGCGGATGCCGGCCAGATTGGCGTCGATCTGCGCATCGGTGATCAGCGGCCGCTGGCTGGTCTTGTCCGAGGGATCGCCGACCTTTGTCGTCGCCCCGCCCATCAGCACGATCGGCCGATGGCCGGTCTGTTGCAGACGCCGCAGGGTCATGATCTGCACCAGATTGCCAACGTGCAGGCTGGGGGCGGTCGCGTCGAAGCCGATGTATCCCGATATCGGCCCCTTGAGCGCCGCGGCGTCGAGGCCGGCGAGGTCGGTCGCCTGATAGATATGGCCGCGCTCTAGCAGCACGCGCACGAGGTCCGAGCGGGGTTTGAAATCCTGAACTCTCGCGAGATCCGACATTTAGGTCTCCTTCAAGTGTGCGGCCGGAGACCGTCTCCCAAAGGGCCAGCCGCCGGTCGGTGGCGGCTTCGGACGTGACTGACCGGCCGCTCGCTAAAGGGGCGAGCGGTAATAGCGCGAGGCGATGGCGGCGCGATCAGTCATCGCCGCTAGCTACCGGCGGGACGGCGCGGCCGTCAAGCGCGAGTTGCTCGGGTAAGGTCCACCCTCCTGATTGCATTGATATCGCATCGAGCTTAGGTACGCGACATGGGAAAGATTCTGATCCGAAACCTCGATGACGCCGTGCTCGACGCGCTTCGCCGCCGCGCCGCCGACGAAGGCGTATCGCTTGAAGAGGAAACACGCCGCGCGCTTGCCTCATCGGTGGGTCTTTCCCGCGAGGCCGCGCTCGCTCGACTTGATGAATTCCGCGCCCGGATTGGGGTGCTCCCTGGGCCAGGCTCACTGGAGGACCTGCGCCGCGACCGAGCGCGCGACGAGCGGGCTTGACCGCACGAAATGGCCGTCGTCATCGACGCCAGCGTGGCCCTCAAATGGGCGCTCTTGGAGGACGGCTCGGCGGCGGCGCGGCGCTTGGCAGCCACCGAAATCCTCGCGGCGCCCGACCTGTTGTTCATTGAATGCGCCAACGTTCTCTCAATGAAGGTGCGACGGGGCCTGTTGACCGAGGCCGACGCCAATCTCGCCATGCTGCTCATCGATGGCGTCCCGATCCGCACCGTGCCCGCACGCGCTCGCGTCGCGGCGGCCCAGGTGATTGCGTTCGAGCTTCGCCAGACCGCTTATGACAGTCTCTATCTGGCCATTGCCTTGGCTGAACGAGTCGAGCTGGTGACCGCCGACGAAGCTTTCGCGCGGTCGGCCATGGCCCATCCCCTTTACGGCCGATCGGTTAGACTGCTTGGCCCTTAGGCCGCGGACAGTTCTTCGGCGATGCGGGACTTCCAGGTTTCCGAGAGATCGGGAGGCGGAACGCCCTTGCTCTCTAGCATCAGCTTATCGACGAATTCCTTGTAGGGGCCGCCCGAGAAGCTCCGAACAAAGGTCCACGCGACGCGCGCCGACGGAAGCGAAGCGAATTGCTTCAATGCCGCAAGGTCAATGTTCCAGCTGTCGCGGTCCAGCGTCCCGCTTTTGAACTGCAGGAAGCTGTCTTCGTAGTTCCCATAGAAAGCACCGCAAAGACTGAAATAGGATCTGATTTCCGCCGGCGTCAACGAGAGATCTCCGCGTTCGGCGCGCTCGACGATTTCGCTCTGACGTGCATCCGTCACTTTCAGGATCATCGCAACGGATCGCGTGCTGCGTTCCGACTGCATAAGGGCTTTTTGGTTTCTGTTGGTCTGGCGCGTCTGAGCCAGAAGAAAGATCAGGGTGATGACCACTGCCACGCCGCTGATGAAATTACCGATGGACGCGAGATCGGAGAGTGACATGGAGGTCCCCCACCTTGTTGAGTATGCCGTGTTGATCGGGCGAGGTTAGCCGCTGCGAACGGCGGCGTCCCGTCTCTCACCGCTTGCGCAAGCGTCGCGAGTCGAACAGTGACGGACCCAATGCGGTCATGCAGGCGACGCTCGGGCCGCCTGTTCATCCTCCGCCAAAGCGATGCCTTGCAGAAGGAGCTCCCGCAGCTCGGGCTCCTCGTCGTCCAGCCACAGGCCATGGCCCAGCGCACGCAACGCGTCTGCGACCGCTTGTCCCTGCCTCGCCGTGGAACGGGCGTAGGAGAGGAAGATGCCGGACATCAATTCGCGACCCCATCGAGGCGGGGAGCGCGCGGGCAAGAGCAACTTGTCTCGGCTGACCCCTCTCAGATCGGGGCGCTTTTCGCCAAGGCTCCAAGGATCGCGGCGAATTGGGCGTCCAATTTCGGCAGATCTCGCGGATGGTCAGGATCACGCGCTCGTCAAGAATGTCGTCATAGGTGTGGGCGAGGGCGTTTCTGAAACCGGCGACCAGCCGCGCCGGAAGACGATGCTCGGCGATGATCTTCGGGGGAATGTCGTGCATGGCGGCGTCGATGGCGATGAACGCGCGCTCGATGGCATATCGGACCTGTGTGTCTGATCGCAGGTCAGACAACACCCGCCCATTCGCCCAGGTCCGGATGAGCGCGATGTTCTGCCGTGCGGCGAATATTGCAAGAGTGGCGCGGTCGATGTCTTCAGAAGACATCGACAAGCTGACTTTCCGCCACCGCGCGCAGCCGCGCGTCAGGCTTCAGCGCGTCGTTTCGCACCACCAGATCGACCTTGCGCCCGAGAATTTCCGTGAGTGCGAATTGGATGCCGCCCACATCGAAGGCGCTGAACAGCGGCTTGCGACCCGCGGGGCCTTCGTCGAGATCGACCATTAGGTCGATATCGCTGGAGGCGACCTCCGCTGCGCGGGCGAAGGAGCCGAACAAGAACATGCGCCGGACGCCCAATGATTCCAGTCGCGCGCGATTGCCCTCAAGCCGGACAATGATGTCGTCGCGATTCATGACGCGAACCTAGCGCGTTTTGGCTCGATTGATAAGCAGCCGCCTTGGCCAAGTTCAGCCGGCGCGACTGTCAACGGAAAGGGGACTTGAGGCGCCTTACGCCGGCTCCGCGGCCAGCCGCTTGTCGAGATAGGCGCCAACGCGGGTTTCGACCTCGACCAGGTTTTCGGTCCAGAAATGGCCACCGCCCTCGACCAGTTCATAGTCGATGACGATCCCTTTCTGCGTGCGCAGCTTGGAAACGACGCGTTCCACTTCCACGGGCGGCACGACGGTATCGGCCGATCCGTGCAGGATCAGGCCTGAAGCCGGGCAGGGTGCGAGGAAGCTGAAGTCGTACATGTTGGTCGGTGGTGAAACGGAAATGAAACCGTCGGTCTCCGGCCTGCGCATGAGCAGCTGCATGCCGACCCAGGCGCCGAAGTCAAAGCCCGCGACCCAGCACTGGGACGCCGCCGGGTTGGTCGATTGCAGCCAGTCGAGCGCGGTGGCTGCGTCCGCCAGCTCGCCAATGCCGGAATCGAACTCGCCCTGGCTGCGCCCGACGCCGCGGAAATTGAACCGCAGCACGTTGAAGCCGCGCTTCATGAACAGGTGGAAAAGCTGGACAGCCACGGGATGGTTCATGTGCCCGCCGGCCTTGGGGTGGGGGTGGAGGATCAGGGCGATCGGCGCGGTGTCGTCTTTGCGTGGCGAGTAGCGGCCCTCGATACGTCCAACGGCGCCGGTGAGAACCACCTCTGGCATGTTGCTCCTTCATAAGGCCGGCGGGGCGGAAATACTTGACCGCTGCGCTTGGTTTTCCTACATGCCGCCATAAGGAAAGGCGGCGATCCGCCGCTCGCGAGGCGGGGGCTTGTAGCAACAAGCAGGCCCAGATTGCGAGAAAATAGCGAAGGACGAGGCGTTAAGATGCAACTGAGCACCAAGGGACGGTACGCGGTGATGGCGATGACCGACCTTGCCGGCCGCCGGGACGCGCGCGCCGTGCCCCTCGCCTCCATCGCCGAGACCCAACAGATTTCACGGCCCTATCTCGAACAGCTGTTCGCGCGCCTGCGCCGCCGCGGCCTCGTGCAATCGGTGCGCGGCCCGGGCGGCGGCTATCGGCTTGCCAAACCCGCTGCCGAACTGTCGGTGGCCGACGTCGTCACCGCGGTGGATGAGCCTTTGCGAGCCACCCGCTGCGCCGGCGCCGGCGTCGGCTGCATGAAGGGCGGCGCGCGATGCCTCACGCATGATCTCTGGGAAGAGACCGGCCGGCATATCGAAGATTACCTGGCCAGCGTTTCCCTGGCCGACGTCCTGGCCGGGCGGCTTCGATCGTCGAAGGCGCACGCTGCATGAGCGCCGCGGTATACCTGGACTACAACGCCACGGCCAAGGTCCGGCCCGAGGCCGCGCGAGCGGTCGCCGACGCCTTGGCGGGCGGTGGCAACCCTTCGTCGGTCCATGCGGCGGGACGGGCGGCGCGGTCGGTGGTCGATGCGGCTCGCGCCGACGTCGCGGCGCTTGCCGGCGCGGCTTCGTCGGCGGTGATATTCGTCAGCGGCGGCACCGAGGCCAACGCTTTGGGAATACAGAGCGCCGTCGCCGCCGGATTCACCCGGCTGATCGTCGGCGCCACGGAACATGACGCTGTGCGCGAAAGCGCCGCCACCAGCGGGCTGCCGGTTGAGACATGGCCGGTCACCGCCTCTGGCCTTGGCGACTTGGTCTGGCTGGAAGCGGCGCTGGCGAACGGCGGATGCTGCCTTGTCTGCCTGATGCTGGCCAACAACGAGACCGGAGTCATCCAGCCGGTGGCGCAGGCCGCCGCCATCGTCCGCCGGGCCGGCGGCTGGCTGCACGTCGATGCGGTCCAGGCGGCCGGCAAGATCGCCATCGATGTTTCCGCCCTCGGCGCCGATACACTGGCGCTTTCGGCGCACAAGCTCGGCGGCCCGCAGGGGATTGGCGCGCTGATCGCCGGTGAGCGCGCGACGATCATGCGCCAGCAGCACGGCGGTCGCCAGGAGGGCGGACGGCGAGCCGGAACCGAGAACGTGCCGGGCATCGCCGGATTTGGGGCCGCGGCGCGCGCGGCGGCGAGGGATCTGCCGGCGATCGCCGATCAGGCGGCCTGGCGCGACTCCCTGGCGGAGAGGATGCGCGGCGAGGGCGCCGTCGTGCTCGGGGAAGGCGCGCCGCGGCTGCCACAGACCCTTTGCGTCGCCACGGACGGATTCGCCTCCGATCTGCAGGTCATGGCGCTGGATCTGGCGGGCGTGATGATCAGCGCCGGCGCTGCCTGCTCATCGGGCAAGGTCAAGCCAAGCGCCGTGATTTCGGAGATGGGCCAGCCCGAACTGGCGCCATTTTCTATCCGTATCAGCGGCGGCTGGGCGACGACCGAGGCCGATTGGCGTCGCTGCGGCGAAGCGTGGACCGATGCTTGGCGTCGCTGCGCGACGCGCCGGCTGGAGCTCGTCTGACCATGGCCGCGGTCACTGAGACCCTCGAGCATGTGGCGGAGGTCGAACGCTACAAGCACGGCTTCGTCAGCGATATCGACCAGGAGTTCGCGCCCAAGGGACTGTCGGAAGCCACCGTCCGTTTCATCTCCGCCAAGAAGGGCGAACCGGCCTGGATGCTCGACTGGCGCTTGGCGGCGTTCGAGCGCTGGCAGGCGCTGGACCAGCCGACCTGGGCCCGGGTCGACTTCCCGCGCATCGATTATCAGGACTCCTACTACTACGCCGCGCCGACCGAGAAGATCGGACCTGGTAGCCTCGACGAGGTCGATCCCGAGCTCCTGGCCGTCTACGCCAAGCTCGGCATCCCGCTACGCGAGCAGGAGGTCCTCGCAGGCGTCAAGGGCGCGCCCAAATACGCCGTCGACGCGGTATTCGACAGCGTCTCGGTGGTCACCACCTTCAAGAAGGAACTGGCCCAGGCCGGGGTGATCTTCTGCTCGATGAGCGAGGCGATCCGCGACCACGGCGAGCTGGTGCGCCAGTACCTTGGCTCGGTAGTACCGGTCTCGGACAACTTTTTCGCCTGCCTGAACAGCGCGGTGTTTTCGGACGGAAGCTTTGTCTACGTGCCGCCCGGCGTGCGCTGCCCGATGGAGCTATCGACCTATTTCCGCATCAACGCCGCCCAGTCGGGGCAGTTCGAACGCACCCTGATCATCGCCGACCAAGGCGCCTACGTCTCATACCTCGAGGGGTGCACCGCCCCGATGCGCGATGAAAACCAGCTGCATGCGGCCGTGGTCGAACTGGTCGTGCTCGACGATGCCGAAATCAAGTATTCGACCGTGCAGAACTGGTACCCGGGAGACGCTCAGGGCAAGGGCGGCATCTACAACTTCGTCACCAAGCGCGCCGATTGCAGGGGCGACCGCTCGAAGGTCAGCTGGACCCAGGTCGAGACCGGCTCGGCGATCACCTGGAAATACCCGTCGTGCACCCTGCGCGGAGAGGCTTCCAGCGGCGAATTCTATTCCATCGCCATCACCAATAACCATCAGCAGGCCGACACCGGCACCAAGATGATCCATCTGGGGGCAAACACCCGTTCCCGGATCATTTCAAAGGGCATTTCGGCCGGCCATTCGTCCAACACCTATCGGGGCCTGGTCTCCGCGCACCCGAAGGCCAAGGGCGCGCGCAATTTCACCCAGTGCGACAGCTTGCTGATCGGCAAGACCTGCGCGGCGCACACCACGCCCTACATCGAGGCGCGCAACGCTTCCGCCAAGTTCGAGCACGAGGCGACGACAACCCGCCTTTCCGATGACCAGCTGTTCTACGCCATGCAGCGCGGGCTTTCCCAAGAAGAGGCCGTGCAGCTGCTGGTCAACGGCTTCGTCAAGGACGTACTCCAGGAACTGCCGATGGAATTTGCCGTCGAAGCCCAGAAGCTGGTGGCGATCTCGCTGGAAGGGTCGGTCGGGTGATCCTTCAGGCCATCGACCATGTGCAGGTAGCGATCCCGGCGGGCGCGGAAGACGCGGCGCGGGCTTTCTATTCGGGGCTCCTCGGCCTGCCCGAAAAGGCCAAACCGCCGGAGCTGGCAAAGCGCGGCGGATGCTGGTTCGAAAGCGCCGGGGTGAAGGTGCATCTAGGCGTCGAGAGTCCATTTACCCCTGCCAAAAAGGCCCATATCGCCTTTCGCGTCGATGACGTGCGGGCCCTGGCGAACCGCGCCAGAGCGGGTGGTTTCGAGGTCATCGACGATGACCACCTGCCCGGCCACGATCGCATTTACATCCACGATCCGTTCGGCAACCGGCTCGAATTCTTGAGGCCGATCAGAGTGGGCGGATGATCGCCTCCATCAATCCTGCCTCCCTCCCCATTATGGGGAGGGAAGATCGCGAAGCGATCACGGTGGGGAAGTGGGACGTATCGCCAGCGCTGTGCGTTTTCATAATTCCCCACCCCGGCCTTTCAGGCCGACCCTCCCCATAAGGGGGAGGGAGGCAGAACTCGAATGACGATGAAACCAATGCTATCGATACAGAACCTCAGCGTATCCGTCGACGGCAAGTCGATCCTCGAGGGGCTCGATCTCGAAATCCCCGCGGGTGAAGTGCATGCGGTGATGGGCCCCAATGGCGCGGGCAAATCGACGCTCTCCTATGCCCTGGCCGGACGGCCTGGATATGAGGTGACCGCCGGGACGGTGACATGGGATGGTGAGGACCTGCTGGCTCTGGCGCCTGACCTGCGCGCGGCCAGGGGGGTGTTCCTGTCGTTCCAATACCCGACCGAGATTCCAGGCGTCCCGGCCCTGACCTTCATCCGCACGGCGCTGAACGCCCAGCATCGGACGCGGGGCGAGGCGGAGGTTTCCGCCCCCGATTTTCTGCGGCTGATCCGGACCAAGGCGGCCGCCCTCAAGATCGATTTCGAGATGCTCAAGCGTGCGCTCAACGTCGGCTTTTCGGGCGGCGAGAAGAAGCGCATGGAAATCCTCCAGCTGGCGATGCTTTCGCCGCGCCTGGCCATTCTCGACGAAACCGATTCCGGCCTCGACATTGATGCCCTGCGCATCGTCGCCGAGGGCGTCAACGCCATGCGTTCGCCGGATCGCGCGATGCTGGTGATCACCCACTACCAGCGCCTCCTCGATCATATCCGCCCAGACCGGGTGCATGTCCTGGCCGGCGGCCGGATCGTCGCCTCCGGCGGACCGGAACTGGCCCATGCGCTGGAGGCGGAGGGATACGACAAATACGCGCGGGTCCCTGCATGAGCCTGGCGCGCGCCATCGCCACCGGCGACGTCGCCCAGCTGCCATCGCGCCGGGACGAGGCCTGGCGCTGGAGCGACCTGCGCGGCCTGATCCGGGTCCTTCCGCCCGCGTCGGGCGCCAGCGATGCAGAATTGCCGCCCGGGCCGTTCGATGGCCTCGCGGACTTTGAAATTGCCATCGTCAACGGTCGCGGGCCGCCGGCCGTGGACCTTGCTGAAGGCGAGACCCGGCGTGTCGCCCTTCGGTTTGTCGCCGCGCCGGGCGCCGGCGCGCACTCCGCCTGCTTCGCGGTCAACCTCGGCGATGGCGCGCGTTGCCTGCTGCTGGAGAGTTATGAGGGTCGGGGCGACGGCTATGTAGCCAGCGCCGATATCGACATCCGGCTGGGACGCGGCGCGACGCTGGAGCGCATCGTCATGGCCGATGACACGGGCGAAGGGGTATCGGTGTCTAAGACGGCGGTGTCACTCGGCGCCGAAGCCGTCTTTGGCCAGACCGTCCTCACCGCCGGCGCGCGCCGCCAGCGGATCGAGACCCAATTGGATCATCCGGGCGCCGGCGCCGTCGCTCGCCTGGACGGCCTCTACCTGCTCGGCGACAAGCGCCACGCAGACATCACAACCGTAGTCAGCCATTGCGGTGCGGGCGGCGCCACCGATCAACTGACCAAGGGGGTGGTCCGAGACCAGGCGCGCGGTGTCTTCCAGGGCCGCATCGTCGTCGCCAAAGGGGCCGATCAGACCGACGCGCGCATGGGCCATCACGCCCTGGTGCTCTCCGACCGCGCCGAGGTCGACGCCAAGCCCGAACTTGAAATCTACGCCGATGACGTGCTCTGCGCCCACGGAAACACCGTCGGAGCGCTGGACGAAGAGGCGCTGTTCTATGCGCGCCAGCGCGGCATCCCCGAAGCGCAGGCCAGGGCCATGCTGATGCAGGCCTTCCTCGCCCAGGTCATCGACCGCATCGAGGACGCCGGCGCGCGCGGGGCCGCCGCGGACTGGCTCATGCGCCAGTTGGAGGCGCGCGATGAGTTTTGACGTCGACGCTGCGCGCGCCCAGTTCCCGATTCTGAGGCGCCAGATCAACGGCAAGCCGCTCGTCTACCTCGACAGCGCCGCCTCGGCCCAGAAGCCGCGCGCGGTGATCGAGGCCATGACCGCGGTGATGGAAAGCCGCTACGCCAACGTCCATCGCGGCGTTCACACCCTCGCTAACGAAACCACCGAAGCTTACGAGGGCGCCCGCGAGGCGGTCAGGCGTCTTCTCAACGCCAAGAGCGCCGATCAGATCGTGTTCACCAAGGGCGCCACCGAAGCGATCAACCTGGTGGCGTCCTCGTTCGGGGCCGGGTTCCAGGCCGGGGACCAGATCGTGCTCTCGCAGATGGAGCACCACGCCAACATCGTCCCCTGGCATTTTCTGCGCGAGCGCCAGGGCGTCGTGCTGCGCTTCGCGCCGGTGACCGAAGACGGTCGCCTGGACATGGAGGCCTACCGCGCCATGATCGGCCCGAGGACCCGCCTGGTGGCGATGAGCCACATGTCGAATGTGCTCGGCACGATCAATCCGGCCGGCGAGATCGTCTCCATCGCCCACGCCGCCGGCGTTCCGGTGCTGCTCGACGGCGCCCAGGCCGTGGTCCACCGGAGCGTCGACGTCCAGGCGCTCGACGTCGATTTCTATGTCTTCTCCGGCCACAAGCTCTATGGCCCCACCGGCGTCGGCACACTTTACGGCAAGAGCGAACGGCTGGCCGCCATGCGCCCCTACCAGGGCGGCGGCGAGATGATCGAGACGGTGACCGAGGAGGCGATCCGCTACGCCGATCCGCCGCATCGGTTCGAGGCCGGTACGCCGCCCATCATCGAGGCCATTGGCCTGGGCGCCGCGATCGCCTGGCTGGAGAGCCTCGATCGCGCCGCGGTCGCCCGCCATGAAGAAGCGCTTTACGCGCGCGTGAAACATCGCCTCAACGGGGCCAACTGGATCAGGGAAATCGGCAGCGCGCCGGGGAAGGGGGCTATCTTCGCCTTCACCATGGAAGGCGCCCACGCCCACGACGTGGCCCAGATTCTCGACCGCCAGGGCATCGCCGTGCGCGCCGGGACGCACTGCGCCGAGCCGCTGCTGCACCGATTTGGCGTCACATCCAGCGCCAGGGCCTCTTTCGCCCTATATAATACCCTTGAGGAGGCCGACTCCTTCGTCGACGCCCTGACCACCACCCGGACCTTTTTTGCCTAAGATGGACGACGCCGCACCCACAGCCAGCCAGACGGCTTCCGCCTTGCCACAGGCGGAGCTCGATGCCCTGACCGACCAGCTCGTCGTGCAGCTCAAGTCGGTGTTCGATCCGGAAATCCCGGTCGACATCTATGAGCTTGGCCTGATCTACAAGGTCGATGTCTCCGACGAAAAGGCGGTGGCCATCGACATGACCCTGACGGCGCCCGGATGCCCGGTGGCCGGAGAAATGCCCGGCTGGGTGCGAGACGCGGTATTGAAGATTCCCGAGGTCACCGATTGTTCGGTCAACCTGGTCTTCGAGCCGCCGTGGGATCCTTCGCTGATGTCGGACGAAGCCAAACTCGAATTGAACATGTTCTAGGTCGATGGAAATTACTCTCGAACCTCGCGTGCGTCGCCCCAGACCCAAGGTCGTCACCTTGACCAAGGCCGCGGCCGAGCGCGTCCGCGAGATCATGGCCAAGGCGGAAAAGCCCTATGCGGCCTTGCGCGTCGGGGTGAAGAACGGGGGCTGCGCGGGCTCGGAATATGTCCTGGAATACGCCGCGGCCGCCGACCCGATGGACGAGATCGTCGAAGACCAGGGCGTCACCATCCTCATCGAACCCAAGGCGGTGCTCTTTTTGATCGGCACCCAGATCGACTACGAGGTGACCCGCCTTGCGTCGAAGTTCGTCTTTCGCAACCCCAACCAGACCGATGCCTGCGGCTGCGGCGAGAGCGTGACCATCGAGCCGGCGCGCACCGCGCAATAGAATGAGACAAAGCCATGGGGTTTGAGCGGGCGACCTACGGCGTGTGGATCGCCTGGGTGCTGTCCTGGTACGTGGCCGCCTTATGGGCCTCGAGGGCTGCGGCCCGGCCAAAGCCCTCGCTTCGCGAATTTCATCGGGTGCTGGCCACGCTTGGCATCGTGCTGCTGCTTTGGGTCGCGTCGCGGCCCGGAGGGGTCGGCTGGTGGATACCCGCTTCCGTGCCCCTCTCCGGCCTGTCGAAGGCGGTGGCGGATGAGCCGACAGGACTGCAAGCGGTGCTGCTGGCGGCCACCGTGGCCAGCTTCGGCTTCTGCTGGTGGGCGCGCCTGCACATGGGCCGTCTCTGGTCTGGCTTCATCACCGTCAAGGCCGAGCACAGGATCGTCGACACCGGCCCGTTCAGGCTGGTTCGTCACCCGATCTACGCCGGACTGATGGGCGCCGCCGTGGCGATGGCTCTGCTCAAGCTCAGCCCCCTGGCCGGTATTGCGGCGCTGTTGGTGATCGTCGGGTTCTCGATCACCGCGCGACTCGAGGAGAGGTTTCTGCGCGAGGAGCTAGGCGCGGACGTCTATGACCCCTATCGGCGGCGGACCGCCATGCTGGTTCCGGGCTTGCGTATTGGGGCGAGATAGCGCGCCGCGCCCAGCGGCCAGCCGCTATGCGACAGCGGCTCCGCTATTGCGCGAAAACATCGCGTAGCACCGCGAGCGTTGCAATCAATGTCTTGGGCGTCACGGTGCCCAGCCGCCTGATCAGACGCGTCTTGTCGAGCGAGCGAACCTGGTCGAGCAGGATCAGGCCGTCCTTGCCCTGAAATCTGACCGGGACCCGGAAACCCGCCTCGCGACTTCCGGTGGTCATCGGCGCGGCGAGCACGGTCCTCAGATGATCGTGCATCTCAGGGGGTGAAACGACCAGGCATGGTCTGGTCTTTTGGATCTCGCTGCCGATCGAAGGATCCAGTGCGGTGAGCCAGACCTCGCCGCGCTTCACCACGCCAGATCGGCGTCGGCGGCGTTGCCGAACTCCGGCCAGATCAGCGCATCGTCGCCAGCGAGCGACAGACGTTCCGCATCTTTCGCCCAGCCGGCGCGGGCGTGGGTATGAACCGGCGCGATGATGATCCGGCCCGACTCGACCACTAGCTCGACATCATCGCCGGCCTTCGCGCCGATCTCGATCAGCAGCGGTCGGGGAATGATGACGCCCGAAGAGTTACCCATTTTTCGTACGGCGCTGCGCATGTTGCATTCCTCTTAAGTTGCAACATCGTTCTAACATAGACAGGCAGCGCGCAACAGTACGCGCGATCGATCAGCCATCGGCTCGCGCTGGCCTAGCGCCCGGTGAAGCTGGCGGTTCTCTTTTGCAGGAAAGCCGCGACGCCCTCGCGGAAGTCTTCGCTGCGACCGGCGACGGACTGGGTCAGGCGTTCGTTGGTCAGCTGATCGGCCCACTGCGTGTCGAGGCTCTGCCACATCAGCTTGCGGATCATCCCAAGGGATTTTGGCCCCTTCGCCAGTTCCGCCGCCAGCTTCGTCGCTTCAGTCATTAGCTCGCCGTCAGGGACGCAGCGATTGATCAGGCCCCATTCGAGAGCTTTCGCCGCTGGCACGCGCTCGCCCAGAAGGGTCATCTCCATGGCCCTGGCGCGGCCGACCAGGCGTGGCAGCAGATAGGTCGATCCCCCGTCGGGAACCAGCCCAATGCGGCGGAACGCCTGGAGGAAGTAGGCGCTCTCGCCGGCCACGACGATGTCGCCCATCAGCGCCAATGAGCAGCCGATGCCCGCCGCCGCGCCGTTGACCGCGGTGACGATCGGCAAGGGAAAGTCACGCATCAGGGTGACGAAGGGGTTGTAATGGGTCTCGAGAGCGTCGCCCGCGCCGCCCGAGCTTGGGCTGGAGCTTTGGCCGGCGCCTGGCTCCGGCCCGCGGCCAGAGAGATTCGCGCCCGAACAAAATCCGCGGCCTTCGCCGGTCAGAATCACCGCGCGAGCGCCGTCATCGCCCCCGGCGACGCGAGAAAAGGCGTCGGCCAGTTCGACGATCATGTCGACGCCGGCGGCGTTCATGGTCGCTGGATCGCACAGGGTTATGGTCGCAACCGCGTCAGCGGTGGCCAGCTTGATCTTCTTGTAGTCCATCCTGCGCTCCTAAAGGCGTTGCCGGTGCGTTCTAAATAGCGCCAGCAAACCCAGGGGAAGGCCAGAAGAAAAATCGCCAGAGGTTTTAGGCTGCCGCCGCCTTGTCGACGAGCTGGCCATTGGTCACCCGGTTACGCCCCGCGCGCTTGGAGGCGTAGAGGGCCCCGTCCGCGCGTTCGATGAGGGCGTGGAGCGGCTCGTCCGGTCCCCGCTGGGCGAAGCCGGCCGAGATGGTGATCGCGCCAAGGTCCTCGTTGGTCGATCGGCGCCGCAGAGTGCGTGTGGACACGCCAAGGCGAATTTCTTCCAGTGCTCGTTCGACCTGTCGCGGGCTCTCCTGCGAGAAGATGATCGCGAACTCCTCACCGCCATATCTCGCGGCAAATCTGGGCGGCGCGCCGACCCGGCCGATGACGCTGGCGACAAACCGGATCACCTGGTCGCCGGTCTGGTGGCCCCATGTGTCGTTGAAGGCCTTGAAGTTATCGATATCGAGCACGGCGACGGTGATGTCGCCGCCGTCCGCCTCGGCGAAAGCGCGTTCAAGCTCGGTGTCGAAAGCCTTGCGGTTGGCCAGATTGGTCAGGCCGTCCGTCGAGGCGTCGCGGCGCACCTGTTCGAGATGGTCCTTGAGTCTGGCGACTTCGCGCGAGGATTCGGCCAGCCGCCGTTCCAGCGACTGGTTCTGGCGTTGGGCGTTCTGGGTGGCGTTCGACAGCGTGCCGACCACGGTTCGAAGGGTGTCGGGCGCGACATTCGCGCCCAGGTCGCGGCTGGCTCCGGCCAGCGTCTGGCCATAGGTCTGGCTCGACTTGCGCGCCGTGCGGATCGCGCCGGAGACAGAGTTCAGTTCCTTGGTCAGGGCGTCGCCGGCGTCGAAAATCTGTTCGTTGAGTCGCGCCCTGGGCAGGTAGACCGATGCCAGATCTTCAGCGACCTGGTCGGTGATGGCGGCCCCGGAGTTGAGCAGCCGCTCGATCTCGCGCGCCAGGGGCCCGTCCGGATCGGTGACGACATGGACCCACAATTCGAAGTTGAGCGCGGTCGGCCAGACCTTGGCCGTTTCCATCTTTTCAATCGCAGCGCGGGCAGTCGTATAGGCCAAGGGACCGCGCAGAGTTGTCTCGACTTCTTCGGGCATTTCGCGTTCCTTCCGCGAGAGAGCGGCTCCCGCGCGTCGACCGTCCGCGATCACCGTAGGGCATGATCTCAAATGAGCGGTTAAGAGCCGCCAGGAAGGACATCGGGATGACCAGCGGCGACATGCAGAGCCGGTTAGATGCGCAGAAGGCGGCGCAACTGCGAGACGGCACGCCGGACGCCAAGTTGCGCATCGATCGCCTCGATCGCTGCATTGGCCTGCTTGTCGACCATCGCGGCGAGATCGAGGAGGCGCTAAACAGCGATTTTGGCTCGCGATCGCGCGAAGCCACCGCGTTCACCGACGTCGCCGCTTCGATCGGCGCGCTGAAGTACGCCAAGTCCCACCTGGCGCGCTGGATGCGGCCCGAAAAGCGCAAGACCACCCCGGCGATCCTGGGGGTGTTCGGGGCAAAGGCGCAGGTGCGGTTTGTTCCCAAAGGCGTGGTCGGGCTGATCAGCCCCTGGAACTTCCCGGTCAATCTGACCTTCACGCCCCTGGCCGGTGTGCTGGCGGCCGGCAATCGCGCCATGATCAAGCCTTCAGAGTTCACCCCGGCAACCTCGGCGCTGATGGCGCGGATGTTCGCCGACGCCTTTTCGCCTGACGACATTACCGTGGTTATCGGCGGATCGGAGGTCGGACAGGCGTTTGCCGGCCTGGCTTTCGACCATCTGATCTTCACCGGCGCCACCTCCATCGCCCGCCACGTGATGAGGGCGGCGGCGGAGAACCTGACCCCCTTGACCCTGGAGCTCGGCGGCAAGAGCCCGGTGATCCTCGGCCGTTCCGCCGACATGCGGACAGCCGCCGCACGGATCATGAACGGCAAGACCCTGAATGCCGGCCAAATCTGCCTGGCGCCCGACTATGTCCTGATGCCCGCCGACCAGATTCCCGCCTTCATCGATCAGGCGCGGGCGGCCGTAGGCCAGATGTTTCCCACGCTGAAGGACAATGGCGATTACTCCGCCATCGTCTCGCAGCGCCATTTCGACCGGATCACGGGCTATATCGAAGAGGCGCGGGCGGGCGGCGCGCGGATCGTCGAGCTGAAGCCCGATGGCGAAGATCTGAGCCAGCAGGAGCATCGGAAGATCGCGCCGACCCTGATCATCGATCCCACCGACGCGATGAAGGTCATGCAGGAAGAGATTTTCGGCCCGGTGCTGCCGGTGAAGGGCTACGCCTCGATCGATGAGGCCCTCGCCTACGTCAACGCCCATGACCGGCCGCTCGGCTTATACTATTTCGGTCAGGATAAAATTGAGCAAGAACAAGTTCTTGAGCGGACGATTTCAGGTGGCGTGACGGTGAATGACGTCGTCTTCCACGTCGCCCAGGAGGACCTGCCGTTCGGCGGCGTCGGTCCATCGGGCATGGGCGCCTATCATGGCTTCGACGGCTTTCGCGAATTCAGCCATCGCAAGGCGATCTACACCCAGATCACGCCCGATCTTCCGCCGTTGCGCCAGATGCGTCCGCCGTTCGGGCCGGGGATGCGCAAGTATCTCGCCGACGCCATCGGCCGGTAGCCCTTAGTCTTCGCCGGTCTTGGGCGCGGGGCGGGCGAGGAAGGCCGGGGTGTCCGAGCCAAAGCCGACCACGCCGCGGTCGTCGTCACGGGCGGCGACAGGTTGCACGCCCCGGCGATGTTCGGCCGGTGCAGTTTCGCCGGGCGGCGCGGCGCGCTCAGGGGCCGCGGACTGCGGCTTCGGGGACTCGGGGCGCCTCGGTTGGCGCTCGCGACGCCGGCGCTGGCCGCGGCGCGGTTCCGGATTGGGCGCGGACGGCGGCTGGGCCGACGGCGCCGACGACGCGACCGGTATGCCAGTCGCCAGCGGCTGAGGCGTCAAAGGGGCCATGGCCGCGACCGAGGTCTCGGAAGCGGGCCGGCCCCTGCCGCGATCGCGCCCGCCGCGCGCACCGGGACGATCCTCCCTGGCGCCCCGGCGATCATCGCGCACCCTACCGCCAACCGTCGCCGAGCTCCAGTCGACATCCAGCGTCACCTCGTCGGGGGAACTGCCGATCAGCTTGAGCACCTTGTCCAAGGCCCGCCCATCGGCGGGGGTGACCAGCATGAATGCCTCGCCGCTCTTGCCCGCTCGGCCCGTTCGCCCGATGCGGTGGACGTAGTCGTCGGCGTGGTGAGGCACGTCGTAGTTGAAGATGTGGCTGACATCGGGGATGTCCAGGCCGCGCGCGGCCACGTCGGATGCGACCAGCAGCTTCAGTTCGCCTTGCCGGAAGGCTTCCAAGGTCCGCGTGCGCGTCGACTGGTCGAGATCGCCGTGGATAGGCGCCGCGTTGAAACCGTGTTTCTTCAAAGACTTGGCGACGACATCGACTTCCGACTTGCGATTGCAGAAGACGATGCCGTTGCGCACCTGGTCGCGTCCGGCCAGCGTGCGCAGGGCCAGGCGCTTGGTCCCCGGATCGGCCGAAGGCACGCGGACGATGTGCTGGGCGATGTTCTCCGCCGCCGTCGCTGGCCGCGAGGCCTCGATGCGCACCGGATCGTTGAGGAACTGCTTGGTGAGGCGGGTGATCTCCGGCGGCATGGTCGCCGAAAAGAACAGCGTCTGCTTCTTGGCCGGCGTCAGTTTGAAGATACGCTCGATATCGGGAATGAACCCCATGTCGAGCATCCGGTCGGCCTCATCGACGACCAGGATCTGCACCCCGGTCATCAACAGCTTGCCGCGCTCGAAGTGATCGAGCAGCCGTCCCGGTGTGGCGATCAGCACATCAACGCCACGGTCGAGCTTCATTTCCTGGTCGCCGAACGAGACCCCGCCAATGAGCAACGCCCAGGTCAGTTTCTGCCCTTTTGAATAGCGATCGAAGGCCAGCGCCACCTGATCGGCCAGTTCCCGCGTCGGTTCGATGACCAGGGAGCGAGGCATGCGCGCCTTCGAGCGGCCGGCGACGAGGCGATCGATCATCGGCAGGGTGAAAGCCGCCGTCTTGCCGGTGCCGGTCTGGGCAATGCCCAAAACGTCGCGGCCGGCGAGCACCACGGGAATGGCCTGGGCCTGGATCGGCGTGGCGGCGGAATAGCCGGTATCGGCGACCGCCTGCAGGGTCGAGGGGCTCAGGCCCAAATCGGTGAAATCGGTCATGCCTTGAATCGCAGCGAGATCAGGGACCATCCGGGGCGAAACATGCGCGCTCGGACCCCTGAAGACTCGGGCCCGCGGAACATAGGCGCTGCGCCGCTCAAGTCAACGAGGGCCGTTGCGCTTTGTAGGTAGCACACGATATGTCCGGTTTTCGTAGCAGACGATTTGTCCGGTTTAGCCGGAGCGGATCGGATGCATGCGGAGGTGAGGATGGCGCGGATTGGCGAGGCGATCGGACGGTACAATGGCGGACAGCTGAACTG
>DATCCB010000006.1:0-4278 GCA_036511515.1 Caulobacteraceae bacterium | reverse complement strand
AGATGCCGGCCAAGAAGTTGATGGCGCGCTTGTCATAGCGCGTGGCGATGGCGCGGAATTGTTTGATCCGGCAGAAGAAATTTTCGATCAAGTGTCGGGCTTCGTAGAGGTCTTCGTCGTAGGGGCGCTGGACCTTTCGGTTGCTCTTGGGTGGGATCACCGCGGTTTTACCGGCGGCCTGCAAGGGTTCGATCACGCGCTCGTCGGCATCATAGGCTTTGTCGGCCAATAGGGTTGAAGCTTCCATCTGAGGAAGCAGAGCGTCGGCGCCTTCCAGATCGTGGGCCTGCCCGGCCGTCAGCCGGAAGGCGATCGGGTTGCCCAGCGCATCGACGAGGGCGTGAATCTTGGTGCTCAGTCCGCCTCTGCTGCGTCCGATGGCTTCGTCGTCATCTTTTTTTTACGCGCCCCGGCACTGTGCTGGTGCGCCCGCACGATGGTCGAATCGATCATCGCGTATTCATTGTCCGCGTCGGCGGCCAAGGTCTTAAATAGCCTCTCCCACACCCCGCTCCTGGCCCATCGCGTGTGCCGCGTATGCACCGCCTTCCAATCCCCAAAGCGCTCGGGAAGATCGCGCCAGGGGATGCCCGCCCGGTAGCGGAAGAGCACCGCCTCCAAGAATAGACGGTTGTCCTTGGCCGTCGCTCCCACATGGCCCTCCCGGCCCGGCAACAGTTCCTTGATCCGATCCCATTGATCGTCTCGCAACCCATAGCGACGCATCGGTCAGCTCCGAATCAGCTGACCGCCTATGAATCATGCAGAACTCCCTTTAGGAATCCGCTAATTGAGGACAGGCCCTAGAGACGCGCCCGCGATCTTGCGGCGAGACGTGGGCGCTCACTTCCACCACTTCACAAACCCGTCGGGTGTCAATTCGAGAGCGGGCTTCGACGCCGCCGGCCGGACAGAGGGCTTTTTCGAGCCGCGCCGAGCGGGCGCGCCGGGTCGGACCTCTATTGCCGCCGCTTGCACGGTTTCGGCCTTCTTCGTCCGGGTCGGATTCCGCACCGTCCGCGCCGTCTTCGGTGGCGCCGCCGGCCCCTCGTCTTGCGCCATCTCGAGGCCGAACAGGGCGGAGAGGTCATCGGCCTCAAGAACCCTTCCGGCGGCGGGGGCGGCCTTCGACAGGGGGGTGGCGGCGTCCAGATCGACCAGCAGATCGTTCTCGTCCACCGCCCGCAGCCGGAACAGCAACTCCGGCTTGTGGTCAAGCCTCGCGCCGACCCCATAGAGCACCGCGGCGACGTGCTTGCACAGGGACGCGTAGTCCAGGCAGTTGCAGGAGAACTCGATTTCGGAGGGTCGCGGGAAGAGGCCCTGATCCTGTCGGCAGAGCCGCTCCATGACGCCCTTGGAAAACCGCCCCTGCAACAGTTCCACCAGGGAATCGATGCCGCCCGCGCAGTCCCGGCATATGGCCTTCCAGCGCGCCTCGGGCGCTGGCGCGATGTCGATTTTCACCTCATAGATCGACGAGCCGCTGACCATCGCGGTCACCGTCAGCGGCGCGATCTGCAAATCCACCACCGAGCCGTTGCGCGCATAGGCGCGGCCGCGCGGAAGGCGGGTTTCGAAGTCGTGGTAACTCTCCAGATTTTCGCACCACGCCTTGCCCCAGAAGGTCGTGGCGATGGCGCGCCCCTCGATGATCACCGGGTCGATGGGCCGGCCCTTCTTGCGCAGCTTTTCCATCGCGCGCCTGGCGATGGCGCGCCGCTCCGCCACCGGCACATATGGCGGCCAGCCTCTGTCGTAGGGTGACACGGGCCTCTTTAGTCCTTCATCGCCGCGTTCAGGTCCAAGGCCACCAGGCGCAACAGCTCGTCATCCTTCATTTCGGTCAACTTAATCTCTCCCGAGCCGGCGAGCAGTTCGTCGGACAGGGCCCTCTTGGCTTCGATCATGGCGTCGATCTTTTCCTCCACGGTTCCTTGGCAGACGAATTTGTGAACCAGGACATTCCTTTTCTGGCCGATTCGGAAGGCCCGATCGGTCGCCTGGTTTTCCACCGCCGGGTTCCACCAGCGATCGAAGTGCGCCACGTGGGAGGCCGCCGTCAGGTTCAGCCCCGAGCCTCCCGCCTTCAACGACAGGATGAAGAAGGGCGTGTCTTCCTCTTCCTGGAACGCCCGCACCAGGTCTTTGCGATCCTTCACCGCCGTCGCGCCGTGCAGCACCAGACCGGGTCGGCCGAAAATCCCGGAAAGGAAATGCTGTAGCGGCGCGGTCATCTCGCGGAATTGCGTGAACACCAGCATCTTTTCCTGCCGCGCCGCCACCACTTCGGCGATCTCGCGCAGGCGGGATAGTTTTCCACTGTCCTCTTCGGCCCAGATATTGTCGTTCAGCCATTGTGACGGGTGATTGCAGATCTGCTTGAGGCGCATCAGGGTCGCCAGAACGACGCCCTTGCGCTCGATGCCGTCCGCCTGTTCCAGCGCCCGCGCCAGGTCGGAAACGGTCTGTGCATAGAGGGCGGCCTGTTTGCGGCTTAACACGCAGTGGGCGATGACCTCGGTCTTGTCCGGCAGGTCGGCGATGACGGTCTTGTCGGTTTTCATCCGCCGCAGAATGTAGGGCGCCACCAGTTCCCGCAGCGGCCCGTAGGGATTGTGCGCGCGGTCGGCCAGGCTGTTGGCATAGGTCTTGAACTGGGCCGCGCCGCCCAGCAGGCCTGGATTGATGAAGTCGAAGATCGACCACAGGTCGCCGAGGTGGTTTTCCACCGGGGTGCCGGTGAGGGCGATGCGGGCGTCGGCTCGCAGGGCCTTGGCGGCCCGCGTCTGCCGGGCCTTGGGGTTCTTGATCGCCTGCGCCTCGTCCAGAATGACGAAGCGCCAGTGGCTCTGGGCAAGCTGGGGCAGGCGCAACAGCGAGCCGTAGCTGGTGATCGCCAGATCGAGTTTGCCGAGCCCCTCGGGCGTGACCTCCCTGAGTTGTTCGGCGGTCATCGCGGAGGGGTGAATGATCGCGGCGTTCAGGCTGGGGGCGAACCGTTCGATCTCGGCGGCCCAGTTGGCCAGCAGGGACGCGGGCGCCACCAGGAGGCTGGAGCGACCGCCCGCGTCTTGTCGCGCGCGCGCCAGCAACAGGGCCAGCACCTGGATGGTCTTGCCCAGCCCCATGTCGTCGGCGAGACAGGCGCCCAGGCCCAGGCCGCTGAGCAGATGCAGCCATTGCACGCCGGCTTTCTGATAGGGGCGCAAGATTCCCAGGAGTTCGGGGCCAGGATCGACCCCCACGCCGCTGGGCGAGCGCATCGCCGCGAGAGTCTGGGCGAGCCAAGGCCCCGCCATGACGCCGGCCCAGTCGGGGCCGGCCGCTTCCGCGTCATCGACGGTCACCGCCGCGCCGGCCAGCAGGCGCATCGCCTCGGCGAAGGAAAGGCCGTCTCGCGCGGCGAGGTCCTCAGCCGCCTTGAACTGGCGCATCGCCGCCTCAAGGCGCTCGCGGTCGATCTCCACCCAGACGCCGCGCAGCAGCGCCAGGGTGTCGGTTCCGGCCAGCAGGCCGGCGATCTCTTCATCGCCCAGCGGTTCGCCTTCGAGCGTCACATCCATGTGGAAATCGAGCAGTCCGTCCAGGCCGACCGCCGATGGCCGGCGCGCGCCGACGGTCGCGGTGACGCGCGGCCGGGGCGGCCGATTGGCGCGCCAGGTCGCCGGCATGCGCAGGACGACGCCGGCGGCCTCCAGCTCCGGCGCGCTGGACAGGAACCGGCCGGCCTCCCCCGCCGTCCACCGCAGCGGGTGGAATATCTCCCCCCCATCGACCGCCGAGCGCAGCCAGCCACAGGTCTCGGCGGCACGTTGGACCGGCAGCAGGAGGGACAGCAGCTTGTCGCGGTTCGCGGCGCCGGAATATTCGCGCATGGCCTGGCCGAGCGGCACATGCTGCGCCTTGGCCTGAGCCGACAGTCTCGTGGTGTAGGTGGCCATGAACGCGAAGGGGCGCTCGGCGTCCCGCCGGTTCTCGGCTAGATTGAAATGCACCCGCCCGACCAGGGTCCAGGCGGGGTTCAAGGCTTTCAGAAAGGATTGCAGGTCGGTCCTGGCCGCAGCCAGCGAGGCCGCCAACGCCGCGCCCAAATCCATCCATAACGCCAGCAAAACCTCGGCGGTGAGGTATTCCGCGCCTGGCATCATCGGCGCGGTCAGGACCAGGGTGGCCAGGTCCGCGTTGCTCGGTGGGGTCACGGGCGGGAGGGCGGACGACTCCGGGGACGCTTCGGCGAAATCGGTCGCCCGCCCGCACAACTCCGCCACATAGCGC
>DATCCB010000005.1:0-23221 GCA_036511515.1 Caulobacteraceae bacterium | reverse complement strand
GTCTAAACAAGGGAGAGGGAGGGGCCCGCGCCCGGTCTTGGGCGTGGGAAGGTGAGGGGTTAGGCGCCCTGCATTTTAACCCCTCATCTTCCCACCGCTTGCAGCGGCGGGCCCCTCCTTCTCCCAACGGGAGAAGGGTTTTCGGTTCTGCTTTCGACAAGCGACAATCCGGTAGCCCTATCTCCATCGGAGAAATGAATCGGCGCGTTTCGCGCTCCGCCTATCCCAGCACTCCGGCCAGCCCGAGGGCCGCCGCGGCGGCCAGGCACCACAAGGGATTTACCCGGGTGAAATAGGCGACCGCGGCGGTGGCGGCGGTGACGATGGCCAGGCGCCAGCCGCTGTCTGCCGCACGCGCCAAGAGCCAGGCGCTGGCGCTGACCAGCCCGACGCTCACTGGCGCAAGACCGGCGCCGATGGCGATCCGCCAATCCGCCTCGCGATAACGGTCCCAGATCTTGACGATCCAGAAGCTCAGCAGGCACGACGGCGCGCACATGGCGGCGGTGGCGACGAGGGCCCCCGCCAGCCCCGCCGCCTTCCAACCCACCAAGGTCGAAATCAGGAAGTTGGGACCAGGCGCCGCCTGGGCAAGGGCGAACAGGGCCGCGAAGTCCTTGTCGGTGGTCCAATGATGAACCTCCACCGCCTGACGATGGATCTCGGGCACCACCGCGTTGGCGCCGCCGAAAGCCAGCAGCGACAGGATGGCGAACTGGACCAGCAGCGCCGTAAGGGTATCGGTGGTCGACTTCACCGCCGCAGCCTCCAGGCGGCTGCGATGCTCAGCGGCGCGAGAGCCGCCAGCACCCATGGCAGAGGCCATCGCAGCAGTCCCACCGCGACAAAGCCCGCGACCATGAACGGGGCCGCGACAAGCGGGCGGCGGCGAATGAGCGGCGCGGCCATCTTCGCCGCCGTCGCCGCCACCAGCCCCGAGGCCGCGGCGCCCAGCCCGGCGATGGCGCCGGCCAGCCGGGGCAGGGCCCCGAAGCGATCGTAGAGCGCGCCAAGCACGAGCACGATGACCAGAGGCGCGGCGATGAGGCCGGTAACCGCCGCCATCGCGCCCCTGGCGCCGGCGAACCGCGTCCCAACCACGATCGACATGTTGACGATGTTGGGCCCGGGCAGGGACTGACACAGCGCCAGGGTTTCGTTGAACGTGTCCTCGTCAAGCCAGGATTTGGTCTCGACCAGCATCCGCCTAGCCCACGGCAGCACGCCGCCAAACCCCGAAAGCGCGATCATCAGAAAAGCCACGAACAGATCCCGCGGCGTCGGTGGCGCCGGGATGGCCGAGGTTTCGTCCGGCTCCATGGTCGCGGTTGTGGAACCCTGCGAGGCGATTCTCAAGGCGCGAGATTGTTGCGGGGTAACCCCATCGTAAGGGGATTGCATTTTGCAATTCTTCGGTGCATAATAATTTGCATATTGCAATTCCTTGCCAACGGATGGGTTCCATGGCGCCTCGGCAGATTCGAGCTTCCCTCCTGCGGGCGGTCGATGGTCACATCGCGGACTTCGTCGCTGATTGTGAAGACCGCTATGAGCTAGGCGGCGCCATCGCGCGCGCCGATGCAGAGATCCTCGTGGGCTTGGCCCGCCAGGTCGCGCGAAGTCTCGGCGCCTGGGGCGCAATCGCCGCGGACCTCGACCTGGCGAGCCAGGATACGGCCGCCATTGAAAGCGCGGGAGCGGTGGTTCTCGAAGCGGTGTTCGATGGCGTTTTGCAGCCAGGCGCCTTTCGAATACTCGCCGCGGCCCTGGCCCTCGAAAGTGACGGTCGGTGAGGGCCGCCCGATATGCCCACATCGGCGGCGCGATCCTGACCGATCATGGGCCAATCGGCCTTGGCCAGGCGCGCGACCTTGCCGCCTTTTACCGGCGCGAGGCTTCATTCAGCGCCGCCTCGAATGCGCCGATGGCCGCCCAGACGTGCATGGCGCGCGCAGTGGCGCTCGGCGTCGCCGCACACGCCGCCGCCGCATGGCGACGCGCCGCCGGCTGGGGCGATCCGGAGCAGGCCGACCGCCTGCCTGATCTGTGACTCATCCCTCCATCGGCGCGTCGACGGCGGGATAGACGAGCGACGGGCCGTCCGCGCGCGCCGCTGGGTTCATCCTGGCGCCGGCGACCCGCGCGATTCCCATCAAGTGGAAGACGTCCCTCCCGTGATGAAGGAGGTAATCAGCGATGAACCGCCGATGGCAGCGCCACCAGACCGCCTCCGAACACATGATCGCGCACCGCCGCTCGCGGCTCAATTCGGTCAGGCGCGAGAAGCCGACACGAAACGCGTCGGACAGAGCGTAGTCCGCGTAATTGTGGAAGCTCTGGTTGGTCCAGAAGCCGTTTGTCTCGGACGGGACGACCTTCGACTTCGTTCGCCGGCCCCCCAATTCGGCGATCCACTCATGGCCGATCTGCCAGGCGGAAAGCGCCTCGGGCAAAGTGTCGAGGTTGAATTGAGGGTTGGTCCGCGATCGCGGCGTGCTGCGGATGTCGGCGACCAGATCGACCCCACCCTGCTTCAGCAGGTCGACGAATTCGGCAATGCCGCGCGTCGAATGCCCCACCGTATAGACAGGAGGTAGCTTCACCGGCGTCATGCCAAAGCGCGTTGAACCGCGTCGCGCAGCGCGGGAAGCACTTCCGCATGGAACCACGGATTCCTCGCGGCCCAGTGCCGCGTGCGCCACGACGGATGCGGCAATGGGAAAATGGCGGGCAGCTGATTGCGAAAGGCCATCACCCGCTCGGCCATCTTGCCCGGCCCCAACGCGTCACGCTGGGCGTGCGCGCCCACCAGCAACCTCAGCCGAAGGTCGGGCATATGCGCCAGCAGTGGGCCACGCCAGAGCGGTGCGCATTCGGGACGCGGGGGCGCATCGCCACCGCTTGGCAGGCGTCCAGGATAGCACAGTCCCATCGGCAGAATCGCGATCCTGCGCTCGTCGTGGAATGTGTCTTCCGGCACGCCCATCCATTCGCGCAGGCGATGCCCCGAAGCGTCGGAAAAAGGAATACCGCTGTCGTGCGCCTTCGTCCCTGGCGCCTGACTGGCGATCAGGATGCGCGCGGTCACCGATATCTGGACGATGGGTCGGGGTCCCAACGGCAGCACATCGGCGCAAGCGCGGCAGGCGCGCACCTCACCCAACAACGAATGGAGCGTCTTCACCCGTCCCAGATGGGTCTTTACAGTCCGCTTGGGAATGGCTGGGCATACTCCGTCCATAAGGGAAAACGCAGATGCGGGAGCGGTTCAAGGTGGGCGATCGGGTCGGGTGGAACTCGGAAGCCGGTCACGTCGGCGGCACGATCATCCGGGTTCATACCCGCGACTTCGATTACAAGGGCCATACCCACCGCGCGACGCCCGAGGCGCCGCAATACGAGATCAAGAGCAGCAAGAGCGACCATATTGCCGCCCACAAAAGCTCGGCGCTGACCAAACTTCGCGACTGACAAGTCCGACCGATCCCCGCCAGAGAGCGAACAGCGATGAGCCAGGCTAGCCCTCGAGAAAGAACAGCGTTTCGACCGCGGCCCCGAGGGCCCGCGCCAGTCGCAGGGCCAGCAGCGTCGAGGGGATGAACACGCGGTTTTCGACCGTATTGATGGTCTTGCGCGAGACTCCCGCCAGATCCGCAAGTTGCGCCTGGGTCAGCCCCGCCGCGGCGCGCGCCTCGCGCAGGCGGTTTCCCAGACGCCTCTCAGGCGGCACGATCGGCGCGCCGTTCCAGCCAGGCATAGCGGATCAAGGCGGCGCCGATGCCAAAGGAAACCACGGCGTGAATGGCGTAGGTCAGGATGGCCGGTTGGACGATCGAGATCAGATAGACGGCGATCGCCACCAGCATCGCCGCCCAGAAACCCCAGCGCTGTCCCTCGTGGCGATTGGCCGTGGAAACCTCGTCGTTCACCAGCCGGCGGACCTCCCGTGACATCAGCGTTCCACCCCCCGTACCGATCAGCAGCAGCAGGACGACGACCCAGGTCATCCACAGCAAGACGTCCGTCGTCACGCCCGCGCGCGGTCCGTGTGGGCTGGTCCATCGGGCGACCAGGAAGACCGTCTGCCACAAGCCGAACAGGGCTACCTCCAGCCAAAGCATGGTGGTGCGCTTGCGCGAAAACCGCTCCGCCCGTTCCGCCGGACTTGGCGTCGCCGATTTGACCATTTGCCTCGCCATCATGTAACTCAAGAGTTACTTTTGTCACCTTGAAGTGACCCGTGTCAAGGGATCGGGCCGACCTCGATTGCGTTCGTCAGGGTCTTGCTCTCACTATCGCCAGGATCGCCGTTGCGGCAGCGGCGCAGCCGGGGAGCGCGCATGGCTAATTCGTCTGGAGACCGAGCGCCCGACAAGATCGCCAGCCCGCGCGGCTTCATCGCCGCGGCCAGCATCGGCAATGCGCTGGAATTCTATGATTTCGTCACCTACGCGTTTTTCGCCATCCAGATCGGTCACGCCTTTTTTCCCTCGCACAGTGCCTACGGCAGCCTGATGTTGTCGCTGGCGACCTTCGGCGCGGGGTTCGTCACCCGCCCGATCGGCGGCATCGTCATCGGCGCCTACGCCGACCGCGTCGGGCGCAAGCCCGCGATGATGCTCAGCTTCACCCTGATGGGCGCGGCGATCATCGCCCTGGCGCTGATCCCCACCTACAAGGCGATCGGCATCGCCGCGCCGATCCTGGCGGTCATCGCGCGCATGGTGCAGGGCTTTTCGCTGGGCGGGGAAGTCGGGCCGACCACCGCCTATCTGCTCGAAGCCGCGCCGGTGAATGGCCGCGGCCTCGCGGTTTCCTGGCAAGGGGCCAGCCAGAACATCGCCGCCACCCTGGGCGGCCTCGTGGGCGTCGCGCTCTCGAGCCTGATGGCGCCGGCGGCGCTGGACGCCTATGGCTGGCGCATCGCGTTTCTTCTGGGCGCCGTGACCTTGCCCTTCGGGCTTTGGATCCGGCGCAACTTGCCGGAAACCCTGCACGCGCCGGAGGCCACCGCCAGCCTGTCCACCGCGCGCACGGGGCTTGGCGTCGCCCGCGAACACATCCGCATCATCGTGCTGGCCCTGATCGTCCTGGCCGCCGCGACCATCGGCACCTACGTCTTTCAATATATGACCACCTTCGCCCAGAACACGCTGCACCTGAAGCCCAGGGTGGCGTTCCTGGCCAGCGCCGCGGCCAACATCGCCGGCGTCATCGGGATTCTTTACGGAGGCTGGCTGTCCGATCGTATTGGCCGGCGCCCCCTGATGATCTGGCCGGGCGTGGTCTCGTGGCTGATGATCCTGCCGGTGTTCTTCTGGATCACCCAGTCGCGCAACGCGGTCGCGCTGATCGTCGGGACATCGGCGCTGGCCTTCGTCGGTTCGCTGGCCGGCGGGGCCTTCTACGCCGCTGTCACCGAAACCCTGCCAAAACGCATTCGTGGCGCGGCCTTCGCCATCATCTACGCCACCTCGATCGCGCTCTTTGGCGGCACCACCCAGCTGATCATCACCTGGCTGCTCCATGTCACCGGCAACGCCATGGCCCCGGCCTGGTACCTGGTCGGCGCCGCCAGCATCGGCCTCGTCGCCCGGATGCTGATCCTCGAAAGCGCGCCGGTAAAGCAGTCCCGGCTGGCGCCGGCGGCGGTCTGACGCCTGGGGTCACTTCTCCCGGAGGGAGAGGGGGGGTAAAGTGATAGTCGGGAATTGAACCAATCTTGACCCCACGTTGACCGTCGGCGACCGCCGCTGGCCAGCCCGCAGGTAACCTTGGCCGGACTGCAGGCCGGGCTTGTGCGCCCGATGAGCGGTCAATCCGGCTCTTGATGTAGCGGCTGTCCCTGAGCCACAGTTACCAATTATCATTTGTAGAATTCTTAGCTTTCACGCATTCGGCAAGCTTGTCGGAGATTTGTTGAGCGGTGGACGTGAGTACATTCGCACCTGCATATTTTTTGTTTATCACCTTCTGCCATTCATCCACGGGGCTATTTGGCAGGGGGCGCCCACTATATATATCCTCAATATTTGTGTTAGTGATCCTAAATCGACCATCTTTGGCCTAAAATGTCAGTATGGTGCGCGCCGTGTAGACCATCATGTTCCCAAAACCGAATGCGTATACAAATTGGTTGTTCGCAACAATTGTCCCGGACTCTAAGTCAGATGAAAGGATGGTGGGCGTTGCTGTGAATCCCGGCTTTATTGTCTGGTTTATGCAGATTATTGCGCGTTTTGTGATCGATTGATGATCGCCTTCGGTCTCGTAGACGGGGCTTTCTAGGCGCTCCAGGAAGGGTAGGCTTGGCTTTGGGGCATTGCCAGCCTTGGCCTCATCGGCATGGACCTGGACCAGACCAAGGCAGCCCCACGCCAGGCCGACCACCTTGCCGATGTGCCGCATCCGATGAAAGTCGTGAGGCTTGGCGATCATGCTTGCTCCTGAGGGATGGGCGTCAATGGGTGTCTCCTGATCGTTTCCCGGCGGCTGTCTGCTGGCCACTAACCGCACCTCATCCCGCAGCATCGTACATCTTCGCTTGCGGTCCTCCACACTCGACAAAAGTCAAAGCCCTGCCGGCGAGTCCTTCTCCCAGAAGGTCGGCAAATAGGATAGGAAAAGGTCATCTAAGGCACGACAGCGATAGTGGAACCACTGGCGGGAGCGTTCGGCTCGGAGGCGTCCCCAACGGTGTTTCTCCCAAAGCAAACTTTCGAGTCTCAATAGGCTAATCCAAAGGTATACCAGCGCATGGGCAAGCGTGGCTCTCGACATTTCGCCCACGTTTCCGAGCATCGCCACTCGCCCAGCCGTTCCGTCCAAACTCGGCGGGTGCGCGGCTACTATATGAGCAACAAAGTCCACATGAGTGGACTTGGATAGCCAAGAGTAGGTGTCCTTTCTAATCTCGTCCGGCTTCGTATCGATCGGGATCGTTATGGGACCGTCGCCTTCAAGCTTTGACAGCGAAGCCCTGATCACCGATGGCGACAAGTTGCCTTTCCAGTGCTGATAGCTGGCTTTGGAGTCCTCGAATGACTTGATGTATTCGCGGTATGTCGCGTCGCTCGCCAGCACCATAATCATTAGGTCTGCAATCTCGACAACGCTGCGGAAGGTGGCGCGCGCTTGGCTTTCGAAGCCGTGAAGAATCAACAGTCGGAAGGCCTGCATTGACTGCGCTAGGTTCGAAGTTAAAACGTAGAAGACGGCATTGGGCGATGGCCGACTCGGCAAAGCCAAACCTGGCCAAAGTATCCTTCTTCGATGATTTGCGTTTTTTAGTCCAAAGTAGGACATGTCGCAGACCTGCAACAACGCTAGATCATACAGTAGCATTAGAGGCTGAAGGGTGTCTTCGGCTGTATCGTATACACTGGCTCGATCTTTCCATACAGCGCCTAGGAGGCTGGCGATCTCTCGCTCGATTGATCTGGCGCTCTCGTCTGAGGACGTTCCTTGACTGCGTTGCAGATTAGGATGACCCATTGCCGTGGCTTGGCACGCCGCTTTGAGCAGTGTGTATTCTTCGGGCCTCAAGCGAATGCTCCGCGCTGACCAGTCACTCTAACCTGAAAACCGCGAGCAGGCACGTGCGCGTGGGGCTTGGCGAACCGCCAACACCGCCGCATCGACGACCGCCGGTTAGGCCCCATGAGGCCGAATTGGTACGAAGGTCATCCATGATACCCGTGATGCATGACCGACTGGCCGAACCGAGCAAATTACGGGAAGCAGAATCTTCTCACGCAGTGATGCCCATGCCAAGCTGCTCGCGAAACCGGAACGATAGAAGATGACACAAGACGCGGCTTCGTCGGAATTACCCGAACACGACCGCAACGCGATCATCGCCCGCAACCTTCTCCCGCAGCGGGAGAAGGTTGGCGGGCGCGCATTGCTCCGCCTGGCGAAACGATGCACTCCCGTCGTGTGGTTAGCTGCCTTACTGATCGTGATGGCGTGCGAGCCCGATCAGTCGGAGCTTCACATCGTTCGAAGCGTTCCGATGGCGGATGGCAAACTCCGTGCAATTTACCTGGAGGACACGCAGGGCGGCCCAGCAACAGGGGTCGGCGAAGACGTTTACGTCGTTAAAGGGGATGGTCCATTCAGGTACTCGGACCGGGTGTTCGATAGAGAATGTGTAACCAATGTTCAACTCGAATGGATAGGTTCGCAAACTTTACAGATTACTTATGAGGACGGTGATGATGATCTGGCGCACGACGGTTCGGATGCAAAGCCGTGGTGGTCATTGAATCGCTCGCCGCCTTATGGCGTCACGCTTCGGATCATTCGCCACATTCACCACCGCACCACCTGCGCCTAGCCGAGCCCAATTCAAACATTGCAGCGGGCGCAACCAACTGGGGTCAGAATTGGTTCATTTTCGACTATCACTATACCCCCCGGAGGGAGAGGGAGGGGCCCGCGCTCGCAAGAGCGTGGGACGGTGAGGGGTTATGCGGCCGGCATTCTAACCCCTCATCTTCCCACCGCTTTCAGCGGCGGGCCCCTCCTTCTCCCTTTGGGAGAAGGAGGATTGTTACGGCGCCGCCTCCTCCAGGTAGCGGCGGCGGAGGTGGCGTTTGAAGGCGGCGGCGCTCAAGGGGCCGCCGGTGGCGTCGGCGACCAGGGTGGCGAAGTCGGTGAGGCTGGCGCGCTGGTGGATTCGCGGCCGCACCCAGGCGAAATAGGGCTCGAAATCGCCGCGCGACAGGGAGGGCAGGATCTCTGGATCCTCCGCCGTCGCCCGCTCGAACAGCTGCGCGGCCAGGACCGCCCCGATGGCGTAGTTTGGGAAATAGCCCACGAGCCCGGCCGACCAGTGGATGTCCTGCAGGCAACCCAGCGTGTCGGTCGGGGGCGTGCGGCCAAGCAGCTCTTCGAAGAGCGCGTTCCAGGCGCCCGGAATATCGGCCACCGCCAGTTCGCCGGACATCAACGCCTTTTCCAGCCGATAGCGCAGGATCACATGCAGCGGATAGGAGATCTCGTCGGCCTCGACGCGGATGAAGCCGTCATCGAGACGCCGCCAGACATTGAGCACATTGGGCAACGTCCATGACCGCCGGTCGCCGCCGAAGGTCCTGGCCATCAGCGGGGCCAGAAAGACCAGAAACTCCCGGCTGCGACCGGCGAGCATCTCCAGGGACAGCGATTGGCTCTCGTGGACGCTCGCGCCGCGCGCGCGTCCCGCCGGCCGAAAGGCCAGTCCGCGCGGGAGGTTGAACTCGTACATCGCATGGCCGGCCTCGTGCAGGGTTGCGAGCGCCGCGTAGCGCAGATTATCGACGTCGTACCTGGTGGTGAACCGCACATCACCCGGGCTGCGGGGCACCGAAAAAGGATGGGGCGCGACGTCGATGCGGAAGTTCTCCAGCCGGTGGCCGACGGCCGCGGCGAGCGCATGCGACAGCACCACCTGGCGCTCCACCGGCGCGTCGGCGAACGCGATCGGCGCCGGCCACGCGGCCTGACGCTCCCGCACCTCGCCGATCAGCGGCGGCAGGCTGGCGGCGAGGTCGGCGAAGATCGGATCGATCATCGCCTCGCTGACGCCGGGATCGTGTTCGTCGATCATCGCTCCATAGGCGGTGAGGCCCAGAGCCTCGGCCTTCGCGGCCGCGATCTGGCGGATCACCGCCAACAGCTCGCTAAACGGCGTGGCGAAGCTGGCGAAATCGTTTTGCGCCTTGGCTTCGACCCAGATCGACTGCAGTTGCTGCGACATCCGCGCCTTGGCGGCCAGCAGATCCCTGGGCGCGGCGGCGGTGTGCGCCCACAGGCGGCGCATCTCTTTCAGGTCGGCCAGCTCATCGGGTTCCAGAGCCCCGCTCATGGCCTGCGCCTCGGCCAGTTCGTCGGCGGCGGCCTCCCCGCCGATCAGCTCGGTGGTGACCTCGCTCAGCGCGGCCATCTCCTCGCCGCGCGCCCAGGCCCCGCCGCGCGGCATGTTGGTCTGGGCGTCCCAGTTGAGCATCGCCCCGGCGGCCGAGAGCTTGCCGGCGCGGGCGAACCGGTCGACGGCCCTGGCGAAGGCGTCGGGCTGAGGGGCGGCGGTCATTCTGAAGGGCACCAGCCACCCCTGGCGGCGCGCGTCAAGGCGCCGGTTGCCCAGGCGCCTTTGGCGAACACATCCGCAGCGCCGATGGTCTGGGTCTCCAAACCGGTTCGGTGGTGCTAGTATCGCCATACGGATTTTTTCGGGAGGGCGAAATCCATGAAGATCAAGGCTTTGGGGCATGTCGTTGTGCGGGTCAGCGACGTCGCGCGCGCCGAACAGTTCTACAATGGCCTTCTCGGCATCCCGATCTGTGCGCGCTACGACCAGGACGGGATGAAGATGGCCTTTTTCACCCTCGGCAATCACCACGATTTCGCGGTCACCCAGGTCAGCGGTCAAGGCGCCGGCGCGATAGGCCTCGATCACGTGGCGGTCAACATCGGGGCCAGCCTGGGCGACCTGCGCGAGGCCAGGGCCAAACTCGAGGCCGCCGGGATCAAGCCGACGCCGATCGACCACGATGTGACCAAGTCGCTCTATTTCGACGATCCGGACGGCAACGGTGTCGAACTCTACATCGATGCCTCCGACGTCTGGCGCCGCGATCCGCAGCGCGTCGCTTATGCAGCCCCGCTGGAACTCTAAAAAGGGCACATCGAAGCCACCGCCGGCATTTCAGGCTCTGCCTTTCCTTTCTGGTAAGGAGACGGGCCTAGAGAATCGCAAATGGCTTTGCCGGCATCGCCCATGGCGCAACCCGCCGCGACCGAGGCGGTGGCGATCCACCCCGTCGCCGCGGCGGATGCGGCGGCTTGCCGCCTCGCCGCGCGGGTGAGCACGGAATATTTCCTGCGCACCGCGCAGCTGATCAGCACCCACGCCAACGGCGAACTGGCCATGGGCGTGGTTCTGCGCGCGATCGTCGCCGCCAACATCGGCTATCTCGACCAGGACGTGGCCACCTCGGTCGAGTTTGGGTCATTAGACTGCGTTCCGCCGGACGATCAGCGACGGCCGGTCAGCGTCATGGCCATCGCCCAGTCCCTCGGCCTGCCGTTCGAAACCGCGCGGCGCCACGTCAACAAGCTGACCAAGGCGGCGCTCTGCAAGCGCGTGAAGGGCGGGATCATCGCGCCGGCGGCGACCATGCGAGGCGACAAGGAAGACCAGGCCCTGCTGACCAACATGGCCAACCTCCGGCGCCTCTACCGCACGCTGAAGCGGGCCGCCGTCACCTTCGACTGATCCAAGACCCTTCTCCCAATGGGAGAAGGGTTTGAGCGCTAAGCCACAGTCGATGACGCCGAGTTCGCCGCCGCCTTGCGCCCCCTCCACCACCGGCTCACGCCGGCGGTCCCCCTCCCCCGCTGCGCGGGTGAGGAATTTAGTAAACTCCTGCCCCGCGAAGCGGGGAAAGTGGCGCGGCGCATTTCTCTTGCGCCGTGACGGAAGGGGCGCACGGCCGAGCCAATCTGGTCGGACGATGCGCTAGGCCACCGTCGACGATGCCGGGTTCGCCGAGGCCAGGCGCGCCTCGGCGTCGGCGATGGCCTTCTGGAATCGCGGGTGGTTCCGCAGGGCGTCGAGGTCGGGATCTATCTTGATATGATTGAGCCAGGTGCTGGTCGTGGTCGCAAGGACGGGCGTCAGCAGGTCGACGGCGGCATCGACATCCTGAAGGTGGACGCAGAGCGCGCAGGCAAAGTTGTAGCGCATGTTGAGATTGTCCGGATCGATCAGCAGGGCGCGCTCGATCCAGTCCTTGACCCTTTCGGGTTCGCCGAGCACCGCCAAGGCGACGACGGCGAAACCGATGGCCGAACCGTTGCTCTGGTCCTCGGCCACGGCCCGCTCGGCGCGGTCCAGGGTCATTCGCGCCGCCCTGCGCACCCCCTCGTCGTCGCCGATGGCGGCGAAGCAGGCCTGCAGGGTGCCGGTCGATACGTAGTCAGCCTCCATCAGGGCGGCGGCTTCTTCGTAGTAGCGGATCGCATCCTTGAACCGGTGCTGACGGAAGCTCATGTAGGCGGCGCTGAGGTTCACCTCGTAGGATTTCGGATCGAGCGCCAGCGCGATCTGGATCTCGGCGATGGCCTCGTCATCGCGGCCCTGTTCTCTCAGATGCCGGGCTCTGACCGCGTGGGGTTCGGCCAGATTAGGCTCGAGTTTCAGGGCCCGTTCGGCGGCTGCCTGGCCGTCCTCGCCGATCAGTCCATACCGGAAATGAAGCGATGTCTGGGCCAGGGCCATCAGGGCCCAGGCATTGGCATAGCCGGGGTCGATCTCGACCGCCCGGCGGCACAGGCGGATGATGGCCTCCTCGCGCCGGGTGTCGCCCATGTTGCCGCTGACGCTTTGCTGGCGCGCCATCAGGTAGAGATTGTAAGCGTCGGGGCTGGCTGTCCCGCGCTGGCCGATGGCCGTCCTTTCTTCAGGCAGGAGCCTCAGCTTCAGCGCCCCGACGATGGCCCGCGAGATTTCGTCCTGCAGGGCGAAGATGTCGACCAGATCGCGGTCCCAGCGTTCGGCCCAGATGTGATCGCCTGCCGCGCCGTCGATCAGCTGGGCCGTGATCCGCACCCGCTCGCCCACCTTGCGCACGCTGCCTTCGAGCACATGGCTGACGCCCAGCTGGCGTGCGACCAGCGGTACGTCGACGGCCTTGCCCTTGAAGGTGAAGGCGGTGTTGCGGGCGATCACCGAGAGCGTCGACACCTTCGAGAGATCGGTGATGATGTCCTCGCTGATGCCATCGCTGAAGTACTCCTGATCGACATCGCCGCTCATGTTGACGAAGGGCAGGACACAGATCGATCGCTCGGTGAGCGGCGGCGGCTCCTGAACGGTCGCGGCGCTGGCGACAGCCTGAACGTCGGCCGCTTCGGCCGGCTCGCGACCGTCGGGCCGGCGCCTTCGAGGCCTATTGCTGGCCAGGATCGCGCGCAGACCATGGCCCAGGGGCGAAAGGATCACCCCGCCGATCACCACCAGCGCGGCGAGCGCGGACAGGAGCTGCTCGTGCGCCGTCAGCCAAGTCTGCAGCGTCTGAAAACCGTCCACCGTTCCCTCTGCACGCCTTCTCTAAGCGAGGCGCCGCGCTTCGCCTAGGCCGCCGCGACAGCCGGCGGATGAGGGCGAGCCGATCGGCGCTAGGACCCGCGAGGGATCGGCCAGAGGTCAGGCAACTCAGCAGCGAGCCATTTGGCCAGGGCGGCGTTGACCGCATCCGGCTTTTCCTGCGCCATCCAGTGGCCGGAATTGACCACCTCTTCGGTTAGGTTGGCGCAGTGGCCGCGCATGGGCTCGGCCAGCCGCGAATCGATGGTTTCGCAGACGTAGTCGTAGGCGCCGTGCAGGAAGAGGGCCGGCATGGCCAGACGCCAATTCTGCCGGGCGCGCGCGGCATAGGCGATGTTGGCCTCGCCGTTCATGTACCAGCTGTCTGGGCCGAAGAATCCGTTGGCCTCGAGGGCGGCTGTGTAGCGATTCTCGTCTTCGCTGGTCAGCACGCTCTCGTCGCGCGGCAGATCGGGCGCGCCCCCACCCGGCCCGAACCAGCCACCATTGGCTCGCACCCGCGAGGTCAGCGCCGGTTGGCCCTTGCCCGCCGGGGCGCCGGCGCGAAACAGCGCCTTGACGACATTGCGGACATTGGCTTCGAATCCCGCGCCGGCGGCGGCGAAATTTTCGCGATAGAAGAGCTGGTAGTCCCACTGCGCGGCGGGGAACTCGGCCTTCGGATAGACCGAGCGGTCCGCCAGAGGGAGCACGGTCTCCACGCAGAAGCCGTCTGGGATGTAGGGCACGCACAGGTTGGCGACCCCGTGGCAGCGGTCAGGGTGATGCTGGGCAAGCGACCAGACCACCGGCGCCCCCCAATCGTGACCGACCCAGATCGCCTTTTTTGCGCCGAGCGCGTCGATCAGCTCGATCATGTCGGCGACGATGGACTCGAGGGCGTAGTCCTCGTGGCGCGCGTAGACGCTCGATCGGCCATAGCCGCGCATGTCCGGGGCGATGGCGCGAAGGCCGAGGCCGGCGAACACCGGCAGCTGGTGGCGCCAGGAGATCGACAGCTCCGGCCAGCCGTGGACGAAGATGATCGGCGTCGCCTCCGCCGCGCCGCACGACAGGTAGAAGCTCGTGTGCCGCCGGCTCTTGGCGACGTGTTCGAGGACCGGGTGGGTCATGGGGCGGAGGCGAGGTCTTGCGCAGGCGCGCTCGCCTGAACGATGGCCGTCACCCGCTCCACGATGTCCGGGCGCATCAGCGCGGCGGGGGGAAGCACCAGCTGGCCAATGCGCATCATGATCCCGTGCACTTCGGCGTCCTGCTCGATCAGCTTGCGCAGGCCGCGAGAAAAAGCCATCCGCATGTCGATATTGGCGGGCCGGTCGCCCTTGGTCCCGGCGTATCCGAATTCGACCGTCTCGAGGCTCTCCCAGACGCTCCTGGTGAACCCGTGGGTCTGCTTGAAATAGGGTTCGGCGAGGCCTTTCAGGCCCCGGCCCGACGTCGCGCGTTCGGCCAGAACGTCGGCAAGGACCATGGCGTGGGCCGCAGCCAGGGTCATGCCCTGACCATAGAGCGGGTTGACGTGAGCCAGGGCGTCACCGATCGGCAGAAGTCCCTCGGGGCGCCGGTCCAGTTTCTCATAACGTCGCCAGCGCGAGATCGGGGCTTTGTAGACCTTGATCGGGGTAATGCGTTCGCCCTGGCTGATCCAGTCGTATATGTCGGGCGCGCAAAGGCTCCTGGCGAAGGCCATGAACTTTTCCGGATCACCGCTCGGCTGCTGATCGAAGCGGCCGTTCAGGCTGACGAACCAGCAATTGTTTTCGACGGAAAAGGCGAAGCCGCCGCGCGTATCGGGATCGGCGCCGTGGATCACCAGGCTGTCGACCGCGCTTTCCCAGTCCGCCGGCTTTTTGAAGATCGCCGATGCATAGCCGGTTCCGATCTCCAGCCGGGTCTCCTCGACCGGGCCAAATCCGGCCGCTTCCAGCCACGAGAGCGAATCGCCGCTGCGCCCGGTCGCGTCGATGGCGAAGTCGGCGGCGATTGTTTCGCTGCCGCCATCGCCGCCGACCACCACGCCGCTAAGCACGTCACCCTCGAACGCCCAGCCTTCGACCCGGGTATCCTCGCGAATGGTCACGCGCTCGTTGCGCCGCAGGAATTCGCGGACGACGGTCTCCAGCAAGGGCCGCGACATCACCAGCAACGGCACTTCCAGGTCGCGCCGGGGATGCCACCCGGCGGCGTCATGGATGCGAAATTCGAGACCGGCGCGCGAGCAGATCGCACCGCGATCGATCATCTCGCAGGTAAATCCGGGAAACAGCTTTTCGAGGTTGCGCCGCCCCTGCACCGCCAGCGCGTGCACGTGCGCGCCTTGCGGAACGCCCATGCGGGCCTTCGCTTCGGTGGGCAGGCTATCCTTGTCGAGGACCAGCACCTCTTCGCAATGGCGCGACAGCACCTGCGCGGCCATCATCCCGCCCATGCCGGCGCCGACGACCACCGCGCGCTTGCCGAGGAACGGGCCAGCCTCCCCGTTGTCGGTCATGCCAAGCCCCCTTCTCCGCCGATAGGCTAGTTAAGCGTCTTTAGGCCCCTTAAGTCGATGGCGCGACCTTGTCCTGCGTCTTGGTCTCGAAGTCGGCGGCGTCGTGGCGCTCATGCAGCTGGCTGGCGGGGTCGCCGAAGACACGATTTACCATCCGCCCGCGGCGCACGGCGGGACGTTGGGCGATCTGATCGGTCCACCGCTGCACGTGCTTGTATTCCTGCACCTGCAGGAATTCGCCCGCCTCATAGAGCACGCCCTTGGCCATCGCCCCGTACCAAGGCCACACCGCCATGTCGGCGATGGTGTAGTCGTCACCGGCCAGATAGTCGCTCGTTGCAAGCCGCCGGTCGAGGACGTCGAGCTGGCGCTTCACTTCCATGGCGAAACGGTCGATGGCGTATTCGATCTTGCTTGGCGCATAGGCGTAGAAATGGCCAAACCCGCCGCCGAGATAGGGTCCCGCCCCCATCTGCCAGAACAGCCACGACAGGCACTCGGCCCGCTCGGCTGTGTCGGTGGGCAGGAATGCGCCGAACTTTTCGCCGAGATAAACCAGGATGGCGCCGGACTCGAAGACCCGGATCGGGGTAGGGCCGCTGCGATCGACCAGGGCGGGAATCTTTGAATTCGGGTTTGCCGCCACAAAGCCGCTGCCGAACTGGTCGCCCTCATTGATCCTGATCAGCCAGGCATCGTATTCGGCCCCGGCGTGGCCCAGCGCCAGCAACTCTTCCAGCATCACCGTGACCTTCACCCCGTTGGGGGTGGCCAGGGAATAGAGCTGCAGCGGATGGCGCCCGACCGGCAGTTCTTTGTCGTGCGTGGCGCCGGCGACCGGCCGGTTGATGGCCGCGAACCGGCCGCCGTTATCCTTGTTCCACTTCCAGACCGTGGGCGGCGTGTATTCGGCGGTGTCGGCCATCGGGACTCCTGTTGCCTGTTGCCCGCGAGTAAGGACCGATGCGCCAATCGACCTGGCAATGCCAGCCGGTTGGCGCCTGGAGCCGTTTGCCTCTCACGCCGTCGCGGTGGAGAACCCGTATCGCTGCCCATGGTTGGCGGCGAAGTTGGCGATGCGCCTATCGTAGGTGACCATCGGGCAGGCGAGCTCGATTGCCGTGCCGATCAGCAGGCGGTCCGCTGGATCGCGATGCTCGAGCAGGGTCACGTCATAGGCGCCGCACGCCGCACGCCAACTCAACGGTGCGGCCACGACGCCCGGACGGTCGAGAAATCGCTCAATCCAGCGCGCGGCGCTAACGTCCAGCTCAATGCGGCCGGCATCGCCAAGCAGGGCGATCTCCCACGCAGTAACGGCGCTCAGGTAAATCGTTCCGCCCGCCCTCCAACACCCGTCGATCAAGCTGCGGGTTTCCGTGCGCAGGCGGTCATCGCCGCTGTCCAGCCAAAGCACGATGTGGGTGTCGAGGAGCAGAGCCGGCGTCACCGGGCGATTTCGCGACCGCTTTGCGCTTCTGGCTCCACGTCCAAGACTGGCTCGGTCAGATCAACGTCGCCTAGAAAGCGAACCGACCCTGGGTGAAGTCCGCAGAGGGAGCCCTCCCGAACGTCGTCATCGAGCAGGCGCCGCATGGCCAAGCCGACGGCGGCGGTCTTATTGCCGCCGGTCAGGCGCTCGGCCGCCCGCTCGATCAAGGCGACGACATCGGGCCGGTTGATCGTCACTACGTGGGCCATGGCGGTTCCTCATCTGTAATGATATCATTACATACCTGATCGACGGCAGTGCTGCAACTCAGCGCGCAGCTCATTTCGCGCGCAAGGCAAGCGCCCCGCCGGCCTTGCGCAGGTCGTTCGTGGTTGGTGGTTCGGTCGGCCCTGTTGCAGCCTCGGGATGGCCGACGGACAAAGACTCATTCGCCGGCGGCCGGCGGGGACACTTCGCCGCCGTCCGCGTGCAAAACTTGCGGCTGGCCAGGCCTGGTGGCCCAGAAAAGGAAGGCCTCGAAGGCGAGGAACAGCGCTAGCGGCGCGATGGCGCCGGCTAGTCCCGCAAGATCGTATCCGAACCGCGCCATTACATAGAGAAGGACGATCATGCCGAGCGCGAGGCCGGGAATTCCCAGGCCGCGCATGGCGGCGCTCTTGTGATAGCCGATCCAGAAGGCCATGCGCGCGAGGATCCAGACGATGGCGGTGGCGAGCACGGCGCGCATCCTCGATCCGTCAGGGCAATAGGCGGCAAGGCCAAACAGGCCAATCAGGAAGACGACCAGCTGCTCTAGCGTGTTTTGCAGGTAGCGGAGATTGACGCGCAACCGCGACGTCTGAAACCCGGCGAGGGGGTCGAACGCCGGCGAGGTCAGGCGTTCATGCGCGACCGCCTCGATGCCGGCGACCAGGCAGAAGAGAACCGCGACCACGCCGCATTTGAGCGTGAACAGCATCCGCTCCGCCAGGGTATCCATGCCGGAGAGGGTGGGTGCGAGACGATCTATCGCCAGCCAAAGGCCGATGGCCACGGGCGCGGAAATGGCGATGCAGACCAGTCCCGTCTTGCGCTCGCGCGCCATGTCGCCGCCCGCGATCATCTGCGGCCCGGCGGCTAGGCCGCTACCCGTGCGTCCAGCGCGTCGAAGCGGGCCAGCAGGCCGCGGGCGGGGGCCGCCCCCCGCGCCGCCACCACCTGGGCCTCGACATTGGCTCTGGACCGCGCCCGGGCGATCTCGCGCTCGGTCTTGCCGTGCCATTCGACCATCCTGGCCCAGACCGGGTCGATGATCGCGGCGCCGGGGATCTCGCCGCCCGCGATTTTCCAGATGAAGCTGCGCAGCTCGGAAATCACCACCTGCAGATAGCCGACATGGACCGCTTCGTCGGTGCGGATGCGCTCGACCATTGTCGCGGCGGTGTCGGCCTCCGCCCGCCGGTCGGTGAACAGCTCGCCGTCGCGAAACAGGCGCACGCACAGCGCGAAGAACGACTCGGCCCGGATCTCGATCATCAGCACGTTCATCAGAAACTTGATCAGTTGCTCATACCCCTCCGGTATCTGAGGCATTTCCCGGCCATCGACGTCGCGCGAGATGCTCGCGGGGGCTTCTGGAATCGGGTAGGCCCCCTTGCCGAAGACCAGGTCCCGGGCGGCGAACCACATGGCGTCGTGAGCCCCCTCGCCGGGCTTGGCTGGATCGCCGCCCTCGTCGGCGCCGTGGGCGTAGAGCAGCCCGGCGTTGAGGTGGCCGCTGGCGGTATCGGTCACGTCATCGACGACCAGAGCCCCGATGTCCGGCGCGGTGATGTTGCACAGGCCCTGGCCGCGCGCCTCGATGATCCCGGTGATGGTCAGCGAATTCCACAGGCCCTGGCCCAGGCCCTCCTTCAACAGCAGCTTGTGCTGCTCGAAGCTCGGATAGCCATCGCCGGCGAGCAGTTCGCCGGTGGCGTCGATCAGCGGCCAGCCCCTGGCCTTCAGCGCCTCGCCCCAGGCGCGCACCGCCGGCCACCGCACCAGGGTGCGCGGGCTGACGTAGGCGCCATCCTGGGTGAAGCCCCCGTGTAACCGATACCCCGCCGCCTCATGCGGCCGGGCATAGGGATGGCTGCGCATCAGATCATCGCGGCTGTAGCGCAGGGTTTCCATGGGGTGTCTCCAGGCGGGCGGGCGATCAGGGAGATAGATTATCAGCGTTCATGGGTATTCGTAACAGCCTGATCCGTCATGCGGTGTCGTCGACCATGGCGGAGATCCCCTTTTCCACGAACCTCACCAACATCACGAACGACATCCCTGGAACGTAACCAGCGCGAGGATCGAGACCCCCCGGAGATTGCGCGTCGCGCGAAGCGCCATTCCATCTTGCCTCTGCGCCGACGTCGCTGTCTCAAGAGCTCCGCATCTATTGCCGTGTTCGTGGCGTTAGTGAGGTTCGTGGTCATCTCTTGAACGTGCGGGAAGCTATGCCGACCGCGCGCGCCGGTCTCGGGGGGCGCCGTGGAGTTCGGCGCCGGCGTCCTTGGGCAGGGGCAGGAAGAACAGCAGCGGAAGCAGAGCCACGACGCCGATGATCAGGAACACCGGCGCGATCATCGGCGCCGTCAGGTGGTGGCTGTGGCCGTGAATGACGATCAGATGCAACAGCACCGCCGCCATGCCGATGCCGACGGTCTGGGACAGTTGCTGGCCCATGGTCGACATGGTCGAGGCGCGGCTCATCTGCGCGTGATCGATGTCGGCGAAGGCCAGGCCGTTGAGGCTGGTGAACTGCAGCGAACGGAAAAACCCTCCCGTGAGCAGAACCACATAGATCAGCCAGTGGGGCGTACCGGCGCGGAACAGCGCGTAGGCCATGAAGGTCACCGCGACGATGACGGTGTTGAAGCTCAAGGTGGTGCGAAAACCAAACCGCGCCAGGATCGGCGGCGCACAGGTCTTCATCACCAGGGCCGCCGCGGCGCTGGCGAAGGTCATCAGCCCGGCCTGCAAGGCGGTCAGCCCGAAGGCCACCTGCAGCAGCAGGGCGAGCAGGAACGGCGTCGCCCCCATCCCCATGCGCATGAAGGCGCCGCCGACTACCGAAGCGGTAAAGGTGCGGATCTTCAACAGGTTGAGATCGAGGATGGCATTGTCGATGCGGCTGGCGTGCCAGGCGTAGACGGCCAGGCACGCCCCGCCGCCGCCCATCAGCACCGCAACGGCCCACGGGGGCAGCGGTCCCCGGCCGAGATTGTCAAATCCATAGACCACCGCGGCCATGCCCACCGCCGTGAGGATCAGGCCCGGCCAGTCGAGGGGCGCGGGGTTCTGCTCGCGCACATCCTTGATGAATTTCAGCACCAGGACCACGCCAATCGCGGCGATCGGCAGGTTGAAGAAGAATATCCAACGCCAGGACCAGTAGGTGACGATGAATCCCCCGATCGGCGGCCCGACCACGGGGCCCAGTAACGCCGGCATGACCAGCACGCTCATCGCCCGCACCAGGTTGTGCTTGGCCGTGGAGCGCAGGAGCACAAGGCGTCCGACAGGCCCCATCATCGCCCCGGCCGCGCCTTCGAAGGCGCGCGCCAGCAATAGCTGCGTCAGGTTCTGGGCAAAGCCTGCCGCCGCGCAGGCTAGCGCGTAGGCGACGATGGCGATGACGAAAATCCGGCGCGCGCCGAATCTGTCCGCCGCCCAGCCGCTGATCGGCAGGAACACCGCCGAGGCCAGCAGGTAGACGGTGATCGCCGTATTGAGATGGATCGGATCCTCATGCAGCGCGCGGGCCATGGTCGGCAGGGCCGTGGCCAGCACGGTCGCGTTCAGCGTCTGCATTAGCAGGGCCGAACCGATGATCGCCGGCACCAGGGAACTGAACTTCTCCTCGGCCTGGGCGGGGGTATCGGCCGGCGCATCGGCGAGAAACTCGCGCGCCGGCCCCTCGGTCAGCATGGTCGCGCCCAGTATCTCGCCCGGCGCCTGAATGGCGAATTCCGCGGCCCGGGAGCGTGAGGCCGGCGGTTCGGCGCGCCCGTCCGCCATCAGGCTCGATCGCTGGATATTGGCTGTCTCCGAAATTGGAGGAAGCGGCTTGATTCCCCGCGCGGGGCTGGGCTGCTAGCCTAACGCACAAAGGAGATGAGATGATGCAAGCCAGGTTCACCCACGCAATCAAGTTCGTCGCCGATATGGACAAGGCGCTCGCTTTCCATCGTGACACCCTGGGCCTGAAGGTAAAATTCGCATCGCCATTCTGGAGCGAGTTCGACACCGGCGACGTCGCCTTGGCGCTGCACCCCGCATCAGCGGAAAACCCGGCCGGCGGCGTGCGGCTGGGCTTCACCACCGCGGACCTGCCCAGCGTCTATGAGCGACGCGACGCCAATGGCCTGACGTTCGCCACCGCCCCGTTCGAGGAGCACGGGACCCTGCTGTCGCTGATCGTCGACTGCGAGGGGGCCGAGGTCAGCCTCTCGGGCGCCAAGGACGCGACGCCGCCGTCTTGACCGGCGGACCGCTGTCGCCGGTCAGTTGCGCGAAGGCGACGCCGCCCAGGGCCAGGACGCCGCCCATCGCTTGTAGCAGGCTAAGATGCTCGCTGAACGCCCACCAGGCGATGGCGGCGGCGACAACCGGCTGAATGAGCACCACCAGGGCCGCGGTCGCCGCGCTGAGCCGGCCAAGCGCCCAGGCGATCGCGCCCTGCCCGCCGACGTGCGCCACGCCGAGCCCGGCCAGCGCCGCCCAGCCCCAGGGCTTCGCCGGCAGGATGTTTTCGCCCAGCCCCAAGGCGATGGCCAGCAGCACCGGAAGGCCGACGAGGCTGGACCAGGTCATCACCTGGAGCGTCGAATGATCGGCCCTCGCCCGTCGCACGGCTAGGAAGTAGAGGCCGTACCAGACGGCCGTCGAAGCGCACAGCGCATCGCCAAGGTGCGGTCGGGCGCCAGGCGCCCCGGCCCCGGTATTGGCCAGCGCCATCACCACCGCTCCGCCGACCCCGGCTGCCATGCCGATCAGAAAGCGTCTCCGGGGCGTCTCGCGCAGAAAGAGCCACCCTGCCAGCGTGACGAGGACGGGCGTCAGGTTCGGCAGCACCGTGGCGTTGGCGATGCTGGTGAAACGGATTCCGTAATGCCAGGAGGCGAGGTCGAACGCGAACATCACGCCCGCGCCGAGCAGAATCGGCGACAGGCCCCCCATGTTCAGCCCGCCTCGTCCGCCCATCCCCAGGAGCAACAGCAGCGGCAACGCGAAGGCGAGTCGCCAGAACCCCGCGGCCGCGGGCCCGGTCTGGGTAAGTCGAACCAGGATCGGCGTCGCGCCCAGGACAAGGGCGCCGCCGATGAGCGCGGCCATGGCCCGCCGGCTGGAAGCCGCCTTGGCCTGACGGGGCATGGGCTGAGCATCAACCATCCATCGGTCATGGCCCGCGCCCCATCGCCCGTCCAGCGATGACCTGTCCGATCAGCCGTCGGAGCGGAACCTAGTGGTTCAAATCTGACACTTGAGTCCTGATGGGGATTCCCCTGGGCTCTTGAGGGTGCGAGTCTACGGGATGCGAACAGGCATCTCGATAGACATAAGCCCCGCCAGCCGTATCCGTCTGGACGCGATCGTGGCGGATCGGAACAGTCCGCAGAAGCACGTCTGGCGCGCGCGGATCGCGCTTCTGACCGCCGCGGGCGTAAGCACGGCCGAGATCATGCGCACGGCCGGCGTCAGCAAGACGGCGGTCTGGCGTTGGCAGGAACGGTTCATGGAGGAAGGGGTCGATGGCCTTCTGAAGGACAAGACCCGCCCATCGCGCATCGCGCCGCTCGGGCCGGAGGTCGCCGATCGGGTTGTCGCCTTGACCCTGGATGATCCGCCGGGCGAGACCACCCACTGGACGGCCGAGGCGATGGCCAAGCTGGCCGGCGTCAGCGTCAGTTCGGTGCAGCGCATCTGGCGCTCGCATGGCCTGCAACCGCACCGGATGCGCCAGTTCAAGCTGTCCAACGACCCGAGGTTCGCCGCCAAGGTTCGTGACGTCGTCGGTCTTTATGTCGATCCGCCGGCCCACGCCGTTGTGTTGTCGGTCGACGAGAAGTCCCAGATCCAGGCGCTGGACCGCACCCAGCCGGGGCTGCCCATGAAGAAGTGGCGGGCTGGAACCATGACCCACGACTACAAGCGCCACGGCACGACC
>DATCCB010000004.1:0-18219 GCA_036511515.1 Caulobacteraceae bacterium | reverse complement strand
CCCCCCCCCCCCCCCCGTAACCCTCGTAACCCTCGTAACCCGGTTTTCGGCCAGCCGGCGGCTGCGGTTTTCGATCCGAAGCGGTCATCGGTCGCAAGGAGCGAGCCGCCCGGTTTGACTGTCGGACGGTATCGGAACACTTTGAGTCGGAGGCTAGCGCGGAGGGGGCGTCGTCCGATGAAACTGGCGCGGATGCGACGCCGTGGCTGAAGGGCCCGAGGCGAAGCCCGAAGAGACCAACCCGGCGGCGATCGCCTTGGCGGTCGGCCGGAGCACAGGCTCCGCCGACGTGGACTGCGAAGCGGCGGAGTTCCTGCGAGACCAGCGCAGACTGGTGAACCTCCAGATCGAGAACCTGGAGGAGGACCGCGCCCTCCAGCACCGCCATCTGGCGCTGAAGTTCTTTGGCGATCGGCTGCGCATCGCGCTCGAACTGGTGGCGGTGGCTTTCGGCCTGGCGCTTCTCCTGGGCCTGGGGGACATGGCCTGGCAGGCCAGCCAGGATCACGGCCTGGTCATCGAGGCCTTTTCCGTGCCGCCGGACCTCGCGGCGCGAGGCGCGACCGGCGAGGCGGTGGCCGAGGATCTGATGAGCCGGGTGGCGGCCATCCGATCGCTGACCAACCGCGGTTCCTTCAGCCAATCCAACGAGGTCCGCGCCGATCAGGCCGACGCCCTTAAGGTGGAGATTCCGCAGACCGGCGTCTCCATCGGCGAGATCGACCATTTCCTTCACCGCTGGCTGGGCCACGAGACTCTGCTGACCGGCGAGGTGCGCAATGAGGCGGATGGCCAGATTTCGGTCGGCCTGCATATCGCCGGCGCCGACCCGATCGCGGTGAAAGGACCGGCCGCCGACTTCGACCGGCTCATGCAGGAGACGGCCGAAAAGGCTTTCGCGACCTTCGATCCACCCAACTATGCCGTCTATCTGGCGAGTTCCGACCGGGGACCAGAGGCGCTGGCGGCGGCGGAGGCCTATGTCCTGAAGACCGACCTTACCGATCAGTCAGCGCAAAACCGCACCGGCGCCTATTGTGTCTTGGCCAACCTGGACCCCGACCGCCGACGCGGTCTGTCGCGCGCCCTGATCGCCATCGACCTCGATCCGCGCGTGATGTTCGGCTGGCGGGAAGCCGCGGTCGCCCAAGCTGAACTCGGCCACGACCAAAGCGCCGTCGATCTCTTTCGCCGGGCTTTGCAGACTAAGATCGGGGACCAGCCGCCGTCGGTGCGAGGCGCCTATGCCCAGGTAATCGATGAGGGGCGCATCCTCATCGACCAGGCCACGGGTGACATTGGCGACCTTGAGGGGGCTTTCGCGGCCGACCAGCAATCGACGAAGAACCGCTACGCCCTGAGCGCCCGCGCGGCGGCGGCCGTGCATGACCGCGCGCGAACCCGTGCGCAGCTTTTTCACGCGCTTGCGGCGGGACCGGTCAATGAAACGATTCTGAAAACGCGCTGGTATGTCAGTTCCGAGGCGGAGGACTGGCCCCAGGCCATGGCCGACGCCAAGGCGCTGGTCGACAATGCCCAAGGCGAGAAGGCGAAGGCGCCGGGACCCGCCTGGGCCGATGAAATCGAACTGAGGCTGGCGACGCTCTATCGTCCGTGGCTGGCCTTGGCGCAGGCAATGAACGGGGATGCGGCCTCGGCCGCCGCCCTGATCGCCGCGAGCCCGCTGGATTGCTATCTTTGCGCCCGAGTGCGCGGGCAGATCGCCGCCGTTTCGGGCGACCAGGCCGGCGCAGACGGTTGGTTCGGGCAAGCCGTCCGCCAGGCCCCACGGCTCCCCAGAGCCTACCTCGAATGGGGCCAGACGCTGCTGGCCAGGGGCGATCTCGCTGGCGCGGCCGCCAAGTTTGCCCTCGCCCACCAGTGGGGCCCACGTTTCGCCGATCCGCTGAAGGGCTGGGGCGACGCTCTCGCGCGCCAGGGCCAACGGAAGCCGGCGCTGGCCAAGTATGATGAAGCGCTGACGGACGTTCCGGCGTGGAAGGAATTGCGACAAGCCCGCGATGCGACGGCCAGGCATCCAGGTTGAGTGTTGGCGAGGGTTACGGTGACACTGCACCAAATGGCTAGGCCTGGTCGCCTAATTCATCGCTCGGCCGGTTGCTCAGGATGCTTGAGCGAACCTTTGCGCGCACGGTAGGGTGGCTTGAGAAAGTGCACTGTCACCGTAACCGAGAGGCGTGCTCACCAAGTATCGGCAAACCGGACGCGTCCTGTAAGGCTCGCTACCCTGAGGCGCGGTTCGACCTCGCAGAGGCCGGTCGGCGCTGAGCCGTCGCGCGGCCGCCCCAAGACCGCTTGCTGGCGAATTTCCAATAGTGGCGATAACGGTGACGCTGCACGAAATGGCTGCGGTTTGGCCGTTCTTAGCGCCTGTCCATTGGGACCGTTGGAGGGGAAAGAATTAAGATGGCGATCCGGACAAGACTGACCGAGGCGCTGGGCATCGCGGCGCCGATCCTCTCGGCTCCGATGGCGCTGAGCGCTGGCGGAAAGCTGGCCGCCGCGGTGAGCGCCTCGGGCGGCCTGGGAATGCTTGGCGCCGGCTATGGCGACCGCGCCTGGATCGAGCGTGAATTCGCGGCCGCGGGCCGAACGCGGATCGGCTGTGGTTTTATCACGTGGATGTTGGCCACGCAGCCAGAAGCGCTCGACGTTGCGTTGGCGCATTCGCCGGCCGCGCTACTTCTCTCCTTTGGCGACCCGACGCCGTTCGCCGGCCGGATTCACGACGCCGGAGCGATACTGATCTGCCAGGTTCAGACAGTCGCACATGCACGCACAGCGCTGGACTGCGGCGCATCGATTCTGGTGGCTCAGGGCGCCGAAGCCGGCGGCCACGGCGCGCTTCGCGCGACGATGACCCTGGTTCCCGAATTGGCTGATGTTCTGGCTCGCGAGAGTCCACGCACGTTGCTGGTCGCCGCTGGGGGCATCGGCGACGGGCGGGGGCTGGCGGCCAGCCTGATGCTGGGCGCCGACGGGGTGATGATCGGCACACGATTGTGGACCAGCCCGGAATCCCTGGCCCATCCCAATCACCAGCGCGCGGTGATAGATGCTGAAGGCGACGACACCGTCCGCCAGACGGCCGCTGACCTCGCCGCGGGAGTCGACTGGCCCGCGGAGTTCACCGGCCGGGTGCTTCGTAACGCATTCGTTGAACGATGGCATGGACGGGAGAGGGAACACCGAGCCGCCGCCGACGCCGAACGCGCCAGCTATCGGGCCGCGCGCGCCGCGGGCCGGTCCGACGAAATTGGCGTCTATGCCGGCGAGGTTGTTGGTTTAATCCATGAGCGGCTGCCGGCCGGTGAAGTCATCGCTCAGGTGGTCAGTGGGGCCGAGGCGCTGCTGCGGGAAGGCGCTGGGTCGTTTCTGGCCTAGCCAACGGTTACGGCGACACTCCGCCTGCTTGACTTAAAGGAGATGCAGCATGGATCGTCGGTCGCGTGGCGTGGCTGCCGCCGTTTCCGCTCTCGAGACGCTACACCCGCGATCGTGGCGCCACGGGTCGCTTGGAGGAGTAGGTCGCACGAACAACGAGTCGTGAGCTTAGCCCGTCCACGGAACTTCGGCCGCTTCACGCGGAAGCTTGGCGCGGTAGCGGGCGACGTGTTTGTCGAATTCGCTCTTGGAGCGGTCCTGCTCTCTTTCGAGCGACCACGCCAGCGGCGCATCGCGCGCCGCGGCGTCCGGCAACTCGTGCAGGTGCATGTGCCAACCGGTGGCGATGCTCAGCAGGTGCTTTGGCGGGATCAGCGTTTGGGTGAGCACCAGGCGCGTGCCCATCGTCTTGGGGTCATCCTGGTGCAGCGTCCAGCGCACTTCGGATGCGGCCCCCTCGCTGTCGGTGGTTGACCAAGCGAGCAGGCTGGGTGGGTCGAGCGCCACGATGACGCCCCTTTCCACATGGCCATGGCTCTCCCAGCGCAACTCGATCTCACCGTCGAGGCGCAGATCGATTTTGACCTGCGCCAACCAGTCGGCGAGTCGCGCGGGCTCGGTCAGCGCGGCCCAGACCTTTGCGATGGGCAGCATGTAGAAGCGCAGGAAGCTGATTTGGTAGCGCCCGTCGCCGGCCGCCGAGACTTCGCCATCCGGTTCGTGGTGGCGCAAGGTGGGGGCGACGTCGAAACCGGGCACGCTCGCGCCCCACATTCGCTCATAGCGGCGGCATCGGTCGCGGTAGGGCTCGGTCTCCCGCATCGGCTGGTCCAGGCAGATGGCCACGAGATCGTCGACCATCCCGTGCCAGCCTCCCATGCCTCCGAAGAACCACCAGGGGGTCAGCCCCGACTGGGTGAAGACGAGCCGGCATCCGTTGCGTTCGGGCGTTAGCGCCCAGGTGATTACCGTATCGCCGCCCGGTCCGTTCAGTTCGAAGGCGAGCAGGTGCGGAGGCTCATAGGCCCTGATGACGCCGCCGGCCGGACTCAAATCATTGCCCGCGCCGGGAAACTTGAAGCCAAAGCGCCCACCCGCTCGCAGATCGAAATCCACGGGCTCGCCCAGCCACTGCGCCACCTGCTCGGGCGTGGTCAGCGCCGCCCAGACCTTTTCGGCGGGGCGGGCAATGAATCTCTCGAAACGCATGGCGTAGCGGCCATCGCCGATGTCGCGGATCGCTGCGTCGGTTGGATCGTCTGGCAGGCGCCAGCCGTCGGCGTTCGCTTCCATTCCCATGGATCAGCTCTCCTTCATCAGATGGTCTTCCAGCGCATCCAGCCTGCCGCGCCAGAATCGCCGGTAGGGCGCGAGCCAGGCGTCAAGTTCGGCCAGCTTCTCCGGCCGCAGGCGATAGACCCGTCGCTGGGCGTCCTTGCGCACGCTCACCAGGCCCGCCTCGCGCAGCACGCGCAGATGCTTGGAGACGCCAGGTTGGCTGATTTGTAGCGCATCGACGATCTGGCCGGCGCTGCGGTCATGTTGGCCAACCAGTTCGATGATCCGGCGACGATTCGGCTCGGCGAGGGCCTCATAGATGTTCATGCCGCCTAATATGCGGTTTTAGCTATATAACTGTCAAGCAATGGTAGATGTCCGCCTGACGGCGAGATCGGCTATCATCCGCCCTCTGTCGCAGCCTAGGGTGGAACATCGGATGTCTCTGTCAGACCTAGCGTCCATCGGCAGCTTCATCAGCGGCTTGGCGGTGCTGATTTCCCTGATCTACCTCAGCCTCCAGATCCGTCAGAACACACACGCGCATCAGGCGACCGCACATCAGGACAGGCTGAACTTCGTCAAGGAGTTTCTCGGCAGGCTGACCGATGCGTCGGTCGCCGACATATTCCTTCGCGGTTCAGCGGGGGACCGCGGGATGACCGAGATCGAATTCACCCAATACCGCAGCCTGATGCACAGCTGGTTTCTTGGCATGGCGGAAATCGTCTGGCTGCACGAGCGTGGCATTCTCGATGACGAGCGGTTCGCCGGCAGCATGGAAGCGCTTCGCCTTCAGCTGCGCAGTCCAGGCTGCAGAGCGGTCTGGCAAAGCATCAAGCCTCTGGTGCCGGCGGCATTCCAAGCTCTTGTCGAAAAGTCCATCGCCGCCAGTGGCTCGGGGAGCGGTCATTTCGCTGTTAAAGATTGGCGGTTGGCCTTGGGAAATCAGCAACTATCCGGATAGCCAGCCAGCAGACCGACACCTGAGGGATCAAATGCTTTAGCTGAACCGCCAAGCCTCCTGGGCGGCCACTTGCAGGGCGCGGGCCTTGTGAAGCGTCTCCTCGTATTCGGAATTGGGATCGCTGTCGTAGACCACCCCTCCGCCGGCCTGCACGTAAAGCATGCCGTCCTTGATCAGTCCGGTGCGCAGGACGATGCAGGTGTCGACCGAGCCGTCGGCCCCGAAATAGCCGACGGCCCCGGCATAGCCGACCCCGCGCTTTTCGGTTTCGAGCTCGTCGATGATTTCCATCGCCCGCACCTTGGGCGCCCCCGAAAGCGTGCCGGCCGGCAGCGCCGCCATCAGCACGTCGACCGGATTGACCCCCTCGCGCGCCACGCCCTCGACGTTGGAAACGATGTGCATGACGTGGCTGTAGCGCTCGACGACGAAGCTTTCGGTTACGCGCACGTTGGCGTGGCCCAGGCCCGGATCGGCGACGTTGGCCCCGGCGCCGCCAAGGGCCGCGACACGGCCGACATCGTTGCGCGCCAGATCCAGCAGCATCAGGTGCTCGGCCCGTTCCTTCTCGTCGGCGAGCAGTTCCTTTTCCAGCTCAGCGTCCAGCGCCGGCGTCGCGCCCCGGGGCCGCGTTCCGGCGATCGGGCGAACCGTGATCTTGCCATCGCGCAGGCGCACGAGGATTTCCGGCGACGAGCCGACCAGCTGGAAATCAGGGAAATTCAGAAAGAACAGGAACGGCGAGGGGTTTGTGCGACGCAATGAGCGATAGAGCGCCAACGGTTGATGATCGAACGGCGCGCGAAAGCGATGGCTCGGCACGACCTGGAAGACATCGCCGGCGCTGATATAGGCCTTGGCTTTCTCGACGATTGCGCAGTAGCGTTCGCGGCTTACCGGCGAGACGAAAGCGTCGGGATCGCCTTCACCGGTGCGTTGGCGCGCGGCGGGCAGTGGCTTGTTCAGGTCGGCGATCACCGTTTCGAGGCGATCCTTCGCGTCGTCGTAGGCGCGGCCAGCGCCCTTGGCCGATACCCTGACCGTGGTGGCGAGGATGATTTCCTGGGCGATGGCGTCGAAAATGGCCACGATCGAGGGGCGGATGAGCACCGCGTCGGGAAGGTCGAGCGGATCGGGATTGACCTTGGGCAGACGTTCGACCAGGCGGATCATGTCGTAGCCGAACACCCCGAACAGCCCGGCCGCCGGCGGCGGCAACCCCGCGGGGACTTCGAGCCGTGATTGCGCCACCAGGTCGCGCAGCGAGGTGAGCGCATCCGCCTCCTGGGCGACAAACGCGCCGTGAGAGATAGCCTCGCCCCGCGCGATCTCGGCCTTATCGCCACGGCAACGCCAGACGAGGTCCGGGTTCATGGCCACGATCGAATAGCGCCCACGCCACGCACCCCCCTCGACCGACTCGAAGAGGAAGGTGTACGGTCGGGGATCGGCGATCTTCAGATAGGCGGATACCGGGGTTTCCAGATCGTTGATCACCCGCGTCCAGACCAGCTGCGCGGCGCCGTTGTCATAGGCTGCCTCGAAATCGGCCGGCGACGGTTCGACGATCACTTCGCCGCGCCCGGCGCCTTGCCTCCCAGCTTGGCCAGCAGCGCGGGATCGACGCCCAGAGCCTCTCGCGCCTGCCGCAGATTGACGGTGACCTTGATCTTCTGCTGCGCGGCAGACTTGGACGCCTCGACGAGATCGCGCAGGTAGTCTTCGGAGACCCGCGAACCGATGCCCTGGACGACGCGAGCCATCTGCGTGACATCGCCCGGGCGCACCGCGTCCAGCTTGGCGATGAACACGCCCGTTTGCCCCGGAGCGTCGAACACATCGCCCGGCTTGGCCGCGAATATGCCCTCGAGGAAGTCGCGTCCGAGGTCTTTGAACTGCTGGGCGCGAACGCGCTGCATGCCAAGCTGATGGGTGACGTGGCCGCCAACCTGCGCCGCGGCCTGTTCGATGCCGCCCCCCTCGCGCATGGCCGCCATCAGCCCATCGGCGCGCGCGGTCAGCGCCTCGATGAAGCGCTGGCGCATATAGGCGGCCGTCAGTTCGGCGCGCTTCTTGTCAAGGGCGGGCAGGGCGGGGGGGATGGCGCGGTCGACGTGCAGGGCGAAATATTCACCAGGGCCCGCGTCCTCGATGTCGACATCCTCGCCGGCGGCGCGGTCGAAGGCGCTCTTCAGAATCTTGTCGTTGAGCAATGGGTTGGTCTTGCCATCCTCATCCAGGCCCTTGGCCGTGACCGGGCCGATCTGGGTGACGGCGACGCCGGCTTTTTGCGCCGCGGCGGCTATGTTGGCGCCGGCCTGGCGCGCGTCGTCGAAGGTCTGGCTCAGAGCGTAGGCGCGATCCTGAGCCTTCTTGGTGCGCAGGTCCGCCTCGATCTTGGGCTTGGCCGTGGCCAGGGTGGCGATCGCACCCGGCGTCACCTTGAGAACCTTTACGGCGGCCATGCCCAGGTCGCCCTGGATCGGGCCGGCCGACTGGCCCGGCTTCATGGCGAAGACGGCCGCGGCCAGCTTGGCGTCGGCGATGGCGCTTTGCGGCTTGTCGGCGTAGGCGATCGGCTCGGCGCCCAGCGACGATGCGACGGCCGCGGGATCTTCGCCCTTGGCCAGCCGCGCGGCGGCTTGAGCCCCTTGCGCCGCGGTCTTCACCGGGATTTCGACCAGGGAGCGCGTTTCCGGCGTCGACAGCGAATCCTTCTTGAAATCGAACGCCTTTTGCACCTCGGCCGGATCGAGCACGATCGACGGGGCAAGGGCGCTGGCCGAAAACCGGACAAGGGTGATGACCCGCATTTCCGGCAGCGTCAGCTGGGCGGCGTGGGCCTTCATGAACGCCAGCAGTTGCGGATCGGTGGGGGGAGCGGGCTGAGGCACCGACGCAGGCGTGAGCATGAAATAGGAAACGTCGCGGTTTTCCAGGCCCTTGAGTGCGCTCAGCGCGGCATAGATGCGCGGCGCCCGGAAACCGGCGGCCAAGGCGCCGGCAAACTGGTTCTGAGCGATTTCGTCGGTGATTTCAGCCTGTGCCTGCCTGGGGCTGATGCCTTGGCTGGCTAGAAACTGGGTGAACTGCTGTTCGCTGAACTTGCCGGTGACGCGGTCGAAGGCGAACGGAAGCTTGCGGATCTCGGCGTCGATCAGCGCCGGCGCCGGCGCGATGCCCGATCGGCTGAGCAGTTCGGCTTCGGCCTGATCCTGCGCAAGGCCGTTCAGCAGTTGCTGGTCGAAACCGTTCTGCAGCAGCAGTTCCATCGGCACCTGCTGCTGGGCCTGCTGGTCGAGGCGTTCCTTCTGCTGGTCGAAGATTCGTTTGAAGTCGCGCGCACTAATCGAGTGCGAACCGGCCAGAACCACCGCGTCGGTATGGGCGGCCCCGAAGGCATCGGGAAACTTTCCTCCGCCGCCGACGCCAAGGAGCAGGAAGACCAGCATCAGCAGGCCCATCAGGGCGATGCCGAGCGGGTTTTTGGCCGCGGGGCGCAGGGAGCCGGTCATCGAGGGCAAGATCCGTGTCTTAAGGCGCTGGCGCGGCGCTCTGGGCAGGGTCGGTATAGTTGAGCGCGCTTACTCGCCGCAAGCGCGCGTGACAGCGCCCGCCGTTTGGCCTAGGCCCGCGACGATCGCCGCCCTTCGCCGGAGCGCCCGCAGACCTTGCCCCTAGCCCGCCCGCTGATCGCCGGAAACTGGAAGATGAACGGCCTGGAGGCCAGTCTCGACCAGGCGCGCGCATTGATGGCGGCGGTCGATGCGCAGCCGCCGGCCGCGCGCGTGGCGCTGTGCCCGCCCGCAACCCTGGTCTGGCGGATGGCCGAGGTGCTGGCCGGATCGTCCATCCTGGTTGGCGGCCAGGATTGCCGGGCCGAACGGCAAGGCCCGTTCACCGGCGATATATCTGCCGAGATGCTGTTCGACGCCGGAGCCAGACTGGTGATCCTGGGTCACTCCGAACGCCGGACAGGCCACGGTGAAAGCGATGAGACCGTAGCGGCCAAGGTCTTGGCCGCGCTCCGAGCGGGGCTGGAGCCCATTGTCTGCATCGGTGAAAGCGCCGAGCAACGTAAAGCTGGCGACGCCCTGGCGGTCGTCGTCGAACAGCTGCGCGGATCGTTGCCGCCTGAGCTGCGCGACCAGAGTTTCTCCGTCGCCTATGAGCCCGTGTGGGCCATCGGTTCGGGAATTACCCCAACGCTCGAGCAGATCGAGGCTGTCCACGGCGCCGTGCGCGAAACCCTGGAGGCCTTGTTTGGCGATGGCGGACAGCAGACGCCGATCCTCTACGGCGGGTCGGTGACCGGGGCCAATGCCGGCCCGATCCTGCGGGCCTCGGAGGTAGGCGGGGCGCTGGTCGGCGGCGCTTCGCTGCGCGCCGCTGATTTCACGGCCATTCTGGGGGCTCTGTAGCACCTGGCGGCCGGCTATGGCGCGCGGCGAGGCTTCCATGATAAAGGGGCCGCTTCTCTCATCTGCCTCGCCAATTCGCGGATTCTGAAAGCCGTTTATCCTGCATGCTGCTCGGCCTGCTTCTAACCCTCAACATCGTCATCTGCCTGATCCTGGTCGGCGTCGTGCTCCTGCAACGGTCGGAGGGCGGCGCGCTTGGCACCGGGGGTCCGACGGGGCTGATCACCACCCGCGGGGCCGGCGACCTGCTGACCCGCACGACCTGGGTTCTCTTCACTCTGTTTCTGGTTATCAGCCTGGCCTTGACACTGCTCGGCGGTCGCGAGCGGTCGTCGCAGGCGATCCTCAATCGCCTGAAGGGCCAATCGGTAAATCCGGACGCCCTGGCCCTGCCAACCACGCCCGCAGCGCCCAACCCGGCGGCCCCCAATCCTGTGGAGACCGTCCCCGTCCTGCCGCCGGCCACGCTTCCCCTTACCGGCGCGCCGGTCGCCGCTCCAATCAGGCCCCAGCGCGCCGCGGCCGCGCCGTCACCGGTTCTGTCAGCGCCGTTGCCCACGGTGCGCCTACCGGGCGCCGCCGCGGCTCCCAGCACCCGGGCGCCATCGCCCGCACCGGTCGCCGCCGCGCCCGTGGCCGCGCCGACCCCGAAAATCGAAGTCGCGCCCAAGCCCTTGGACATCCCGCCGCCGCCGGCCGCAGCCAAGGAAGCAGCCCCGCAGACGCCGCCGCCCCCGGCAACGCCCTAAGGGCGACCGCCGATCAACGCGGCGCCCATCGGCGCGAATCGGTGCTAACCTGAACTCCCATGGCGCGGTACATTTTCATCACCGGCGGCGTGGTTTCCTCATTGGGAAAAGGTCTCGCCTCCGCGGCTCTGGGCGCGCTGCTCCAGGCGCGCGGCTACGGCGTGCGGCTGCGCAAGCTCGATCCGTACCTCAACGTCGACCCCGGCACGATGAGCCCCTACCAGCATGGGGAGGTGTTCGTCACCGATGACGGGGCCGAGACCGATCTCGATCTGGGCCACTACGAGCGGTTCACCGGTGTCTCGGCGACGCGCGCCGACAACATCACCACCGGGCAGATCTACAAGACCATTCTCGAGAAGGAGCGCCGGGGAGATTACCTGGGGGCCACGGTTCAGGTGATCCCCCACGTCACCGACGAGATCAAACGCTTCGTGCTGGCCGACCCGGGCGAGGGCGTCGATTTCGTGCTGGTCGAAATCGGCGGCACGGTCGGCGACATCGAGGGCCTGCCGTTCTTCGAGGCCATCCGCCAGCTTGGCCAGGAATTGCCGCGGGACCATGCCTGCTTCGTGCACCTGACCCTGCTGCCGTTCATCAAGACCGCCGGCGAGATGAAGACCAAACCCACCCAGCACTCGGTCAAGGAACTGCGCTCCATCGGCATCCAGCCCGACGTGCTGCTCTGCCGCTGCGAACAGCCCATTCCACCCGACGAGAAACGCAAGATCGGGCTCTTTTGCAACGTGCGGGCCTCGGCCGTTATCGAGGCCCTGGACGCGCCCAACATCTATGCCGTGCCATTGGCCTATCACGCCCAGGGCCTGGATGCCGAGGTGCTGGACGTGTTCGCCATCCGTGACGCGCCGGCGCCCGATCTTCGACGCTGGGAGGAAGTCTCGGAGGCCCTGTTTCATCCGGACGGCGAGGTCACCATCGCCATCGTCGGCAAGTACACGGTTCTGAAGGATGCCTATAAGTCACTGATCGAAGCGCTGATCCACGGCGGTATGGCCAACCGCGTGCGCGTCAATCTCGACTGGGTCGAAAGCGAGGCTTTCGAGGGTGAGGACGCCGCCGCCGCCACGCGCCTGGAGGGGGTTCACGGCATCCTGGTCCCGGGCGGCTTTGGCGAGCGGGGTTCGGAAGGAAAGATCCGCGCGGCGCGGTTTGCCCGCGAGCGGTCGGTGCCGTTTTTCGGCGTCTGTTTTGGCATGCAGATGGCGGTGATCGAGGCGCTGCGCAACGTCGGCGGAATAGCCTGCGCCTCGTCGACGGAGTTTGGCCCAACCCCCGAGCCGGTCGTCGGCCTGATGACCGAATGGACTCGTGGCAACGCCCGGGAGGTGCGCGGCGAGGACGACGATCTGGGCGGCACCATGCGGGTCGGCGCCTATGAGGCCTCGCTCAGTCAGGGCTCCAGGATCGCCCGGATCTACGGCCAGACCTCGATCAGCGAGCGCCACCGGCATCGCTATGAGGTCAACATCGCCTATAGCGAGGCGCTGGAGCGCGCCGGCCTGAAGATGACCGGGGTTTCGCCCGACGGCCTGCTGCCCGAGACGGTCGAGCGCGAGGACCACCCGTGGTTCATCGGCGTGCAGTTTCACCCTGAACTGAAGAGCCGTCCTTTCGCCCCCCACCCCCTCTACGCCAGCTTCATCGCCGCCGCGGTCGAGCAAAGCCGCCTGGTGTAGGCGGCCTGCCCGATGGTCGCCGCAGACGCTATCCGCGCGCTGTGCCTGGCGCTCCCCGAGGTGAACGAGCTCGACCACCACGGCGCGCCCTCATTCCGGGTCGGGGGGAAGATCTTCTGCACGCTGCGAGCCGATCCGCCGCGGATGATGGTCAAGCTGGATGCCGAATATCAGCACAATCTAGTCTCGGCCCACCCCGGAGTGGTCGAAGCGGTTCCCGGTTATTGGGGCAGGAAAGGTTCGACATTCATCGATCTGGCGTCGGTCAGCGAGACGCTGGCGGGCGTCCTGTTGCGCATGGCGTGGTCCCGCGCCGCGCCGCTCCGGCTTGTGCGCGGACCTTGAAACCCGGCGGGTTTTGCGTCATAGGCACCCACCCTACGTCGGCGGCCCAGCTCTCGGCCGCCGCTTTTCTTTAAGAGCTTCAAAGAACCCGTCATGGCCGTCCCCAAGCGAAAAGTGTCTCCCTCCCGTCGCAACATGCGCCGCGCGCACCACGCTTTGAGCGCCAACAGCTTCATCGAAGACAAGGATACCGGCGAGTTGCGCCGGCCACACCACGTCGACCTGAAGACCGGCATGTACAAGGGCCGCCAGGTCCTGGCGCCAAAGGAAGACTGATCCTCGCCTGTTCTGGGCCCCATGCATAAGATCACCGTGCTCGGGGTCAGGGAAGAGGCCGGCGTTCCATGACTTCGTCACCGGACAGCCGCGCGGCCCGATAGTTGCCGCCTCGCTTCTGCCCCGGTAAAGCCTCGCCTTCCCAGTGCAGCGCCCGGGATGGCCATGACCCAGATCGTCGACATTGCCGCGCGCGAGATTCTCGACAGCCGGGGCAATCCCACCATCGAGGCCGACGTCACGCTCGAGGACGGTTCACTAGGCCGCGCCGCCGCGCCATCGGGCGCCTCGACCGGGGCTCACGAAGCCGTCGAGAGCCGCGACGGCGACGCGCGGCGCTACGGCGGCAAGGGAGTCCAGGGCGCCGTCGATGCAGTCAATGGCGAAATCTTCGATGCCCTCTCAGGGGCGGAGGCCGAGGACCAGCGGCGCCTGGATCGCCTGCTCATCGAGCTCGATGGAACGCCGAACAAGGCGCGGCTCGGTGCCAACGCCATTCTCGCGGTCAGCCTGGCCACGGCCCGGGCGGCCGCCCAGTCTGCCGCCCTGCCGCTCTACAAATACGTGGGAGGCGTCGGCGCGCACATTCTGCCCCTACCGATGATGAACATCATCAACGGCGGCGCGCATGCCGACAATCCGATCGACATTCAGGAGTTCATGGTTCTGCCTACCGGCGCGCCGAGTTTTTCCGAAGCCTTGCGCATGGGCGCCGAAATCTTTCAGGCCCTGAAGGGCGGCCTTGCGGACGCGGGACAGAACACCAACGTCGGCGACGAAGGCGGCTTTGCGCCAAACCTGCCGGGAGCCGAAGACGCGCTTGCCTTCATCGTTGCGGCGGGAAAGCGCGCGGGCTACCGCGCCGGCGAGGATTTTCATCTCGCACTCGACGTCGCGGCGAGCGAATTTTTCAAGGACGGTCGCTACCGCATGGTCGGGGAAGGCAAGGTTCTCGATCAATCCGGCATGGTCGACTATCTCTCGGCGCTGCTCGCCAAGTTCCCGATCATTTCGATCGAAGACGGCTGTGCGGAAGACGATTTCGAGGGCTGGGCGCAGTTGACCCGGGTGCTCGGCGACAAGGTCCAGCTGGTCGGGGACGACCTCTTCGTCACCAACCCGGCGCGGCTGGCGATCGGCATAGACAAGGGTATGGCCAATGCGATCTTGATGAAGGTCAACCAGATCGGCACCTTGTCCGAAACCCTTGATGCGTTCGATATGGCGCGGCGCGCGGCTTACGGCGCCGTGATCAGCCATCGGTCGGGTGAAACCGAGGATACCACCATCGCCGATCTGGCGGTCGCCACCGGTTGCGGGCAGATCAAGACCGGCTCGCTTTCGCGCTCCGAACGGCTGGCCAAATACAACCAGCTGCTGCGCATCGAGGCCCAGCTTGGCGATCAGGCGACCTATGCAGGCCGCGCGGCAATCGCCAGGCCGATCGCGCTACGTTAGGCGCCCGTTAAGCACGTTCGAGCGAGGTTGATCCTGGTTCAGCCAGGCCCCGAGCGTTTCTCAGTGTTTTCCCGTCTCCAGACCTACATTCCGACCGCCGCCCTGGCGGTCCTGATCTTCTATTTCGGGTTCAATGCGCTCACCGGCGATCGCGGACTTCTGCAATCGCGTCAACGGCGTGAGAGCCTGGGCGAAAAGCAGGCGCAACTGAAGCAACTGCGCGTCGAACGCGTCGCGCTCGAGACGCGGGCCAGACTGCTCAGCGACCGCAGCCTGTCGGCCGACCTGCTGGAGGAACGGGCGCACGTCCTGCTAGGCTTTGCCGATCCCAGAGACTATGTGATCCGCGTAACTCCGGGCCGCGGCTGAAATCTGGTTCAACCCGTCGCGGCTTTTAGAGGCAAGTGTCGGGAGAAGCGCATGGCGCGTCGCGGCGTCGCCAAAACGGCCGCCTCACCAAGATCGGCATCAAAGGTCCGCGTCGCCAAGCCTGACAGCGCCGGCGTAGGGACCGCGCAGCTGCTGGAATTCTATCGCTCGATGTTGCTCATCCGCCGGTTCGAGGAGCGGGCGGGCCAGCTCTACGGCATGGGCCTGATCGGCGGCTACTGCCACCTCTACATCGGTCAGGAAGCCATCGCCGTTGGCATGGAGTCGGTAAAGCGCCCGGACGACCAGGTGATCACCGGCTATCGCGAGCACGGACACATGCTGGCCGCGGGCATGGCGCCCAACTCGGTGATGGCCGAACTTACCGGCCGCGCGGCCGGGGCGTCCCGGGGCAAGGGCGGCTCGATGCATATGTTTTCGACCGAGGCCGGCTTCTACGGCGGCCACGGCATCGTCGGCGCCCAGGTCAGCCTCGGGACCGGCCTGGCGCTCGCCAACCGCTATCGTGGGAATGACGCCGTGACCTTCGTTTATTTTGGCGATGGCGCGGCCAACCAGGGCCAGGTTTACGAAAGCTTCAACATGGCCGAGATCTGGCGCCTGCCGGTGGTCTACGTAATCGAGAACAACCAGTACGCCATGGGCACCAGCATCGAGCGGTCAACTTCCGAGACCCACCTCTACCGGCGCGGCGCCAGTTTCAATATCGACGGCGCCGAGGTCGACGGCATGGACGTCATGGCCGTGCGCGAGGCCGGGCTGGCGGCGGCCGAACACGCGCGCTCGGGCAAGGGCCCGTTCATCCTCGAGATGAAGACCTACCGCTATCGCGGTCACTCGATGAGCGATCCGCAGAAATACCGCACGCGCGACGAGATCGATGAGGTCCGCAAGAGCCGCGATCCCATCGAGCACCTGCAGGAGCGTCTGGAGAGCGCCGGGCTGGCCGACGAAGCGGCCCTGAAAGCTATAGACGCCGAGGTCAAGGCGGCCATAGCCGACGCCGCCGAATTCGCCCGCACGACGCCAGAACCGGAAGCCGCCGAGCTTTACACCGACGTCTATCTGGAGCCCGCCCGGTGACGGACGTGCTGATGCCGGCGCTTTCTCCGACCATGGAGGAGGGCACGCTGGCCAAGTGGCATGTGAAGGTGGGCGATACGGTGAAATCGGGGGATGTGATCGCCGAAATCGAGACCGACAAGGCGACCATGGAGGTCGAGGCGGTGGATGAGGGGGTGATCGCCGAAATCCTGGTTCCCGAGGGGACCGAAGAGGTCAAGGTCAACGCCCCGATAGCGCGCATGGAGGGGGAAGGGCCCCCTTCGACGTCTGCCGCTCCTCGTCAGCCGCCACTTCCCCCGGTGGGGGAAGAAAAAAAGACGGGGGTCGCGGCCGATAAATCCTCCGCCAAAGGGGGAGGGGGACCTCGTAGTGGTGAAGGGGGAGCGGCCCCTGAGCTCTCCGATCCGGAGATCCCCGCCGGCGCTAGACTCATAAAAACCACGGTCCGTGACGCCCTGCGCGACGCCATGGCCGAGGAGATGCGCCGAGACGAGACGGTGTTTCTGATGGGCGAGGAGGTGGCTCAGTATCAGGGCGCCTATAAGGTCAGTCGCGACCTGCTTCAGGAATTTGGCGAACGCCGGGTGATCGACACGCCGATCACCGAATATGGCTTCGCCGGACTCGGCGTCGGCGCGGCGATGGCGGGACTGAAGCCGATCGTCGAGTTCATGACCTTCAACTTCGCTATGCAGGCCATTGACCACATTATAAATTCAGCCGCCAAGACCTTGTACATGTCCGGCGGCCAGATCCGTTGCGCCGTGGTGTTCCGCGGCCCCAACGGCGCGGCCGCCCGCGTGGCCGCCCAGCACAGCCAGGACTATTCGAGCTGGTATGCTCATGTGCCGGGCCTGAAAGTGATCGCCCCTTACGACGCCGCCGACGCCAAGGGCCTGCTCAAGTCGGCCATCCGCGATCCCAATCCGGTAGTCTTCCTCGAGCACGAACTGCTCTATGGCCAGGAGTTCGAGGTGCCGGATGTCGCCGACTGGCTGGTCCCCATCGGCAAGGCCAAGGTGCGGCGCGCCGGCGGCGATGTGACGCTGGTTTCCCATTCGCGCATGGTCGGCTTGGCGCTGCAGGCCGCCGAGGTCCTGGCCGGGGAGGGGATCGAGGCCGAGGTCATCGACCTGCGCACCCTGCGCCCCCTCGACCACGCGACCGTCGTCGAAAGCGTCAAGAAGACCAATCGGCTGGTCATCGCCGAGGAGGGCTGGGGCTCCATGGGCATCGGCGCCGAGATCGCCGCGCGGGTTGTTGAAGACGCCTTCGATTTCCTCGACGCTCCGCCCGCGCGCGTGCATCAGGAAGACGTGCCGCTGCCCTATGCCGCCAATCTCGAAGCCCTGTCGCTGCCGTCGGTGAAGAAGATCGTCGCGGCCGCAAAGGCGGTCTGCTACCGATGAGCAGCGAGGCGTACACTTGGCGCGCGGGCGGCTGCCATTGCGGCGCGGTGCGCTTCGAGGCGGCCTTGCCGAAGGCCGCCGAGGCTCAGAGCTGCAACTGCTCGATCTGCGCCATGACCGGCTTCATCCACGTCATTGTGCCGGAATGCCGCTTCCGGATGACCCGGGGCGAGCATGACCTGACCGCCTACAGCTTCAAAACCCACACCGCCCGGCATCTGTTCTGCAGGGTCTGCGGCGTGAAGAGCTTCTATCGGCCGCGATCAAATCCCGACGGGTGGTCGGTGAACGCGCGCTGTCTTGACGATGTCGCGGACCTGCAACTGCAAATCACCGACTTCGACGGCCGAAACTGGGAAGACCACGCCGCTGACCTCACCCACCTCTCGCGCGAGGCGTCATGAGCATCGACGTGCTGATGCCGGCGCTATCTCCGACGATGGAGGAGGGCACGCTGGCCAAGTGGCATGTGAAGGTGGGCGATACGGTCAAATCGGGGGACGTGATCGCCGAGATCGAGACCGACAAGGCGACCATGGAGGTCGAAGCGGTCGACGAGGGGGTGATCGCGGAGATCCTGGTTCCCGAGGGGACCGAAGAGGTCAAGGTCAATGCCCCGATAGCGCGCATGGAGGGCGACGGGCCCCCATCCCCGGTGCAGCCTGTCCTCGGGCCGGCCTCAGGCCGGACCCGGGGGCCGGTACTTCCCCCAGAGGGGGAAGAAAAAAAGGCGGCGGTCGCAGCCGATAAATCCTCCCC
>DATCCB010000003.1:0-37317 GCA_036511515.1 Caulobacteraceae bacterium | reverse complement strand
CGCGTGTCGCGCCGTGACGGAAAGGGGCGCGGAGCCGCTTAAGCCACGCCCCCGAAACACCAGGCCAGGATCGACTTCTGGGCGTGGATGCGGTTCTCGGCCTCGTCCCAGACCAGCGACCGGGGCCCGTCGATGACCGCGTCGGTCACCTCTTCTCCCCGGTGCGCCGGAAGGCAGTGCAGAAACACCGCCGACGGCGCGGCCAGATCGAGGAGCGCCTCGTCGACCTGGAACGGCTCGAACGCCTCGATGCGCGCCTCGTGATCGAGATCGCCCATCGACACCCAGGTGTCGGCGACCACGCAGTCGGCGCCGCGCACGGCCGCCTTGGCGTCATCGGTCACCTCGACGCGGCCCTGCTCCTGTGAAGCCCTGGCCAGGTCGATGAGGTCCGGGTGATAGGCGCCCGGGCAGGCGACGTTCAGCCGAAAGCCGAACTTGGCGGTGGCGTGGATGAAGCTGGCGCAGGTGTTGTTGCCATCGCCGATCCAGGCGACGGTCTTGCCGGCGATCGGCCCGAGCCGCTCCTCTATGGTCATCACGTCGGCCATGATCTGGCACGGATGACTGGCGTCGGTCAGGCCGTTGATCACCGGCACGCCGGCGGCCATGGCGAAGCGTTCGAGATCCTGATGATCCTTGCAGCGCAGCATCACCGCGTCGACCATCCGCGAGAGCACCCTGGCGGTATCCTCGATGGTTTCGCCGCGATCGAGCTGCATGTCGGCCCCGTTGGAGATGATCGTCGAGCCGCCCAGCTGGCGGATCGCCGCGTCGAAGGAAAACCTGGTCCGCGTCGAGGTCTTCTGGAAGATCATCGCCAGGGTGCGTCCGGCGCCCGGCGCATCGGCGTCAGCCCGGCCTTTCGGCCAGCCGCGCCGCGCCGCCTTGCGCGCCTTGGCGTCTTCGAGGATGGCGCGCAGGGTCGCGCTCTCCATCCGCCAGAGATCGAGAAAATGCCTCGGACTCACGCCGCAGCCCGCGTCCTGGCCGTCTGGCAGACGCGTTCGAGCTTGTCGATCGCCTCGCGCGCCTCGGCGTGGGTGATGAGCAGCGAGGGAAGCAGCCGCACGCAGTTGTCGCCACCGCCGGCGATCAGCAGCCGTTCGTCGCGCGCCATTTCCATGAACGCGCGGTTGTTGGGGATCAGCTTGACGCCGATCAGCAGGCCCTTGCCGCGGATGTCCGCGATCACGTCGGGATAACGGTCTTGCAGCCCCTTGAGTTGCTGGGTGAAATAGCCGGCCATCTCGCGCACATGGGCCAAAGTTTCCGCCTTGCTCAACTCGGCGAGCGCCGCCAGGCCCACGGCCATGGCCAGGGGATTGCCCCCATAGGTCGAGCCGTGTGAGCCGACGGTCATCCCGGCCGCCGCGCGGGCGGTCGCCAGGCACGCGCCGACCGGAAATCCATCGCCCAGCGCCTTGGCGACGCACATGATGTCCGGGGCCGCTTCCCTGGCCCATTCGTAAGCGAAGAGCTTGCCGGTCCGCCCAAGACCGCACTGGATCTCGTCATAGATCAGCAGCACCCCGTGCTCATCGCAAAGGGCGCGAAGGGCGGTAAGGTCAGCCTCCGGCAGCGCGCGGGCGCCGCCTTCCCCCTGCACGGGCTCGACGATCACCGCCGCCGTCGTCGGGCCCATCGCGGCCGTCAGCGCGGCCATGTCGCCGAACGGCAGGTTGACATAGCCGGGCAGCGCTGGGCCGAAGCCCTCGGTGTAGGCGTCGTTTCCGGCCGCGAACACGGCCGCATAGCTGCGCCCATGAAAGGCGCCGGAAAAGCCGATGATGTCGATCCGCTCGGCCGCGCCGGTCGCCCAGTGATACTTGCGTGCCATTTTCAGCGCGCACTCGACCGCCTCGGTGCCGGAATTGGTGAAGAACACCACGTCGGCGAAGCTGGCCGCGCACAGGCGCTTCGCCAGTTCCTCCTGGCCTGGAATGCGGAAGATGTTGGAAACATGCCACAGTTTTTCGGCCTGATCGGTCAGCGCCTTGACCAGGGCCGGATGGGCATGGCCAAGCCCGGTGGTGGCGATGCCGGCGAGGCAGTCGAGGTAGGCCTCTCCATCGCGCGTGTAGAGCCTGGCGCCCGCGCCGCGTTCAAAGGCCAGCGGCGCGCGCTTGTAGACGCCCAGCAGATGATCGTCCGGAACCGTGGGCGAACTGGCCTGCGTCATGTCGAGAAAGCCTCCTTCAGACAGCGGAGACCCGCGCGGTCGGCCGGCGGGCCCTTCAGGAAGCGTCGCCTTTTCGTCTCAGACAGCCCTGCTGTCAACGCGCCCGCGTCAGCGCCCCCGCCCGCCTCGCCTCGCGGCGAGCGCACCGATGGCGACGCCGAACGCGGCCCCGAGCGCCACGCCGACGCCTATGTTGTGAAAGGCCGCGCCAAGAGCGGTCCCGACGCCCACTCCGACCGCAATGCCAGCTCCGGCTTTCGAATTCCGCTGCATCAAAAAAGCCTAGGCGCGAACCCCGCGCGTCTCAACTGTTCCGCCGCGGTCCGACAACGGAAATTTGACCACGAACCTCACGAACCAAGATTTTTGACACCAAGGTCACCAAGGACACTAAGAGCACTAAGAGCACTAAGAGCACTAAGGATGGAAACTGCGCTTCGCGCGCAGCGCAACATACTGTTCTTCTTGGTGTCCTTGGTGTCCTTGGTGTTCTTGGTGTTGAATCTCTTCCTTTCGCGAGGGTCGTAACGTTCGTCGTCGGGTCTCGTGAGCGGCCCGTCAACCAGCCGGACGGGCGACTCCACTACACCGCGTGGCCGACCAGGGCGCCGATGGCGTAGGTGACGGCCATGGCCAGCACGCCCCAAAACACCACCCGCACTGTGGCCCTGCCGGCCGGCGCACCGCCGGCCCTGGCGCCGACCGCGCCCAGGATGCCCAGAACCGCCAGCGAGGTGACCGCCACCGATTGGGCCACCAAGGTCGCCGGCGCGATAGCCGCCACGATCACCGGGGCGGCGGCGCCGGCGCTGAACGAGGCGGCCGAGGCCATCGCCGCCTGGACCGGGCGCGGCTTCGTGGTGTCCGAAATGCCCAGTTCATCGCGGGCGTGGGCGCCCAGCGCATCCTTGGCCATCAGCTGATGGGCGACCTTTTCGGCCAGGTCGCCGTCGAGCCCTCGATGAACATAGATGGCCGCCAGTTCTCGGCATTCGGCGTCGATGTTCTCGTCCAGCTCCAGTCGCTCGCGCGCCAGGTCGGCCTGCTCGGAATCCGCCTGCGAACTTACCGAGACATACTCGCCGGCGGCCATCGACATGGCCCCGGCGACGAGGCCCGCGAGGCCGGTGACCACCAGGTTGTGCCGATTCACGGCTGCGGCGGCGACGCCCAGGATCAGGCTGCCGGTGGAAAGAATACCGTCGTTGGCGCCCAGAACCGCCGCACGCAGCCATCCGGTGCGCCCGACGTAGTGCCACTCCGAACGCCGCCTTGGCCGCTTCATCGCCGGGTTCCCCATCGGTTGCCGCTCAATGCGAACAACAGGCTGTTCGCCGCTGGGTTCCGGCCCGGGTGTGGAACGCTTGCCGCGGGCGGGCGTTCTGACCGCGGTGCGAGAGCGTCCGGTATCGGACAAAACCTCGACGCCGGGGACGCCCAGAACATGACCGGCGATATTTTCAACCGACAGCTGCCGGTCACGCGGCGACGCTTGTTCAGGGACGGTGTGGTTCTCGCCGGCGGCGCGGTTATCGCCGGAGGCGTTCTCGCCGCCGGGCCGGCATCGGCCAAGGCCTCGCAAAAGGGCGTTGCCTATCAGACGATGCCCAAGGGCGCCCAGCGCTGCGACAAATGCTCCTTCTGGCAGGCGCCGGCGTCGTGCAAGGTCGTCGCCGGGGTGATCAGCCCCGCCGGCTGGTGCAACCTCTACGCGCCAAAATGATCGGGCGCGGGTTCCCCGCCGCCCTCGCGCTCGCCCTCTGGCTTCTGGCGCTGACCGCTGGAACCGCCGCCGCGGTTCCGTCCTTCGCCATCCAGACGGGCCAGCCGTGCAGCGGCTGCCATGTCGGCGGCTTTGGGCCGCAGCTGACGCCCTTCGGACGGCAATTCAAGCTGCGCGGCTACACCACCCGCGTCGGCAGCTTCAACGTGCCTTTTTCGGCCATGGCCGTGGCTTCGTACATTCACACGGTGGCCGATCAGCCGCCCGCCCCCGGCTACCGCGCCAACGACAATTTCGCCCTCGACCAGGTTAGTCTGTTCCTGGCCAGCGGCTTTGGGACCCATCTGGGCGCCTTCGTCCAGGCGACCTACGACGGGGTAGCCAAGGCCTTCCACTGGGACAATCTCGATTTGCGCGCGACGACGAGCGCGACGATCAAGGGCGCCAACGTGATCCTGGGCGCAAGCTTCAACAACGCGCCGACCGTCCAGGACGCTTTCAACACCCTGCCCGCCTGGGGGTTTCCCTACACCACGTCCAGCCTCTCACCCTCGGGGGGCGCGGCCCCGCTGATCGGCTCGCTCGCCCAGAACACGATGGGTCTGACGGGCTATGTGTGGATCAACTCACAGATCTATGCCGAGGCCGGGGGCTACCAGTCGCCAGGGACCAATTTCCTCGCGCGCGCCGGCGTCGACCCCTTCGACCCCGGCGCCATCCGTGGCACGGCGCCCTATGTGCGCGTCGCCTATAACCGGGCCTTCGGAACCGACAACGTCGAGATTGGCGCCTTTGGCCTGTGGGCCGACCTCTATCCGGGACGCGATCGCAGCGCCGGGGTGGCCGATCACTATGCCGACACCGGCCTGGACGCTTCGTACCAGCATTTCGCCGCCAACAAGGACGTCATCACCGTCAACGGCCGCTACACGCACGAGAGCCAGAGTCTGAACGCATCCCAGGCCCTGGGTCTGGCGCAGTATCGCTCCGATGCGCTCAACGAGTTCCGCCTCGACGCGTCCTACTATTGGCGCGACAAGATCGGCGGGACCATCGGCGTTTTCGATACCACCGGCTCGGTGGACCCGCTGCTCTACGGCGGCAATCGGACCTTCAAGCCCGACACGTCGGGCCTGCTCTTCCAGGTGGACGGTACGCCTTTCGGCGGCGCGGGCTCGCCCCTGGGACCGCGCTTCAACATGCGCGTTGGGGTTCAATACACCCTCTATACCCGCTTCGACGGAGCCTCGCACAACTACGACGGCGCCGGGGCCAACGCCTCGGGCGCCAACACCCTGCGGGTGTTCACCTGGGTCGCCTACTGACGGCGTCAGCGGCGGAACACGCCCAATCGGCCCATCACCAGCAGATCCGCGGCGACGAAGGCGGCCGCGCCGAGCACCGTGACCAGCCAGCCCTGCCAGGTGATCGGGGTCCAGCCTAGCCCGCTGGCCCTTGTCCGAAACCACGGAGGCCGGCTCATCGTTGTTCTCAGGTCTTCATCTTGTAGCCGGTGGCGAACATCCACAGGCAGATCAGCGCCAGAAGCACGCTCAGGGCCGCGGTCATCGCCACGCCGGCCACCAGCGATCCATCCGCGTGGCCGATGAAGCCGTACCGGAAGCCCGCGATCAGGTAGAAAAACGGGTTGTAGTGCGATGCCGTGCGGAAGGGCTCCGGCAGCCGGGAGACCAGATAAAAGGTGCCCGACAAAAACGTCATCGGCATGATGATGAAGTTGCTGACCGCGGCGATGTGGTCGAACTTCACCGACCAGATGGCCGCCATCAGTCCCAGCATTCCCATGATCGCCGCCGCGCCGACGCCGAAATAGGCCACGGCCCATGGGTGGGCCATGGTCAGGTGGGAGAATGGCAGCACCGCGGCGGCGGTGACCGCGCCGACCAGCACCCCGCGCGTGGCCGCGCCAAGGGTGAAGCCCGCCACCTGCTCGGCCGGCGACAGCGGCGGGGTGATGAAATCGCCGATCAGCCCGTTCATTTTCGCCTGCAGCAGGCTCGATGATGAGTTGGAAAAGGCGTTGCCCAGGATCTGCATCATGATCAACCCCGGCGCGACGAAGGTGGCGAACTTGACCCCCTCGATCGGTGGGGCCGCGCCGCGGACGGCGACGACAAACACCAGCATATACAACAGAGCGGTGACTACCGGGGCCAGCAGCGTCTGGGCGCCGACCTTCCAGAAACGCCGCACCTCGCGCAGGTAGAGGGTCTTCAGGCCCTCCCAGTTGGCGCCGTGATAGTTGCGGGGCAGGGGCGGCGTGATTGCCTGCACAGGCATGTCCTTCATCCTCCCCATGTGCGCCGCAGCCCGCGTGTTCGCAAGCCGGCGGGCGCGCGTTTCCTCCCGCGCTATCGATCCTGTGGACAGTTGAATGGCGCCTATTGTGTCTGAATACCAGAAGCCTACGATATGTTGTGGTCCTCGGGGGCGCTTAACCGACGGGCGCACGCGGGACCGCGGAGGGCGGCCCCGCTGTCTTGAACCAGCGGTTGGAGGGTGTCATGGGTTGGACCGACGAGAGGGTCGAGGTTCTCAAACGTTTGTGGCTGGATGGTCTGTCGGCCAGCCAGGTCGCCAAGCAATTGGGCGGCGTGACGCGTAACGCGGTGATCGGCAAGGTCCATCGCCTCGGACTTTCCGGTCGCGCCACCCCATCCCAGCCGACCCGCACGACCTTCAAGTCGCCCCGGCCGGCCCGCCCGATGGCCGCCGCTCCACAACGCCGGCCAACCGAGCGGCGAGCGGTTGCGGTGATCGCCCCCAGGCCGGCGCCCTTTGTCGAGATGAGCGGCACCGCGACGGTGCTGACCCTCGGCGCCCATATGTGCAAGTGGCCGATCGGCGATCCGTCGACGGACGATTTCAGCTTCTGCGGGCGGCGCGCGGGCGCCGAGGGCCCCTACTGCGTCGAACACGCCCGCGTCGCCTACCAGCCCCCCCAGGCCAGGAAAAAGTCCACCGCCTCCGACCTCGCCCGCTCGCTGAGACGATATATCTAGGAAAGGCTGCCCAGAAGGCTGTGGAGTTCCTCTTCCGTCGGTGCGCGAGCGGCCGGAATATGGCCTAGCGCGGCCCAGCAAATCTGATCGACGCAATAGCGGGCGAAACACCAGCGGGAGCGCTCCAAAATGCCATCGTCGGCTGAGCCGTACCGCCCTGCGATGAATCTGGCCGCCCAATCGCCATAGGCCCAGAAAAAGGCGAAGTCGTAAGCCGGATCGCCCAACGCCGCATCGGCGAAGTCGATCACCCCGGCCAGGCGCTCGCCGCCTGGCGCCAGCAGCAAATGGTCATCGCTAAGGTCGTCGTGGACGACGACCTCGCCCGGCCATCGAGGTTGGCGACCATAGGCTTCGTAAAAGCGGTCGATGGCGGCAAGCAGGCTGGGCGACACGACGGCCTCGATAGACGCGCGCGTGGCAGCGCCATACCGACACGCGAAGTCGGCGCCGGCCCACCCGCGCGCAATCGCTCCATCGGCGCTAGCGATCACCGCCGGCGGCGCCGAATGGATGACGCGCAGCAAGGCGGCGACCTGCGCCAGGATGCGTTCCTGCGCCGGCCGGGCCAGGGCGGCGAAAACCGGCGTCGTCAGCGCGACGCCGTCGATCATCCGATAGCCGCCGAACGCCACGTCCCGCGCGACGAAAGCGTATCTGGGGACCTGGACCTCGCACGCGGGGCCGATATGTTCGAGAAGCTTCAATTCCGCCCCGAACAGCGCCTGGCGCTCGGCGGTGCGGGGAAACCGGAACACCCACGCGTCATCGAGGAGCACCACCGCGTGATCCTCGCCCTCGTCGTTGAGAACGGCGCGCGTGAACACGAGACCCGGAAACTCGGCGCGGATGCGGCCGACAAGGGAGGCGACATCGACTGCGCCCTGGGCGATCGGTGTCATTGCCTGCGCGATCGCCCTGCGCCCCCACCACCACCGGCTTCGCCGGCGGTCCCCCTCCCCCGCTCCGCGGGTGAGGAATTTGGAGAAAATCCTCCCCCGCCCTTTTGCGGGGGAGGTGGCGCGGCGCGATCAGCGCCGTGACGGAGGGGGCGCAGCTTCACCCACCCCCCAGGGTCTCGTCGAAATGGGCGAGCATCGCCTGCCAGGAGCGGCGGTCGGTCGGCTCGTGATACTCGAAGCCGGGGCGTCCCAGTGCGCCGACGCCGGGGTTGGTGAACGAATGGCCCGCCCCGCCGTAGAGATTCATCCGCCAGTCGACGCCACCGGCGTTCATCTCAGTTTCGAACGCCAGGCGCTGGTCGGCGGGCACTATCGGATCGTCGGCGCCGATGCAGACCAGCACCTTCGCCTTGATGTCCCCCGCGTCTTCCGGTCGCGCGGTGGCCAGACCGCAATGAAAACCGACAATCGCCTTGAGATCGGCGCCCGACCGCGCCAGTTCCAGCGCCGTCGTGCCGCCGAAGCAATAGCCGATGGCGGCGAAGCGCCCGGAGTCGGTCTCGCCCTGCGCGGCCAGCACCTTCAGCGCTTCGGCGGCGATGGCGCGGATACCGGCCGGGTCGGCCATCCACGGGCCGAGGCGTCCCGTCACCTGGCTCATGTCGGCCAGCGGCTTGCCGTCGCCGTAGTAATCCATGGCGAAAGCCGCATAGCCCGCGGCCGCCAGGCGCGCGGCGATCGAGCGGGTCAGGTCGACGAGGCCGCCGCCTTCCGGCGCGACCAGTACGCCGGGGCGAACGCCCGCCCGCGCCTCATCGACGACGAAATGACCGACATAGCGCGTGCCGGCGACATGGTATTCGAGGTCCTGGCTTTTCATGGAGTCTCCGGTGCCGGTTTCAGATCCGTCTATGCCCGATCGCCGCGCGGCCGTCATCGGCCGGCGGGTGTTGCTGAGCGGCCTCCTGGCGGCGGCGTCGGCGCGCGCGTGGGCCGCCGATCCGCCTTCCGCCCGCGCTTTTGTCGACGGCATCTACAGGGCCTATCGCAGCCCCTCGGAGATGTCCGCCACCGGCGTCGGCATCGCCCTCGACAGCGCCGGCCAGGTTCGCCGCTATTTCGCGCCCGATCTCGCCGCCCTGATCATCGCCGACAAGAGCAGCGCCGCCAAAAAGGGCGACGAGCCGGCCCTGGACGGCGACCCGTTCATCGACGCCCAGGACTGGGGCCTCACCAACCTGCGCATCGACGTGCGCGACGTCGACCGGGCTCACGCCGCCGCGACCGTCACCTTCGCCAATTTCGGCAAGCCGGCGACGGTCAGGCTCGATCTGGTGCTGGTCAAGGGCGGCTGGCGCATCGACGACATCCACTGGGCCGAAGGAACCCTGCGCGGCCTCTACGCGCCGACGGCCAAGTAAGTCCCCCTCCCCTAGCCTTTCTCCCTCGCCTCACCTACCTTGGCGTTCATGCCTCGTTCTCCCACCGGCGTCGCCGAAGCGCCGGCCGCCTTCACGCCTGACACAGCGCCGACGCTGTGGACGCCCCACCGGCCGGCACGGCCGCAGAAGAGCGAGGGCGGGCGGCGGTTCGAACTGGTCAGCGACTACCAGCCGGCGGGCGACCAGCCGGCGGCGATCGCCGAACTCGTCGCTGGCGTCAATCAGCGCGAACACGACCAGGTGCTGCTCGGCGTCACCGGGTCCGGTAAGACCTTCACCATGGCCAAGGTCATCGAGGCGACGCAGCGCCCCGCGCTGATCCTGGCCCACAACAAGACCCTGGCCGCCCAGCTCTACAGCGAATTCAAAAGTTATTTTCCGAATAACGCCGTCGAATACTTCGTGTCCTACTACGACTATTATCAGCCGGAAGCCTACATCGCCCGAACCGACACCTACATCGAGAAGGATTCGTCGCGCAACGAGCAGATCGACCGCATGCGCCACTCCGCCACCCGCGCCATTCTGGAGCGCGACGATGTCATCGTTGTCGCCTCGGTCTCGTGCATCTACGGCATCGGCTCGGTCGAAACCTACACGGCGATGACCTTCACCCTCGAGGTGGGCCAGAAGGTCGACGAAAAGACCCTGATGGCCGATCTCGTCGCCCAGCAGTACCGGCGCAACGACCAGGGCTTCGAGCGCGGCATGTTCCGTCGCCGCGGCGATACCATCGAGATTTTCCCCGCCCACTACGAGGACCGCGCCTGGCGGGTGATGATGTTCGGCGACCAGATCGAGGCCATCGCCGAGTTCGATCCGCTGACCGGCAAGAAGACCGCCGATCTGGAAAGCGTCAAGATCTACGCCAACAGCCATTACGTCACGCCCCGGCCGACCCTCCGCCAGGCCGTCAGCGCCATCAAGATCGAGCTTCGGGCGCGTCTCGACTGGCTGGTCGGCAACGGAAAGCTGCTGGAAGCCCAGCGCCTTGAGCAGCGCACCACCTTCGACATCGAGATGATCGAGGCCACCGGCAGCTGCGCCGGCATCGAGAACTATTCGCGTTATCTCACCGGCCGACGCCCCGGCGAGCCGCCGCCCACGTTCTTCGAATACATCCCGGACAATGCCCTGCTGTTCGTCGACGAAAGCCACCAGACCATCCCGCAATTGGGGGCCATGTATCGCGGCGACTTCAGTCGCAAGTTCAACCTCGCGGAATACGGCTTCCGCCTACCATCCTGCCTCGATAACCGGCCGCTGAAGTTCGAGGAATGGGAGGCGATGCGCCCCGACTCGCTGTTCGTCTCGGCCACCCCGGCCAAATGGGAGCTGGAAAAGGCCGGCGGCGTCTTCGTCGAGCAGGTGATCCGGCCCACCGGCCTCATCGACCCGCCGGTCGAGGTGCGCCCGGTGGCCAAGGGCGGCTTCTCCCAGGTCGACGACGTGATCGCCGAATGCCGCGAGTTCGCCCTGCGCGGCTATCGCACGCTGGTCACCGTGCTGACCAAGAAGATGGCCGAGGACCTCAGCGAATACATGCACGAGCAGGGGCTGCGCGTGCGCTACATGCACAGCGACATCGACACCCTGGAGCGCATCGAGATCATCCGCGATCTGCGCCTGGGCGCCTTCGACATCCTGGTCGGCATCAACCTGCTGCGCGAGGGCCTCGATATCCCCGAATGCGGCCTCGTCGCCATCCTCGACGCCGACAAGGAGGGTTTCCTGCGCTCGGAGACCTCGCTGATCCAGACCATCGGCCGCGCCGCGCGCAACGTCGATGGCAAGGTTATTCTGTATGCGGACAGTATCACCGGCTCGATCGAACGGGCCATGGCCGAGACCAGCCGCCGGCGCGAAAAGCAGGCGGCCTGGAACCTGGCCCAGGGCATCACCCCCGAAAGCATCAAGAGCCAGATCAAGGACCTCTTGGCCAGCCCCTACGAACGCGGGGATCGGGTGACGGTCTGTGTCGGCGTCGCGGAGGACACGCGGCCGTTCCTCGGCTCCAACTTCCAGGCCACGCTGCGCGATCTCGAAACCCGCATGCGCGCCGCAGCCGCCAACCTAGAATTCGAGGAAGCCGCCCGCCTGCGCGACGAGGTCAAGCGCCTCAAGCTGCTCGACCTCGAATTCGCCAACGAGGTGACCACCCCCGCCGGCGAGGCCGTCGACCGCGGCGTCGTCAAACACGCGAGAGCCGAAGCCCGCGCCGAGGCGGCGGCGAGGTTTAGGAAGGGCGGGAGGAGGTAGGATTTCCGCGGGTCGGGTAGATCGGTTCAGAAAAGTCCCACTTGTGGGCGCCGGCGCGAACTTGGGTTAGGATTGCCGCATGAAGCGCGACGACGCTCTGACGATCCTTCAAAACAACCGCGACGAATTGAGGCGGCGGGGCGTGGCGCGCGCGGCCCTGTTCGGCTCGACCGTGCGTGATCAGGCGGAAGCCGGCAGCGATGTCGATGTCCTTGTCGAAATCGACCCGAAGGCGAACATAGGAGTCTACGAATACGTGGCCATCACACGCTATCTCGGTGAACTTTTTGCCGGTCGCGTCGACGTGGCCAACCGTGCGACTTTGCAGCCCGCTGTGCGCCCCTCCGCCGAGCGCGAAGCGGTTTATGCCTTCTGATCGACAAGTCCAAGCGCTGCAAACGATCGAACTGCACGCCGCCGAGGCGCGCCTTTTCGTTGATGGCATGACGCGCGAGCAGTTTCGCGAGGATCGGCGGACGTTTCACGCCGTGACGCGCAGTCTTGAAATCATCAGCGAAGCGAGCCGTCGGCTGACCGATGAACTCAAGGCGCGACATCCCGACCTGCCATGGCGCGACATCGCCGACGCCGGGAACGTCTACCGCCATGCCTACGACAACGTGGCTGCTGATTTCGTCTACAAGACCGTCACCCAGGATTTGGCAAGCATCCTGTCGATGGCCCGAAGGGAACAAGACCGGCCTGGGGTCTGAGCTTTCCTAAAGCGAGCAAAGCGACCTAACTGTTTGAACGAGATCTAGTTTCCTGGACTCTTCGCGCGTGACATAGTGAATCGACGGACTTCGGGGGAGCAGCCAACGATGGCCAAATTCGTTGTTCTCTGCCGGGTGGACGCTTATTTTGACTACACCGCCGAGGTGGAAGCTGACAGTGCGGAGGATGCGGCGTGGCTGGCCAGGGAAGACTCCGTCCAATACAAATGGAAAGAACTTGGTCCTGTAGAATTCGATGCGCGAGGCTATGTCGCTCTCGATTCTGAGGGAGATGAAATCGACTCCAGCCGGTGCGGCTATTTCGGCTAGATCGCCCCCACCACGCGATGCCTGACGAGCCCTTGAACCTTGGCTTCGCGGAGTCAGCTACGCGGTTCGAAAGTGCCTCGCAGAATGCCCGAGTGTGGACCGAACAATGGGTTCACGAAAGTCTGTTTTGTCCCAACTGCGGGGCGGCAGACATCAAGCGTTATCCCAACAATCAGCCCGCCGCAGACTTCTACTGCGACTTCTGCAGAGAAGACTTCGAACTTAAGTCCAGCAAAGCCCGGTTTGGCCCGCGCGTCACGGATGGCGCGTTCGCGACCATGTGTGCGCGAATCTCTTCGCCCAACAATCCGAACCTGATGTTGCTAAGTTACAACCTCGTCACGTTCGGTGTCACTGACCTCTTCTTCGTGCCCAAACAGTTCTTTGTCCGCGACATCATCCAGGAACGGCCACCGCTTGCGGCCAATGCCCGACGAGCGGGATGGATCGGCTGCAACATCTTGCTTGGACGTGTGCCCGAGAGTGGGAAGGTCTATTTCGTTCGCGGCGGCGAAGTGTCACCCAAGGATGAGGTGCTCAAGAAGTGGCGAAGCACCCTTTTTCTGCGCCGGCAAAGCGTCGCCGCCCGTGGCTGGCTGATTGAGGTGATGAAGTGCGTCGAGGCTATTGGCGCACGCGCTTTCACCTTGGAAGATGTCTACGCCCACGAAAGTGGCCTCGCGGCGCTTTATCCCAATAACCGCAACGTGCGTCCGAAGATCAGGCAACAGCTTCAGGTGTTGCGCGACGCGGGTTACCTCGACTTTATCGGCCGCGGCCGGTACCGCCTTGGGGTCGCCGCTTGAATTCGCTGGGCCGCTCCCCTTGACCGCCGCCCGCAACGCACGCACCTGACCCAAATGATCTCGCCCACCTCCATCGACGGACCCCGTGTGCCGCCTGCTTCGGGCGGAGCGCCGCGGTCGATCGTTATTCTGGTCCACGGCTATGGCTCCAACGGCGCCGACCTGATCAGCTTGGCCCCGTACTGGCGCGCGGCGCTGCCGGACACGCTGTTCGTCGCTCCCAATGCGCCGGAACTCTGCCCCGGGGCGCCGGGCGGGTATCAGTGGTGGCCGGTGTGGAACGCCGACCGAACGGCCGGGGTGCGCGGGGCGGCGCCGGTGCTTGACGCGTTCATCGACGCCGAGATGGACAAGGCGGGCCTTGCGGATGACCGCGTGGCCCTGGTCGGGTTCAGCCAGGGGACCATGCTCGCCCTGCACGTCGCCCCGCGCCGCGCGCGCGCGCTAGCCGGCGTCGTCGGCTATTCGGGAATGCTGATCGACGCCGACGAAACGCAGGTGCTCACCCGGCCTCCGGTCCTGCTGATCCACGGCGACGCGGACCCGATGGTGCCGATCGCCGGCTTCCACAGCGCAAGTGCGTCGCTGAAGCGGCTGGGTTTCGAGTTGACGACGCATGTTTCGCCGGGCCTCGGCCACAGCATCGACGCGCCAGGGCTCAAGCTTGGCGAGGCGTTCCTGGCGCGGGTGCTCGCCTGACGAAACCTGCGGCGCAGGCTTAGAGCGCCGTGGCCGCCGCTTCGAGGGCGGCAAGTTGGCGGGCGGCGAGCGCTTCGCTGAGGGTCTTGGCCATGGCCACGCTGGACGCCGGGTTCTGGCCGGTGATCAGGTTGCGGTCGGTGACCAGATGGCAGGCGCCGGGAAGGAGGGCGTGCTGGAAGAGAGCGCCCGCGGCGCGCATGCGGGTTTCCAGCAGGAACGGGACGACCTTATCGAGGCCGGCCTTGACCTCCTCGCCGTTGGTGAAGCCGGTCGCCTTGCGGCTTTTCAGGATCAGCTCGCCATCGGCGCCCCTGGCCTCCAGCAGGGCGGCCGGCCCATGGCAGATGGCGGCGACGATCTTGCCGGCGCGGTCGAAGGCCTCGATCAGGGCGCGCATCTGAGCGTCGCCGGCCAGATCGACCATCGGGCCGTGACCGCCCGGAATGTAGAGGGCGTCGAACGGCGGCTCGGATACCTCGGCCAATGGCCTGGTCGAGGCCAGCGCCTCAATCGCTCCGCGCCAGGCCAGGGCGGACTTCTCGTCCGGGGCCGACTTGGCGTCCACCGGCGCCGCGCCGCCTTTTGGAGAGGCGACGGTGACCGCGATCCCGACCTCGGTCAGGGCGCAGTAGGGGATGGCGTATTCCTCGAGCCAGACGCCCGTGGGGTGGCCAGGGGCGAGGGTGTCGGCGCTGGTGACAACGAAAAGAACGTTCACATCGCGCCTATTTCAGGGTCGACTCGATCTGCTTGGCCATGTCGCGGTGCGACTGGATGACCGGCGTGGTAGAGGCGGCAAAGCCCTTGAGGGCGTCGTTGTCGCCGTGATCGGCATACCCCTTGAACAGCGTCAGGGCTTCATCGTGAGCCGCGACCTGCTGGTCGATGTACAACTTGTCGAAGTCGGCCGGCTTGGCCATGGTCAGGTTGTTGAGCATGCCCTTGCGACGCTCGTCCATGTCGGTCGGCGGCGTCGCGGTCATGCCGGGCTGGGCCAGGAGGCCTTTCAGCTTGGCGGTGCTGGCGGAATGATCGTGGACCATCTGCTGGGCGAACTTCTTGATCGCCGGATTGGTCGATTTCTGCATGGCGATCTTGGCGGCGGCGATTTCGTACATGTCGCTGGTCGCGGCGGCGGTGACGAAGCCGGCCGCGGTCAGGGTGGTCGCGGCCGAGGTCTGGCCAACCACCGCGGAGGTAGCGTCCTGGGCGCCCGCGACCACGGGGCTGCTGGTCGCCGCGGCGTTGTTGGCGCTGTCGGCGGCATTGTTGGCGGCGCCGCCGGTCTTGTTGCAGGCGCCCAGCCCGACCAACGAAACGGCCAAGGCGGTGGTCAGGAAGAGTGTGCGAGTGCGCATGGCGTTTTGCCTCCCAGCATGGTGATCTGAAAAACCCGCCTCGATGAAATTCGTTCCCTCAACGGAACTCTCAGGATTTCCTTGCATTGCAGCGCAGTAAATGGTGCAATGCAGCAGGGAGCTTACCCATGTCCACCACCTCGACACCCCCCGATCCCATCAAGACCGCCCAGGCTGGCGCGGCTATCGTCAGCGGCGCTGGCGGAGCGGCGAGAGAATGGGCGTTGCTGGCAGGACGCCGCTACGAGAGCGGCCTTCGCGGCCTCGTGGCCCTGGCCGCGTGCCGCACCCCGGGCGACCTGATCGCCGCCCAGGCGGCGATGGTCTGCGAGGACATCGAACTTCTCGCCAGCAGCGGCGCGCGCATCGCCGAACTGGTCGCCGCCACCGCCGGCGGCGCGGTCCGGTCGCTGGACGGGTAAGTACGGGTCACCCACAGGCCTTGCGCCCCCTCCACCACCGGCTGCGCCGGCGGTCCCCCTCCCCCGCTGCGCGGGTGAGGAATTTCAGAAATCCGCCCCCGTCCCCTTGCGGGGGAGGTGGCGCGGCGCGATCAGCGCCGTGACGGAAGGGGCGCAAAGCCGCTGTCCGAAGCGATCATCGGACCTCCATCACCACATCCGCACGCGATCGGCGGGCTCTAGATAGAGGGTTTGGCCTGGCTTGACGTCGAAGGCTGCGTACCAGCCATCGATGTTGCGCACGGTGTCGGCGCGGTATTGGGCCGGCGCGTGGCCGTCGGTGAGCAGATCCTGGCGTAGCGCCGCGTCGCGAACCTTGGTTCGCCAGCTGGCCCCGAAAGCGATGAAGAACTGCTGGTCGCCGGTAAAGCCGTTGATCTGCGGCGCCGGGCGGCCATGCAGCGACAGCCGATAGGCGTCATGGGAGACGGCGAGCCCGGCGACATCGGCGATGTTTTCGCTCAGGGTCTGCGCCCCGCTCACGGCAAGGTCAGGGAAAGGCCGGTAGGCGTCGAACTGGCGGACCAACTGGGCGGCCGAGGCCTGGAAATGGGCGAAATCCCCGGGTGTCCACCAGTTCGCCAGCCGCCCGCTGGCATCGAAAAGGGCCCCCTGGTCATCGAAGCTGTGGCTGATCTCGTGGCCGATGGTCGCGCCGATGCCGCCATAGTTGGCCGCCGCTGACGCCGCCGGATCGAACAGCGGCGGCTGCAGGTAGGCGGCCGGAAAGTTCAGCGCGTTCATCGCCGGAAGGTTGACCGCGTTGACGGTCTGCGGGGTCATCACCCATTCAGTCCGGTCGACGGGGGCCGACAGCTTGCCGAGGTTGCGGCGATATTCGAACATCTCGGCCCGTTCGAGATTTCCGAGCGCATCGCCACTCGTGACCGCGAGCCCTGAATAGTCCCGCCACTTGTCCGGATAGCCGACCCCGACCTGCAAGCCCGCGAGCTTGGCCTTGGCCCTCGCCTTGGTCTGGGGGGCCATCCAGGTCAGCGCATCGATCCGAATGCCGAAGGCGACGATCAGATTGTCGACCAGGGCCTGGACCTGCGCCTTGGCCTGAGGCGGAAACCAGCGGGCGACGTAGAGGCGGCCGACCGCGTCGCCCAGCGCTTCGTTGGTCGCCGCCACGGCCCGCTTCCAGCGCTCATTGATCACCGGCGTGCCCGAGAGCGTTCGGCCGTAAAAGGCGAAGTGCTCGTCGACGAAGGCCTTGGAAAGCACCGGCGATGCGCGGTCGATGATGTGAAAGGCGAGCCAGGCTTTCCACGTCGCCAGCGGCTCGCTGGCGGTCAGGGCCGAGATGCCGATCAGCGCCCCGGGCTGCCAGACGATGAACCGACCCTGCCTCGCAAGACGCGCGGCGGCGAAATAGGCGTTCCAGTCGAGGCCGGGGGCGCGGGTCTCGAAGTCCCTGCGCACCCACGGGTTATCGCCCTTCCGCACCTGGTCGCTATCGGTCCGGCTGGCGTGGACCCGCGCGATGCGGCGTTCGAGCGCCAAGATAGCCGTCGCCTTGCCCTGCGGATCGTCGATCCCCGCCAGGCTCAGAACCGCTGCGATGTGGGTCCGATAGGCGGCGCGGATGGCCGCCATCGCCGGCGACGGGTCGAGATAGTAGTCGCGGTCGGGCATGCCCAGCCCGCCCTGGATCAGAAATGCCGTGTAGTGCGCCGGGACGTCGAGATCCTGGGCCACCCATAGGCCGAACAGGCGGTCTGTGTGGAGACGGGTATCGTTCATCACGTCGACGTCGGCGCGCATTTCACCGCCCAACTCCCCAGCCAGGCTCCGGGCGTCGGCGATAGCCGCGACCCGCCGAAGGGCCGCCGCCAAGGGCGCCAGGCCGGCGGCCTCGATGGCGCCCTCATCCATGTAGGCGCCGTAATAGTCGGCGATCTTGCGCTCGTCGGAGCCGGCGGGCGGGTTCGCCCGGGCCGCCTCGCCGATCAGATCGACGGTGCGCTGGTCGGTCAGTTCGACGAGGCTGGCGTCGAGGCCGTAGGACGACCGATCGTCCGGAATTTCCGTTCGTTTCAGCCAGCCGCCGTTGACATAGCCGAAAAAGTCGTCGCCCGGCGCGACCGACAGATCCATCCCCTGCACGTCCATCGGCGCGGAGGCGGCCCGCTGGGCGTGGGCCGGGGGGCAGAAAATCGAAGCGACCGCGACGATCGCCGCAAGTAAGCCGAGAGCATTCCAACTGATCATCTCCGTGCCGGTAGAGGGATTTTTGGCGCGGGGCTAGGCCGTTCGATGCTTGGAACGCTCTCTTCCCCCTCTACCTGGGGGAAGTACCCGCGAAGCGGGGGAAGGGGGGCCTTCGCAGCGCCGGCAGGCCCCCCTTCGTCTCGGCGCGAAGCGCGCCGATCCACTTCCCCCAGATAGAGGGGGAAGAGTGAAGAAGGCGGAGCCGCCGGTCTTCACGCAAGCTCAAGGAACTCAAGACGGCGCGTAGGTTCCCGGCCGGGTGAGGGCTGAAAGCTTGCCGACCGTGACGGGGTCGATGGCGCCGGTCATCGGCAGGCCCTGGTCGTGCTGATAGGCCGAAAGCGCCAGTCGCAGGGCCGGCGACGGCGTCCCGTCGGTCGGCCCCTGATAGTAGCCAAGCGCCGAGAGCGCGCGCTGGGCGGTAACCAGATCGACCGAAGGGGCTGATCCGGCCGCCAAGGCGGACGGTTGGGCCGCGCCGACGCGGAACGCCTCCGCGGTGCGCTCAGCCGCCACCCTGGCGCCGGTCGACAGTTGCGCGCTGATCCGTGCAGCGCCGGCCTGGGCCTCGGCATCGCCGGAGCGGCCGGCGACGAGATACCATTTGTAGGCTTCCGCCGGGTTCTGGGCCACCCCGAAGCCCTCTTCGTAAAGCCGTCCAAGATTGTACTGGCTGTCGACCAGACCGAGCTCGGCGGCCTTGCGGAACCAGCTGGCGGCCAGCACCGGATCCTTGGGTCCGCCGGCGCCTTCGAAGTAGTCCAGGGCCAGGTTATGCATCGCCTTGGCCTCGCCGCCGCTCGCGGCGCGCATGGTCCACAGCCGCGCCTGGACGGGATCTTTCTTCAGACCGCCATCGCCAGTCTCGTAGAGTTTGGACAGATAGAACTGCGCCGGTGCGTAGCCCTGCGCCGCCACGTTGCGCAGATCGTCCACGGCCCCCTTGTCCTTGGCCTCGATGCGCGCGACCGCGGCGGCGAAGGGCCTGGAAAGATCGGCCGCCGGCTCCGGATTGGCAATCGGCCCCTGAATCTCCGGCCTCGCCGTTGACGGCAGGAGGGCGACGGCCATTTGCGGCAAGCTGGTCGCGGGACCCGCTTGAGTTCCGTCGGCCAGGCGTGAATCATCGCCGCGCCCATTCACATGGCCGCCGCCTGGTGCGAACAGCGCGGCGACCTTGCCGGCGACAACGCCGTGCGGGTCGCCTTCGAGGATCCAGAAACCGCCTAGCGCCAGGCCGAACGCAGCCGCCAGCCCAGCCCCAACCGCGGCAGGCGCGCCGCCGGCCCGGCGGCGGGCGCGATTGGACGGAAGCCTGGCGAACAGCCCACCGGCGGCGGCGGAAAATCCGCCTTGTTCGGCGGTTCTGGGCGCGGCCCTCCACGAGCTGCCGGACAAAGCCGCCGCCCGCCCGCGCTCCACGGCCTCTCGGGTGGTCAAGGTCGCGGTCGCGACGGCCGTTTCCGCTGCAGACGCGGCGGTCCCGAACGGCGCCAGTTCGTCGATCGTCGGCGGCGCGCTCGGCTCGACCTGCCAGCTTTCCGCCACCGGGCTCGCGGCCTGGTCAGCCTCGGCGCTGTCGAAATCCTGCGGTCTGAAATCGTCCGCCCACGGGGCGACGGGTTCGGGCTCCGGCTCCGGCTCCGGCTCCGGCTCCGGCTCGGGATCGAAGCCAGGAGCGACCCCCGCATCGACAGTCGCCGGAGGGGCCGCCTCAATGTCGAGGTCGGCATCGGTGTGAACTTGGAGCGCCGGGGTCGCCTCGGCCTCGACCTCGGCCGGAGCGAACATCTCGACGGCGCCGGCGGCCGCCGGCGGCTGGAAAAGGGCGAACGGATCCTCGCCATAGATCGCCTCTTGCGGCGCCTGGCTATCTCCACGCAGGCCGAACGCGGGTTCCGCCGGGGGCTGGTGTTCCCGCTCCCGAGCCAGGCGCTCGATAATGGCGCGCGCCTCGTCGAGAATCCGGGCGGTGCGCTCCTCGCTGAGGCGAATGCGCTCGGCCAGCTCGTCGGCGTTGTGTTCCTGGCGTTGGCTAAGGCGCTCGGCGGCCCTGGCCACCTGTTCGCCAACATCGTCGATGGCCGCCGCGGAGCGCCGCTCCGAGCCGCCGATCCGCTCCGCCAGCCGTTCAGTGATGCGGGCAATCTCGGCCCCCAGCGTCTCGAGGGCCGCGGCCTGAATGGCGTCGGCGCGTCCGAGCTTGGCCTCAACGGCGTTGGCGATGCGGGCGACGTCCCCGCCCAGCTGTTCAATGGCGTCGGCGCTGCCGCGTTCGACCATCTGCACCCGGCGCACGAGGGCCCCGGCCATGTCGACAACCTCACGGCCCATCCGCTCGACCGCCAGCGTCGAGCGCTGCTCGCCGTCGCGCAGATGTTCGCTCATCTGACCGAGCGTGTCGTCGACCCGCGTCATCTGGCTCTCGGCCATCGCCCGCAGGCGTTCATCGACCTCGGCCTTGGCGCTTTCGACCTTCCCGGCCAGGTCGGCGGCGAGCTGATCCAGGCTGGCGGCATCGACGCCGGAGCTCGGCGTGTTTTCAAGGGAGTCGAGACGCGTATCCAGGCTGGCCACCGAAGCCTGCAGCTCACGCATCGTCGCCGACGTTCGGGCTTCGGTCTCCTCGAGCCGCGCGCCGATCCGGCTGACCACCGCCTCGACCACGCCCGCGCCGGCGCCGGCGGTTTCGACCTCGTCGATGCGGGCGCGCAAATCGGCAAGCGCCTGCGCGGTGCGCTCTTCGCCGCCGTAGAGATGGCTGGCGACCTTGCCGAGCGTCAGCTCCAGCGAGCGGAGCGCCTCGGCCGAACGCGGCCCGGCGGCCTCATCCTCGATGCGCGCAAGCCGCTGCGTCGCCGCCTCGCGTTCGGCCAGAGTGTCCGCGATTACGCCATCGAACCGGGAGGCGAGGACGGCCTGCTGGCGCTCGGTCTCACCCAGTCGCGACAGCGCTCCGCGCACGGTGCGCTCCACGCCGACGATGGCCGCGGTCGAGCGGGTTTCGGAGGTTTCGATTCGACGCGACAGCCGCTCGAGGGCCGCCGTCATCCTGATCATCTCGTCGGCCGGATGAGCGGGCGCCTCAAAGCGCTCCCGCGCCTCGTCGGACGCGATCTTCCGCCCGTCGTCTCCGCCGCCCATGCCGGCAAGCCATTCAGGCAGGCTCAGTCCAGCCTGGCGTGCGAGGGTTTCGGCGATCTCCCGCGTCTTGGGATCGAACCCTACCGCGCGACGCGCCCCCCCCGTCATTCGAATCGCTCCCGCGAGCTACAGCCCCTCAAGACGGTATCCACCAAATTCTAGTGTGTAAACGCGCCATCGACGCTAAATGTAGCGTGAGTCGACGATGCCTGTGGACGAGTTCACCGCAGCGGCGGCCCGACCGAATCAGTGGCCGCCAAACGGTTAATGAAAGCTTACCGCAGATGGACGATCAGCCGAGCTGGAGGTGATCTTTCAGGAAACGCCTCCCCCGTCCTCTTTGGGGGGAAGGTGGCGCGGCGCGATCGGCGAGCGAGGTTGGACCGGCCTGTCCAACGCGCCTAGGTTGCCCTGTGACAGCCTCACGGGTCGATTGGTGCTGGCGGGAACCGCCCGGCGCCTCGGCCATTTCCGGACAGGTTCGAAACAAAGGCGGGCGTCAGATGATCGGCCGGCGATCGGTTTCCTTCAGCGCGTTCATTGCCGTGATGCTGGTCGGCTGCGCGACCGCCGGCGATTCGGTGGTGGTCAATTCCGAAGCCGCGGGCTCGAGCTATTTCAGCCTCGGCCGGCCGGTGGTTTACAAGGTGCACGGGGGCCTGGAACTGGCCGGCCAAGCCTGCCGGCGGGGCCGCACGACGCTTCTGAGCCCGTCGCGCATCCGCCTCGAGCATGTGGCCGTTGGCGGCGGGGTGGCCGAGGTCGCCCATGCCTACCTTCCACCGATCAGCCGGCGCGCCGACCAGCCATGCTCGCGCTATTCCACGGTCGCCGCCTGGACGTTCGCCGATGGAGACGCGATCCGCGCCTGCTTCGACCGGGGCCACGCCTGTCCCGGCGCGCCACCGGTCAAGGTCGCTGTTCCCGCCGCTGGCGCCAGGCCTACTTCGACGCCGTAAACGCAAAGCGGACGCCGACCACCAGGGCGTTGGCCAGCGCCAGATCTCCCCCCGGATGGATCACGTACTGGACGTCCGGCTGAATGTTCAGCCAGTCGCGCACGGTGTATCTGTAGGTCGCTTCGAGGGTGGTCTCCGCTTCGCCGATCCGTCGGCCAGCCCTCGCCTCGGCCAGCCTGATCGGATCGCCAAAGCCGGCCCGGTTGATGGCGACGCCGATTTCGTCCTTGTCGCGGCCGGCGATCAGGCCCGTGTAGACAAGGCCGCTGCCGATGTAGTTGGCGATCGGGTTGATGTCGCCGTTGGCCACGCCGATTCTGATCCAGCCGCTGAGCCCGGCATCCTCGGCGCCCGGCTTGGCCAGCAGCTTGCCCTCGGCCAGTCCATAGAGTCCCGCGTTGCCGCCCAGCTGGCGCTGCGGCCCCGTCGCCTCGTCGTCGATGGCGCGAAAATCGGCGGTGTAGGTCCACGCCCCGGCTTCGAGGCGGGCGACGTCGCCGAAGCGCTTTTCCACCTGGGCGATGAGCAGGGCCCCCCGGTCCGCCGACAGCTTGACCGCGACGAAACTGCGCCGATGGTCGGGATCCCCGGCGACGGCGTTGAACACGCCGACCTGCGCGGTCCAGCCGTCCGCCGGCCGGTAGAACGCGGTAACCGCCGCCGACGTCGTCGGGCTGATCGACGGGCCGTTCAGGCCGGTGTCGGAGAGCTCCGGCCCCGTGCCGTCCGAGCTGTTCAGGAACAGGGCCGCGGTTTCCTGGACGTCGAAGGTGGTGTTGAGGTCGATCATCCCGGCCTTCACCCCGCCCCTGCCGGCAAGGATCTCATTCTGCAGCCAGAACTCATAGAGTCGAAAGGCTTCAGGCGGCCCTTCCAGGTTGCTGACCACCTGGGCGTCGCCGACCAGCTCGCCGCTGAAGCGCGCGCCGTTGTGATGCTCGATGCTGATCAGCCCGGTCAGCCCGTCGCGACCCACCGCGGAGCCGTCGAAAGCCGCCGACAGCTTGGCCAGGTCGAGGTATCGCACCCCCGTCCGCTCGCCGCCCGAGACATCGCCCAGCACGTCCGCCGTATACGACCCGGTAAAGCTGAACGGCGAAGGCGGCGCGTCAGCGGCCGGCTTTGGCGCGGGCGTCGGCGCGGGGGCCGGCGTCGTCGGATCGGTGATCGCCTGACCCATGGCCCGGCTGGCGAACAGAAGGGCCACGCTCGCCACGACCGCGGTCGACAGCGGAGCTCTCACGGTCACCTCACCCCTCCTGGCCGCCGACTTGAACGACGGCCAACGGCCAAGTGTCCGGCGCGCGCCCAGCGCCAATTCTGGTCATTTGGCAATCACGCTGGAACGTCTGCGGCGCGGGATAGTTTGGCATTCGACCAACATCAGAGGGAAGCGCACGATGGCGATCAGAACCAAGACACGGGCTCACCGGGCCGCCAACCGGAAACTGACCGGGGCCAGTGCGACCCCCGATGCTCTGGCTTTGTTGAAAGCCGACCACAAGGAAGTCAAAGCCTGGTTCAACCAATACGAAGATCTGAGCGACAATGCGCAAAAGGCCGCGCTCGTCGCCAAGATCTGCCTGGCCCTGAAAGTCCACACCACCATCGAAGAAGAGATTTTCTATCCCGCCGCGCGTCAGGCGACCAAGGACAACGCGCTCCTGGATGAAGCCAATGTCGAGCACGCCTGCGCCAAGGATCTCCTGGCCCAGATCGAGGCGATGAAGGTCGGCGAAAATCTGTTCGACGCCAAGGTCCGGGTGTTGGGCGAGCAGATCAAGCACCACGTCAAGGAAGAGGAAGATGAGCTCTTTCCTGAAGCGCGCGAAGCCAAGATGGACCTCAAGGGTCTTGGAAGCCGGATGGCGGCCCGCAAGGCGGAATTGATACGCCAGCTGGGCAAGTAAGCGCTAAGTCTGACCGACGATCCGGACAAGGTCGCGGCGGGGGGCTGCGCGCTGTGCTGTTGAAGGCCGGAGACACCTGCTGGCGCGTTGAACGTGCGCCGCGGGCCGCGCTGCTCATCGACATGGCCAGCTACTTCACCGCGGCCAAGGCGGCGATGCTGCGGGCCAAGCGCTCGATCCACCTGCTCAACTGGGCCTTCGAGCCGGCGACGTTCTTCGATCCGCAGCCCGGCTGCACGGGCGATGAGGCCGACCGTTTTGGGACCTTTCTGAAGACCCTGGCGTCCGAGCGGCCCGAACTGGATGTTCGCATTCTCTGTTGGCGTTCCGCAATTCCCGTGGCCGCGACGCAGGACTTCTTCCCGCTGCGGGCCAGAAAATGTTTTGCCGGCTCCAAGGTTCGCTTCGTACTCGACAGCTGCCTGCCGCTCGGCGCCTGTCACCACCAGAAGATGATCGTCATCGACGACGACGTCGCCTTTTGCGGCGGCGGCGACATCGGCCCCGACCGCTGGGACACGCCGGCGCATCTCGACGACGACCCCCGGCGCGAAAAGTCGAAGTTCAAGACGCCCTGCTACGATTCGCGCCACGAGGTGATGAGCCTTGTCGACGGACCGCCGGCCGCCGCGCTGGGCGCCCTGTTTCGCGAACGCTGGACGCGGGCCACCGGTGAGGCGCTCGCCGACACGCCCGCGGCCGGCCCGCCGGAGGCGTGGCCCAAATGCGTGGAGCCTGACTTCCATGATGTCAGCGTCGGCCTGTCGCGCACCTCGGCGGCCTGGCGGCGCCGTCCCGAAGTGCGCGAAAGCGAGGCCCTTTACCTGGCCTCGATCGCGGCGGCAAAACACTGCATCTACCTGGAGAACCAGTACTTTACCGCTCCCGTGATGGCCGAGGCTCTCGCCGACCGTCTGGCCAGCCCTCGCGGGCCCGACGTCATCCTCATCTCGACCGAACATTCGCCGAGCTGGTTTGACCAGATGACCATGGACCGAACGCGGTCGATGTTCATCAAACGGCTGAAAGAGGCCGATCGATACGGTCGCTTCCATGCTTACAGCCCGGTCACCACCCTTGGCCGGATCATCATCGTTCACGCCAAGCTGGCGATCATTGACGATCAGCTGCTGCGCATCGGCTCTTCGAACATGAACAATCGCTCCGCCGGCTTCGATACCGAGTGCGACCTGTCCCTGGAAGCCGATGGCGAGACCGAGGCGGCCTCTCGGACAGCGATCGCGGCGATGCGCGAGGGCCTGGTGAGCCACTGGCTCGGCTGCGAGCGTCAGGTGCTCCAAGCAGCCGTTGCGCGGGAAAGGACCCTCGGCGGCGCCATCGAGGCGCTCCGCGGGGCCGGCCATTGCCGCCTGAGGCCGATCGAACCGGTAAAACTGGGGCCATTGCCGACCTTCATCGCCACATTCCACCTCGGCGACCCGGTCTGCCCGAGCGATGCGTGGCGGCCGTGGAAGCGCCGATCGGAACTCAAGCGGCAATTGGACCAGCTGACGCGGCAGCTGAAAAGCGCCGGCCTGCCCGTTCAGAAGATAAGATTGAACGCCAATGCCGGCTAGAGCGCCCGCTGAGCGTCCCTATTTCCGTAAGCGATTGTGGATGTCGGTCGCGGCGATGACGGCTTCGCCGAATGCGACGGCCATCTGGTTCAGGCCGCGCACGACGTCGCCGACCGCGTACAGTCCGTCTACGGACGTCTGCTGATGCCCGTCGACGATCAGGGTGCCAAGGTCGTCATGCTCCGCGCCCCATCGTACCGCCAGGCGGCTTTCGGTTTCGCAGCCGAGCGCAAGGTAGAGGTAGTCGAACTGGCGCAACTTCCCTCCCGCGCTGCTGGCGACGACGACATTGCGTGAATCCAGGGTGACATCGCCCAGTGTGACGGCCAGGGTCTCGATTCCTCGCGCCTGAAGCGCGCCCGCCTGCCCAAGATCGCCGGGGTCGCCCAGGCACAGCAGGGTGACACGCCGTGAATAGTCGGCCAAAAACAGGGCTTCGCGTGCACCGAGGCCGCCATCGCCAAGCACCGCGATGTTTCGGTCGATCGCCTCATAGGCGTCGCAGATCGGACAGACACGCACGAGGCTTCGCAGGATAGCCTCATCGATGCCGACGAGCGGGGGTTTCTTGTCGATGACGCCGGTGGCCATCACCACGAAGCGTCCGGCGACGGAGTCGGCGCCCAGACTGACCTCAAAGCCATCCGAGGTCCGTGACAGCCTTTCGGCTTCTGCCTTGCGCACCTGCGCGCCATAGCGCAGGGCCTGGGCTCGTAGCCGCTCCAGAAGCTCGACCCCGCCTACGCCGCTTGGAAATCCGGGCGTGTTGTGACTTGTCGGTATCCAGCTGGCGCGCGGCCGGCCTCCGTCGAGCACCAGGGCCTGCCTGCGAAAACGCCCAAGATACGAAGCCGCCGTCAGCCCGGCCGGCCCCGCGCCGACGATGATGGCGTCATAGAGTTCCACGAACGGAGCCCCTTGCGCGTCAGGCCGGCACGGCGTCGATCGCTCGTCGCGGAAAGCGTCGAGACTTCGCCGGCTTTGCCGCAGGGGATTTGGACATGGGTGCTCCAGGCGCGACTGTTGGCCGTGGGCTGGCAATTCCCCGCAAGCGCCGAGGTTCCGCCCCGTGGCGGCGGAACCACGCCGCCGGGCGAGGGTTCATGCATCAGCAACGGAGAGACGCCCGTCAAAGGACGCGCGGCGCCCGCAAAATCCGACAGGAGACCAAAATGAAACGCACGGTCACACGATTGTTCGACACGCGCGCGCAAGCCGAAGGCGCCGTCCGCGATCTGGAGGCCATGGGTATCCCGGCCTCAGACCTGAGCCTGGTTTCGGGTCGCGGCGCCAGCGAGGAGACCCGCTCGTTTGCCGAAGACCACGACGCCGCGCATGGGGCCGGCAAGGGCGTTGCGGCCGGCGGCGTTGTCGGGGCCGGCGTCGGCCTGCTGGCCGGCCTTGGCCTGCTGGCCATTCCGGGCCTGGGGCCGGTGGTCGCCGCCGGCTGGCTGGTGTCGACGGCGGTCGGCGCGGTGGCCGGCGCCGCGGCCGGCGGGGCCGCCGGAGGCCTGCTGGGCGCCCTAAAGGATGCCGGCGTCGGCGAGGATGACGCCCATGTCTACGCCGAGGGCGTCCGCAGAGGCGGAACCCTGGTCAGCGCGAGGGCCGAGGAGTCCGATGCGGCGCGGGTCGAACAGCTTCTCGACGCCCAGGGTGGGGTGGACGCCACCAAGCGCGGTGCGGTCTACCGCGAACAAGGCTGGACGTCATTTGACGAGAAGGCCGCCCCCGATCCCGCGCAAACACCGCCGCCGCTTATTTGATCGGGCTATGATAGACGGGGCGGCGCCCAGCTGATCGGCTGAGCGGCAAAGACCTCTTGGCCGTTCCAGGGAGGGTCCCGATGACCGCTGGCATCCGCACGCCGTCCGATCGGCGCTACAGCACCGCCGCCATGCTCCTGCACTGGACGATCGCGGCGCTGATCCTCGTTCAGATCGGCCTCGGCTATTACATGAACGAGATCCTGCCCGATCACTCCGCGGCGCAGGATCGCATCCAGACCCTGCACGTCTCCATCGGCCTTACGACCCTCTTGCTGATTCTGGTCAGGATCGGCGTGCGGCTGATCTTTCCGCCGCCGCCATTGCCGGTCGAACTGGCCGGCTGGGAAAAGCTGCTGGCCGGTTCGACGCACCTGCTCTTCTACGCGCTGATGCTGGCCCTGCCACTGACCGGTTGGGCTATCGTCTCGCTTCAGCACGGCCCGATCGGCTTCTGGGGCCTTCACTTCCCGCGCCTGCCGGGGCTGGGTTCTCTCGCGGGTCCCGCTCATAAGCCGTTTCGCCACACCCTGACCTTCGCCCACACCCACATCCTGGTCTACATCGTGCTGGCCAATCTCTTCCTGCATGTCAGCGGCGCGCTGAAGCACCAGTTCGACGGCCATCCCGTGCTGTGGCGCATGGTCCCCTTTTTCAGGGCGCCGCGCGCCTGAGCAGCGGCGAGGCGAGGCTGATGGCGGCCGCCGCGGTGAGGCCGGCGGTGGCGATGAACAAGGTTGCCTGGGGCCCTATCAGTCCCCCCAGAGCGCCACCGACCAGGGCTCCCAGGATGCCGGTGACGCCGGGCGCGACGGCGAAGGCGCCGCCGACACGCCCCATGAGACCCAGCGGGACAAGACTCTGGCGCAGGCTGCGGCCGGCGATTTCGGTTACCGTTCCCACGCTGTCGCCGATCAGTTGCGAGATCGTCAGCATGGCCATGGCGATGAACGGCGCGCCGTGGGCCAGTGGCACGAAAATGCTGCCCGCCGCTGCGATGACGGCGCTGACCGCGAAGGTCGGGCCAAGGCCGAAGCGGGCGATCACGCGTCCGGCCACGCCCGCGCCGAACAGGGCCGCCACGCCGCCCACGGCCACCGTCGCGCCCAGCATCGCGGCGGTCAGATGCAGAACCTTGACAGCGTAGATAATGTAGAGGGCCGAAAAGAAGGCCCCGAAGAAGGCCCCGGCGGTGACGACGATCAGGAGGGTCCTCACAGACGGGTCGGCCCAGGCGGTGCGCAGGCCCAGTCGGAAGTCGGCGACGAAATGGCCGCGTGACGCGGCAGGATCGCCTGGCGTCGGCGTCTCGCCAACGCCAATGGACGCCAGGGCGGCGGCGGAGAACAGATAGGTGCCGGCATTGACCGCGATGGCGATGGGGGCGGTGAAAAGCTGGAACAGCACCCCGTATAGCGCCGGTCCGCCGATTTCGGCGACGGACTCGGTGACGGCGAGCTTGGAATTGCCGTCGACCAGCTGTTCGCGGCCGATCAGCGAGGGCAGATAGGCATGGTCGGCGATATCGAAGAGCACGCTCAGCGCGCCAACCAGAGCGGCGACCAGATAGATCTGCCCGATCGCCAGCACATGGCTCCACGCGGCGATAGGAATCGACGCCAGGACAATCGCCCGGCCGATGTCGGCCCCGATCAGGATTGGCCGCCGGCGGCGCCGGTCCACGAGGCCCCCGCCCATCAGGCCGACAACGATCGCCGGGGCGCGGGTGACGGCGGCGAGAATACCGATCTGCGCCGGGCTGGCGCCCAGGCTGACCACCGCCGCATAGGGCAGACCCTCGCGGGTGATCCTCGCGCCCAACGATGACACCGACTGGGCCGCCCACAGCTTCAGAAAGTCGGGGTGTCGCCAGAGGGTTGTCGAAGCTGTAGCGCCCCCCGCGTTCACGCCGATCCCCGATGCAGCCGGCGCGCCCCCTGCGCCCTTGCTTGCTCTAACAGAAAACGTCGCGGAAGCGGCTAAGCTTACCGAGGCTGGGCCGCGCCGATGACGATTCCACGGTCCGCGAAGTAGCGCTCGAGGGTTGCGGGGAGCGCGGCCTGATCGGCCAGGGCGACGTAGGTGTCCGGACGGATGAGATAGAGGGCGCCCCGCGACAGGCCCGCCGCCTGATGCTCGGCGCGCCAGTCGAACTGGTGCAGGGCCAGCGACCGCGCCTCGCACCAGGCGACAAGGTTAGCGTTCGCGGGGCCGTAGACGTGAACCTGCCAAATCATCGCCGCCAGCGGTGCTGAATTATCCTTGTCGCCGGCGACGACCCACGGCAGGCGATCGCCGCCATGCACATCACCGCACCGGCCGGCGCTGAGCGGGCCGCCGCGATAGTTCAGGGTTATCTGGCTGACAGTGCGAAACAGGTATTCGCGCGCCGCCTCGAGGCTGAGAACCCTCGGGATCACCAATGGCGCGATGCGAGTGCGCAGGAGCTCGGCGACGCGGCCTTCCGCGGTGGCGAAACTGAACACCCGGTCCGTGGTCGCCACCAGGCGGCGGGCGAACGGCGCCCGCTCGGCCTCGTAGCTGTCCAGCAGCCTGTCGGGCGCCTGAGCGGAAAGGACCGCCGCCAGCTTCCAGGCCAGGTTGATCGCGTCGCCGATGCCGGTGTTCATGCCTTGGCCGCCGGCCGGACTGTGGATATGCGCGGCGTCGCCGAGCAGGAAGACGCGGCCTTCGCGGAACCGCTCGGTAACCCTGTGGTGGACATGGTAGGTCGAAAACCAGTTCACCTTGGCGACCTCGACCTTCATGTTTTCGATCGCGCGGGCGCTGACATCCTCGAACTTCAGGGAGTCCAGATTGTCGGCGCGTTCGTCGCGAACCGTCCCGATCAGTCGCGCGCGCCCCTCGCCGGCCAGCGGAAACACGCCAAGGAAGTCCGCCTCGTCCAGGTCGATGTGCAGTTCGCCGTTGACCGCCGGTCCGGACGCGTCGACATCGGCGACATAGAACACCTGCCGGTAGGTGCCGCCGGGAAAGCCCGTTGCCATGGTATCGCGGACGGTCGACCGGGCCCCATCGCAGCCGGCGATGTAGCGCGCCACGCAGTCTTCACGGCTGCCATCCGCGCGCCGGATGTGTGCGGTCACGCCATCGTCGCTCTCCGCAAACCCCGTGAGCTCGGCCCCGCGCTCGACCGCGACATCCACCTGCTCCAGCCGCTCGATCAGCAGCCGCTCGTGCTGTTCCTGCGGGAAGATCATCAGAAACGAAAACGGCGTCAGCCCCGCGCCGATTATATCGAAGGGTACGCGCGCCGCCTTCTCGCCTTTGGCCCACAGATTGACCGCGGGGGTCTTGTGGCCGCGGCGGACGATCGCCTCGGTAAGACCCGCCTGGCGATAGAGTTCGAGAGTCCGGGCCTGGATGGCCAGCGCCCGCGATGTGGTTCCGGGCTCCGTGGCCTTGTCGATGATCCGTACACGGACGCCAAGCTTCGCCAGCCAGAGAGCCAGCACCAGGCCGGTGGGGCCGGCCCCGACGACCAGAACCTGCAAGTCGCCGTTAGCCGTCGCGGTCATATCGGCTTGGCCTCGTCCCTGTTCCAGCGCCTCGAGCCTTTGGATGTCGAGGCCATGCTGAAGATCCACCTGGATATCTTGTTCGGACCGACAATGCGGGCGGACGGTCAGACGTAGTCGAACAGGGCCATGAACCCGAAGTCCATGTGCAGTTCCTGGTGACAGTGAAACAGGGTCCTGCCCGGATTGTCGGCGACGAAGTCGACCTCCATCCGCTGATAGCCGCCGAGCATGACCACGTCCTTGAATACCCCTGACGTGACCTTGCCGGCGACCTTGGTCAGTTCGAAGGTGTGGCGATGCAGATGCACGGGGTGGATGTCGTCGCTGGCGTTGTTCATCGCCAGCCGATACCGGCGCCCCTGGCGCAGCGTGAACATCGGGGTCATCGCGGTATCGGAAAAGGCCGCGCCGTTGATCGTCCAGCGGTTGAAACCGCTCAGCGCGGCGTTGTCCTTGGCAAAGGTCATCTCAAGAATCTGGTCAGGCGCGCGCGGCTTGGCAGCGACATCGCCGAAGTGTGTGTAATTCCACTTCGACGGGGCCGGGGCGATCCAAACCGGCGGCCCGCTCGCCCCGGCATATTCGACGACAACGCCCATGCCCCGTCCGCGATCGTCGTCGGCCAGGTCGCCCATCACCCAAACCCCAGGATGTTCCATTCGAACGATGGCGCAGACACGCTCAGCCGTGCCCAGCCATAGCACGGGGACCTCGGCGGGGGTCGCCACCGGATTGCCGTCGAGCGCGACAACCTGAAACACATGACCCGGGAGCGCCAGGCTGCGGATCTCGGTGGCGCTGCCGTTCAGCAAATGGAACAGCACCCGCTCGCCGGCCTTGACGCGGATCGGATCGCCGTGACCCAGCATGCGGCCATTGATCGAGAACAGGCTGTAGCCGACTTCGTATCCGTGGGGCTTGCCGGCGGCGAGCGAGGCCTTCATCGCCCCCTCCCCGGCCGCCTTCAGTTTGGGGTCTTCGCCGGCGGGGCTGAGGAAATCCATGGCCATGTCGCCCCCCTGGCTGAGCGTCGGACCGAACTCCTTCAGGGTCAGGAACACCTCGCGGTCGTACCGGCCGGGCTCGCGTCTGGGGTCGATGTAGACCGGGCCGACCTGGCCGCCATATTGGCCGGCGGCGAGGTCCGAGCCGGCCCTGACGTGGGTATGATAGAACCGAAAACCGGCCGGTCCCGGGGCAAAACCTATGCGGCGGGCGCCGCGCGCGGGGATGAACGGCGTGCCTTCCTCGGCCGCGCCGTCGACAGCCACGGGGAGCTTCTGGCCGTGCCAGTGCAATTGTTCGGGCCTGGCGGTGTCATTGTGAATGTCGATGACCGCCGGCCGGCCCTCCTGAAAGCGCAGAAGCGGGCCGGGGAACTGGCCGTTGTAGGTGGTCGTGGTGACGATCTGTCCCGGCGCCAGTTCGATCGGCCCGTTGGCGATGCGGATCGAATAGTCGGCGGCGGCGCGAGCCAAAGGCTTGGGCGCCCCACACCCCGCGAGCGGCGAAGCGATGCCGGCGAGGGCGGCCGAACCTGCCAGCTGAAGTAGATTTCGGCGGTCGAGGGACATCGGCGACCTCACGGGGGATACAGGCAGCTTAGGCCTGGCGGAAGACCAGGGCGAGGTTGTTGGCCGGCATGGCGATCCGCTCCGCCAGCGCCAGGCCGTGCTGGGCCGCGAGCTCGGTCACCGCGTCCAACCGGCGGATACCCCAGGCCGAGTTGCGCTGGCGCAGGCTGGCGTCGAAGGCGAGGTTGCTCGCCGCCGTTTCGACATCGGCTTCGATGTAGGGCCCATAGAGCAACAGCAAGCCCTCCAGCGAGAGCAGCCGTCTCGCCCCAGCCATCAGCCCCTCGGCCGCGGCCCAGGGCGAGATGTGCAGCATGTTGATATTGACCACCGCGTCGACGGGATCCTCCGGCCAGTCATCCGGATCCGACGCGTCGAGGCGGATCGGCGCCAGCAGGTTGGCCAGGCCGGCGTAATCGCGCCAAGCGTCGATGCTGGCCAGGGCCCGCGGATCGGGATCGCTCGGCCGCCACTGCAGATGGGGAAGCGCCCCCGCGAAAAACACCGCGTGCTCCCCAGCCCCCGCCGCGATCTCCAGCACCACGCCGCGCGCCGGCAGTCGTGGCCGAAGCACCTCCAGGATCGGTTCGCGGTTGCGCGCCGTCGATCGCGAGGCCAGCGCTTCAGGCGGAGGGTGATCGGCCACGCCCAATCACGCCCGCTCGAAATAGAGGTGATGGTGGCTTGCGCAGCCCGGGTTGAATGCCGCCGCGCAGGCCGGACACTGGTTCGCGCAGCCGAGATAGTCGCGGACGCTCATCTCCAGCCCGCATGCGCCGCAGAGCACCGCGGGTTGCTCCCACTCGGCAATGGGCCAAACCTTCGCGGCGTGATCGGCCAATTCGTCGTGGCACTCCCGGCATGCATAGTAGACGCCGCAACAGGCCATGCGGATGGCGACGATGTCGAGCTTGCCATGCCAATGGGCGCAGCGCGTCTGCCCGTCGAGCGCAATGCCGTGGACCATGCGGCGCATTGAGCGGCTACCCGATATCCACGTCCAGCAGCCGGACGTACTGCTGGCCGCCGTGCATGTCGCGCTCGCCGCGCCAGCCTTGGGGTGGGGGCGGGGGTAGGAGACCTTGATCATCTTGAGGCTGTCGACGGCGATGCGTTTGACGTGCGCGGGATTGCATCCGTAAAGGCCGGCGAACAGCTCCGGGCCCAGAGCCGGACTGTCCCGATATCGGCGGAAGGTTTCCTCGCCGTCGAAGAACAGGTCGCTGCCTAAGCTAGGTGTCGCAGGCGTGACGGTCGAGCTCGACCGCCCAGGCGGTCGGGATGTTGGCGTCGTGGAAGCCGTAGCAAAGTCCGCCGATGCCAGAAAAGAGCGCGCCTGCCTTCATTTGTCCTATATCGCGTACGCCGCACCGTCTTGCGTGTTGAGAGGCGCACGCGGCACCGCATAGCTTGTCGCAGCTGACGCACGGCACCGCAGGTGGCCGGGTGCCCTGTCGGCGAAAATTGCGAGGTAACCGTCTCGGACGGCACGCCGGTGATTACCCCTTGTCTGACTAATTTAGTATGGAAGTGAGACAAGTTGTACTCCCCCCGGGCAAGCTAGAGCCTGGCGCACGCTTAGCTGGAAGGCATCGGAAGGCGGGTGCCGGATGGAATCTGGGCGCTTGCGGCGGCCCGCCCAAGATCCACTATCCTTGCCCCGCGCAGTGTGCGATAAATGTATCGCAAGGCGACGCGGGAGATTGACTCAGATGCCGATATCGATTCGCCTTCCCGATGACATCGAGGCTAGGCTGACGGACCTGTCGGCGAAGACGGGCCGCACCAAGACCTTTTATGTGACCCAGGCGATCTGTGAGCACCTTGATGATCTGGAGGATATTTACCTAGCGGAGCGTGAGTTGATCGAGGTGCGCGCCGGCCGCAGCGTGCCCGTCTCCTTGCAAGACGTCATGACTGCGTATGGCCTGGAAGATTGAACTCTCAGGGCTGGCGCAAAAGAACCTTCGGGCCCTTGATAGACAGATCGCCATCCGGATCTTTCGATTTCTGAACGAGCGGCTGGCGGCGTCGGACGATCCCCGAAGCCTTGGAGAGGCGCTCAAGGGCTCGCAGCTTGGGAGCTTGTGGAAATATCGCGTTGGCGACTATCGGATCATCGCCATGATCGAGGACCGGGCCGTGCGTATCCTGGTGGTGAGAATCGGCAATCGCCGCGACGTCTATCGCAGGTGAGGCCCGCTAGGCCAGCCAAGGCGATCGCTCGCGCACTCGACAGGATTCGAACCTGTGACCTCTGCCTTCGGAGGGCAGCGCTCTATCCAGCTGAGCTACGAGTGCCGCGTTGGCTCGGGCGTGGTTTAGCCGAAATGGGGGCGGCGGCGCAAACGCGGCTCGGCTGTATCGGATCTGGGGCTTCCAGCCCGCAAGGTCGGTCGCGGCGAAAAGGTGTTGGCGCCGGTAAAAGCAAGGGCGGGCTGGAAGGCTGCGCTCCGGAAGGTTCAGCGCGGCGGTTGCAGGACGCCGGGCTGGGCGGGGTCTAGGGTGAAGGTCGGGGGGAGGATCGGCTTGTAGGCGCGTTTGCGGCGCGCGGCCTTGATGCCCCTGGCCAGGGCGACCTTGGCCAGGGCGGCGGGGCCGAAGGCGGTCTGCACCCTGGGCTCGACGCCCAGGCGACGGCGGATGAGGCCATTGGCATAGATGATGTTGGCGCGCATGGCCGCCGGCGGGGTCATGTACTCCATCGATACCGAGACGTTGAGCATGTCGCCGTTGGCGACGCGATGGGGCGCGTTCTGAGCCCAGGTGACCATGTCGCCGGGCGCGAGGTCGAGGGCCTGGGCGTCGGCGTCCCACGCGGGCGTGAAGGGAAACTGGCCCTCTGCTTCCTGGCGGACGAAGCGCTCGATCTGGGCGTCGCTGACGAAGGGCTCGGTCCGGGGGTAGAACCAGATGCGCTTTCGCCCGCGGATGTGCCACAGCGACGAGAGCGGCACGTCGAGGTGATAGAACACCTGCGTGCGCGGCGACGAGATCAAGAGGCCCAGATCGCGGCGGAAGGTGCGCAAGCCCGGCACATGCGCCTCCTTGTCGGCGGCGATCTCGGCGCAGAGGTCGGCGTATTCGGGCAGCCAGGTATCGGCGTTGCGCAGGTTGAGCCACAGCCGCCCATGCCTGACCGCCTCGAGAAGCTGCGCGCCGGTCAGGGCGTCGGCCTCGCCGCGCCGCCACGAGGTCCAGTCGACCAGATCCTCGCCCATGGTGTAGACGCCGAGCCGCTCGCGCGGATAGCGGTCGAGCACCGAGATCAGCGCCTCGTCGCTGAACATCGGCCGCTCGTGCAGGTTGTGGCGGAATGTCAGCGTGCGGGCGCCGAACGCCTGGATCTTGTCCGGCGACCAGTCGACGATGGCCCCTGTCATGCGCGCCTCAGGGGCGGCGGCACCTCGAGGAGCGGGCGGCGGGTAGCGGCGCGGCGCTTGGACACGGCGACGGCGTGGACCATGCCCTGCAGCCGGCCGCCCAGCGTGGTTTCGATCAGGGCCACCTGCTCCATGCGCCGGCGCAGGCGCTCGGCGGCATGGATGCCGACGGCCGCGGGCAGCCGCCAGAGCGCATTGCTGGACGAGGCCAGACGCCCGGCCAGGCTCGCCGTCGTGGCTGTGCCGATGCCGATCTCTGTCTGCTCCGAAGCGAACATCGCTTTCCAGTGGCCCTCGCCAGGGCCCAGGTCATAGGTGGTGAGGGCCAGCGCCTGCATGGCCTCGATGGCCATCCACTGGTGGATGAATCCGGGCGAATAGCCGCGCTGGGCCGGATCGCTGGCCCCGATCCACGGGTGATAGTGACCGCCCAGCCGCACGCCGAAATGGCCGCAGACGTGCCGTTTCCCCGCATAGAGGCTGATGGTAAGGCCCTGGAAGTCGCCGGTCCGAATTCCCGCAAGGCGGCCCAGCAGCGCCCGCGTCCACGGCGCGGCCAGGAAATCGGTGATCCCGGTACGCGCGATCTGGACGCGCTTCCAGTCGAGCAGTTGGTCGAACGCCTCCCCGCCGGCGTCGACCACCAGCCGCAGCGGCCCAATGTCCCGCTCGAGTTTGCCGCGATAGCGCCGGTAGTTCTTGGCCCGGTTGCGGCTGCCGGCGCAGACCTCGCGCAGATAATCCTCCGGCGAGCCCTCAAGAACCACCTTGTAGGCGGCCTGCGTCGACGAAACCGCTCCGGCGAAAGCCCCAGAGGGATCGACCAGGCCCGAAAAGCGAAAGGCGGCGAGCCCCGCGCCGTCCAGAACCTCCGCCATCGCGGGCCCCTGCGCTGGGCGGGCGACGAGGGCGTGATAGTCCGAAAACGGCGCGCCGATCGGCCGCGCGAAGCCGCCCGGGCGACGGTGAAAGGCGAGGAAGGCGGACGGGCCGGTATGGTTCCGAAACACCGCTACGCGCGCGTCGGGGCGCACTTCGCCGACCGCGCGCGCGAACCCTGGGCCCATCAGTGGACTGGAAAAATCGGGCGACGCCGCCTGCAGGGCGCTCCACGCCGCGGCATCGGTTTCCGACAGTTCGCTGGGGTGGAGAACCTCGACGAGCGACATCTGCGCAGCGACTCTAATTGGGGAAGCCCTGACCTAGTTCGGGATTCGCGCAGGCGCCGGCGCAAGATGCGCGCCAGGAGGGGCGGCCTGCGAGAGGTTGGCGTTTTCGCGGCCGCCTTGCGCCCCCTCCACCACCGGCTTAGCCGGCGGTCCCCCCTCCCCCGCGGCGCTGCGCTTG
>DATCCB010000002.1:0-46053 GCA_036511515.1 Caulobacteraceae bacterium | reverse complement strand
GTCTAAACAAGGGAGAGGGAGGGGCCCGCGCCCGGTCTTGGGCGTGGGAAGGTGAGGGGTTAGGCGCCCTGCATTTTAACCCCTCATCTTCCCACCGCTTGCAGCGGCGGGCCCCTCCTTCTCCCAACGGGAGAAGGGTTTCAGGGCGTGGCGAATGAGATGAATGAATCGACTGGATAAAGGGGAGGGAGGTGCTATGTGCGGCCATGCCCGATGCGGAAAGCGCGCTGCCTTCGGCCCGCGCTCTGCTGCGCGAGCGTGACTATCTGGCGTTCTGGGCTTCGCGCTGGATGGGCTCGCTTGGGACCGGCATCCAGAGCGTCACCATGGGCTGGCAGGTCTATACGATCTCCCGGCGGACCTTGAGCGTCGGCGCGTCGGCCTTCAACGTCAGTCTGATCGGCCTTCTGACCTTCGCGCCCCTGTTTCTGCTCGCCCTGACCGCCGGCGAGACCGCAGACCGCCTTGATCGGCGCAAGGTGCTGATGATCTGCTGGGCGGGCGAGATCGTCGCGGTGGGGATCATCATCGCCGCCACGCTGAGCCATCGTGCTTCCGTGCCGCTGCTGCTGGCGGTGGCGCTGCTGTTTGGCGCCTCGAGAGCCTTTTTCCAGCCGGCGAGCACGGCGCTCGGGCCGATGCTGGTGCCCCGGCCCCTGCTCCCACGCGCCATCGCCTGGAACTCCCTGGCCGGCCAGAGCGCCTCGATCATCGGGCCGGCGGCGGCGGGCGTGTTGCTGGCCATCGCGCCGGTGGCCGCCTACGCGACCAGCCTTGGTCTCTACATCGCCGCCGCCGTCTGCCTGCTCATGATCCGCAAGAGCGGCCAGCCGGTCGTGCAGCCCGGTTCGCGATGGGCGCTGGTCAAGGAGGGTCTGGCCTATGTCTGGCAAAACCGCATCGTCTTTGGGGCGATTTCGCTCGATCTCGCGGCGGTGATCCTGGGCGGCGCGACGGCGCTCTTGCCGGCGTTCGCCCGCGACGTGCTGCACGTGGGCCCTCAGGGCTTTGGCATACTGCGCGCGGGACCGGCGCTCGGCGGCGCGGCGGCCGCCGTGTTCCTGGCCGGCCGGCCGATCCGGCGCAGGGCTGGGCTGGTGATGTTCTGCGGCGTCGCGGTCTACGGGGCCGCGACCCTGGTGTTTGGGTTTTCGCACGCCCTCTGGCTGTCGGTCGCGGCCCTGGCCGTGCTCGGCGCGGCCGACATGCTGAGCGTCTATGTGCGCCAGACCCTGGTCCAGCTGGTCACGCCGGACGCCATGCGCGGGCGAGTGGCGGCGGTATCGACCCTGTTCATCGGCGCCTCCAACGAGCTTGGCGAGTTCGAAAGCGGCGTCGCCGCCAGATTCCTGGGCGTCGTCGGCGCGGCGGTATTCGGCGGGGTCGGCGCCTTGGCGGTCACCGCGACCTGGGCGAAATTCTTTCCCGCCTTGCGCAAGGCAGACCGCCTCGAATAATCGAAGGGGCGCAAGGTTCATTTCCAAAAGCATTGGGAGATTTCACGATGGGTATTTTGAACGGCAAGGTGGTTCTGGTCACGGGCGGCGGCAACGGCATCGGCCGCGACTGCGCCCTGATCGCCGCGCGCGAAGGCGCCAAGGTGGTGGTCAACGACCTCGGCGGCAGCCTTACCGGCGGCGATGAGGGATCGTCCGGGCCGGCCGAGACGGTCGCGCAGGAAATCCGCGCCGCCGGCGGCGAGGCGGTGTCCAATTCCGAGAGCGTCACCTCGCTGAAGGCCGTGCAGGGCATGGTCGAGCAGGCCATGGACAGCTTCAAGGGCCTGCACGCGGTGATCAATCCGGCCGGCATTCTGCGCGACGCCATGTTTCACAAGATGGTCGACGCCGACTGGGACAAGGTCATCGAGGTTCATCTGCGCGGCTCGTACAACGTCTGCCGCGCCACCATCGAGCACTTCAGGACCCAGGAGGACGGGGCCTATGTCCTCTTCACCTCGACGTCGGGCCTCTATGGCAACATCGGCCAGACCAACTATGGCGCGGCCAAGATGGGCATCGCGGCGCTGTCGCGGATCATCGCCATGGAAGGCGCCTCCAAGAACGTCCGCGCCAACTGCATCGCGCCGGTGGCCTGGACGCGGATGACCCAGTCGGTGCCGGTGCGCGACGAGGCGGCGGTGGCCCGGCGCGAGCAGATGGCCAAGATGATCCGCCCCGATCAGCCGGCGCGGTTCGCCGTCGCCCTGATCGCCGACGCGGCCAAGAGCGTCAGCGGCCAGTTCTTCGGGGCCAGCGGCGAAAACCTTATCCTCTACAGCCAGCCGCGCCCGATCGAGACGGTGACCAAGCCCGAGGGCTGGACGCTGGAAACCATCCTTTCCGAAGCCCTGCCGAAAATGGCCGAAAAGTTCATCCCGCTCGGCCGCGCACCCGTCGCCGCCGCGCAGCCGGCGAAGGCGTAGGCCTAGCGCCCCCTCCACCACCCGCTTCGCGGGCGGTCCCCCTCCCCCGCGACGCTACGCTTGCGAGGGAGGAATTTTTCTAAACTCCTGCCCCGCGAAGCGGGGAAGGGGGACCGCCGCGCGACACGCGCGGTGGTGGAAGGGGCGCAAGGCGGTTACGGACGCCGACGAAAGAAGGAGAGCCAATGCCACGACTTGAAGGACGATCGGCGGTGATCACCGGGGCCGCGAGCGGGATCGGACGGGCCAGCGCGCGCCTCTTCGCCAGCGAGGGGGCGAGCGTTCTCTGTTTCGACCGGGCGGCGGAGGTCGACGAAACCGCGGCGATGATCGCAAAGGCCGGCGGCAGCGCCATCGCCGTGCGCGGCGACGCCGGCGAAGAGAGCGACATCAAGGGCGCCATCGAGCGGGCCGCCAGTGAATTTGGCGGCCTGGACGTCCTCTACGCTAACGCGGGGATCAGCGGCGGCTATACCCCCATCGAAGAGCTGACCGCGCAGGCCTGGGCCGAGGTTCTGCGCATCAACCTGATCGGGCCGTTCCTGGCCATCAAGCACGCCAGCCCGATCATGCGTAAAGCCGGCAAGGGCTCGATCATCTGCACCGCCTCGGTGGCCGGCCTGCGCTCCGGCGCGGGCGGCATTCCCTACAGCGCCAGCAAGGCCGGGGTGATCAGCCTGGTGCAGACCAGCGCCAACGTGCTTTACGGCACGGGAGTGCGGGTCAACGCCATCTGCCCGGGCCTGATCGAAACCGGCATGACGGCGCCGATCTACGTGCGGGCGCGCGAGCGTGGCACCGACGATCGGATCGGCCAGCTCAATCCCCTGAAACGCGGCGGCGAGCCTGGCGAAATAGCCAACATGGCCCTCTTTCTGGCCAGCGACGACGCCTCCTACGTCAACGGCCAGGCGATCGCCGTCGACGGCGGCCTGTCGAGTTCTCACCCGGTGGGATCGCGGCGGGGATGAGCAATGGGATCGGCCAGGTTGGGCCGATTGCGGGGCGCACTTCGGCTTGATAATTTGATCGCCAATTCAAGAGAATACGAGGGAACATGGCGACGCTTGGCGGTCAACGTGCAGAGTTCACCTGGGCTCTTAATCAGTACAATTTGGCGGAAGACGCCGAAAAGCGAACCCTCAACGCAAGGCGGATGGCCAAATACATCACTGCCGCGCCGGGGCATGGCTTTACAGTCGAACAGGTCACGCAAGGACAACTTTATCCTGTAGCAGAAGTAGAGAAATATTTAGACTCGTATTTCCCAGATGGCCCCATGAATTTGTGCGGATGGGCGCTGGTTATGATATAAGAATCAATATGTTGAGTGGATGTTGAGGCGCGGTGGATGGCGAACCCGGCGGGTGAATCTGAGAACGCGGCATTACGGCTCGATTTCGACCGCCGCCTGAAGCTGGAGTTTCATGGTTCCAGGATTACCACCGACGCTGGATTGCTTGCCTATCGCGAACTCGATGACGCACTCGGGCTGACCGACATGGTTGGTGATGAACTCGTTGATCCGCGCACCGGCAAGAACGGCCGGCACGCGCTGACAGGCTTGTTTCGGCAGTCTGTCTTTGGCCGCCCCGGCGCTATGAAGACGTCAACGACGCCAACCGCCTGGGACGCGATCCGGCGATGCGCTGGATTGTCGGTGGGCGCGCCGTGGCGAGAACTGCGGCGTCCACCAGCCAGATGGGACGCTTCGAGACGATGTTTCTGGCCGCCGCCGAGAACCTCGCCGCACTCGCCGATCTGTCAGGGCGATGGATTGACCGGGTGCATGGGCGGCGTCCGCCCAAGGCGATCATGCTGGACATAGACTCAAGCGTGAGCCCAACCCATGGCGATCAGGAAGGCACGGCCTACAACGGCCACTTCGCCTGCACCTGCTACCACCCGCTGTTCGTGTTCAACCAGTTCGGCGATCTGGAGCACTGCGCCCTGCGCCCCGGCAATGTCCACAGCGCCCACGGATGGCGCGCGGTCCTGGAGCCGATCGTGATCCGCTACAGGGACAGGGTGAAGCGGCGCTTCTTCCGGGGCGATGCCGCCTTTGCCTTGCCCGACCTCTACGAGTTCCTCGAAGCCGAGGGCTACAAGTACGCCATCCGGCTCAAGGCCAACACGATCCTTCAAGACCGCATCGCCCACCTGCTCAAGCGCCCGGTCGGTCGCCCGCCGCACCATGTGGTGCGCTCCCATGCCAGCTTCAGCTACCAGGCAGCGTCTTGGAACAGGAAGCGTCGCGTGGTCGCCAAGGTCGAATGGCACCCGGGAGAACTCTATCCGCGCGTCGGCTTCATCGTCACCAACCTGAGCCGTCCCGCCAGGCGCGTGGTCGCCTTCTACAACCAGCGGGGCACGGCCGAGCAGCACATCAAGGAAGGCAAGAACGCCATTGTCTGGACCCGGTTGTCATGCCGCAAGTTCCAGAACAACGCCGTTCGCCTGCAACTCCATGCCCTGGCCTACAATCTGGGCAACTTCATGCGTACGCTGGCCCTGCCCGAGGCGGTCTCGCACTGGTCGCTGACCTCGTTGCGCGAAAGGCTGGTCAAGATCGGAGCCAGGATCGTCGGCCACGGACGCTATGTCACGTTCCAGATCGCCGAGGTCGCCGTGCCGCGCGGCCTGTTCCGGCGCATCTTGGAGATGATCAGCGACCTGCGCGGCCGACAGGCCGTGCGATGTTGACGCCAATCTCGACCAATCCGCCCAAGGCGGCCGACGGGAGAGGTGCGCCAGGGGATCAGAAAACTGGGCCAAATCAACGTGCGGCGCGGTGGCCGGGTTCGAAATCAGGCTCGCGCGGCCGTAAACCATCAGGAGGGCTGTTCAATGACGGTTCAAACAGGTTTAACTGCCGGCGAAGGTGACGGATTAGCCGTCCATCTGGACAATGCTGGTTTTGAGTGTGTATCCCACTCCGTCATGGTGTGATGAAATCAGGGGGTATCCCGATGAAACAGAAACTCGGTCTCCTCGTCTTTGCTGGCGCGATTGCGGCCGCCTCGGCCGGCTACGCCGCAGACCCTTCAGCGAGCAAAGACCCGCCGGCGACGGGCGCACCGGACTGGACCGGCGGATATGTTGGCGTTTATGTGGGCGGCTCGGACACCACCACGAACCTTCAAGAAATCAACGGGCCGGGCGAGCTTGCCTTCCTCCCTGGCGAGCGCACCAGGACGGACATTGATCACAGCGCGGTGGTCTACGGCGGCTTCGCCGGCTACAACTACCAGTTCCCCAATGGGCAGGTGGTCGCTGGAGCCGAACTTGAGATTGGCGGGAACAGCGGCAGCGCCACGGGCGTGACCAATAGCGGGGTCATTCCGAACGCGCCTCCGATTGAAGACAACATCCCGACCTACAACAAACTAGCGCTTCCCTGGACCTTCCGGGCTCGGGCGCGCCTCGGTTATGCATTGGGCGATGTGCTGCCCTTCGTTGCGGCCGGGGTCACCGTGACCCAGGCCCAGCTCGACCTGACGTTTCCGTGCCCGAATTTCCCCAGCCCCGGCACCACCGTCTACACGGCGAACACCAGCAAGACGCTCACCGGCTTCAACGTAGGCGCGGGCGTCGACTGGGCCATCACCAGGAACCTGGTTTCGCGGGTCGAATATATCTTCGACGATTACGGCACCCCCTCATTCGCTGAGAACGGGTCTCAGGGTTGGAACAATCGTCGATTGTCGGCCCTGCAGAGCAACACGCTTCGCGTCGCGATTGGCTACAAGTTTTAACTTGGAGACATTCCTGTCGTCGGGTGCCGTTCCAGCCCAAAGCGCGAGAACCCTTAGTCCGACCTCGCGGTTGCGATGGTCATGCACGCATGCTTCGACGCCGGTGGTTAGGCCATGACGGCCCATCAGACGCGCCGAGACAGGCGTTGGCCGCGCCGGCGGGTCCCATTTCCCCGTTCCGACGCGCCCGGCCTAGCGCCTCCCTAGGGCTGCGAGCAGCCGTGCGCCTTCGATCAGCCAGCTGACCGCCTCGGCATCGAGCGTGGCTGCCCGCCTCGGCCATTAGCAGACGTTCGGAATGGCCGCTTTGGGTCCAGGCTGTGTGAGAACGTGATTGGAGGGGCCGCCCCGGATCGGCGTGGTCGTTGTCAGACTTCGGCCTGAAGGCGCTGGCGTAAGAGCCGGGCGGCCGGGTCAGACCCTTATCGCGGCCATGAGGGGCTGCGGGCCGAGGATCGCGATCATTCGCTTCAGATTGTAGGCCAGGACGTGGAGGCTCATCTCCGTTCGGACCTTCTCGAGGGTGCGGGTCTTGAAGTGGGTGGCGCCCATCCATGCCTTGAGCGTGCCGAACGGGTGCTCGACCGTGGCCCGGCGGATGCGCACTTTGTCGTGGGTGTTTCGCGGGTGATAGAGCGTCGGCAGGACGCCTAGGATGCGCAGCTCGGGATTGGCGCGCCGACGGATGTTCTCGATCGTGTCGAGCAACAGCGGCACGCCCATGATGCTGAGCAAGTCCGTCTTGGCGGGAATGAGCACGTCGCGGGCGGCAGAAAGCCCGTTGACGGTCAGGATGCCAAGCGTGGGCGGGCAGTCGATGAGGATCACGTCGTACGGGGTATGGAGCTTAAATCAAGCTGACTCTGACACTGGGCCAGAGCCCACCGAAGACCAAGTATTACATGCAATTGAATCCGCAGTAGATACCTCCGATGTGGTTCGTCTTGGCCAAGGGGAGAGTGTTGTATATGCATATGGCTACCGCTGCGCGCCGGACCGCTTGAAAATAGGGTGCACCACGGGTGACACCGTCCAACGAGTCCTTTCGCAGATTGGCACGGGGACGCCAGACAAGCCGGTTCTCATGCTCGAAATCAAAACGCACAATTGCAGCACCTTGGAGCGGGCAATTCACTCGGTCTTGAAGCATCGCGGCGCCAAGATCGCCGGAGGCGGGGACGAATGGTTCAAAACCAGTCGCGACCAAGTCGTCGCCATCTACCGTTCCATCGTCGAACCGGCCGCCTGAAAATCAAGCTGGCACACGATCCATCGCCAATCTCCCTCGCGTTTCGCCTCAGAAATAGGTAGTCTTGCTCAATGGCGAAGCCCGAACCTTCGATCTTTGACGAGCGCGATGATGACGCCGACGAGCGCGCCATGCGCGAGGGCGAGGCGGACGCGGATGCGGGCCGGACTATCCCCCACGCGGAATTTGCAAAGTGGCTGGCGACGTGGGGGACACCCGACGAGCAGCCACCGCCGCCGGAATGGTTCAAGTAGTTTGGACCAGACGCGCGGCCGCCGACGTCTTGGCCATTAGGGCCTACATCGGCCAGTTCGCGCCGCTGGCCGCCCAGCGCATGGCGCTGAGGCTCAAGTTCGCCGGCGATAGTCTGGATGAACATCCAGATCGCGGCCGCCTGTTAGGCGGCGGGCGGCGCGAACTCCTCGCTGTCCCACCCTATCTCATTCGCTACCGGGTAAGGGGAGAGACGGTGCAGATCATTGCGGTGCGACACGGCGCGCGCGCCGAATAGTTTGGAGGGAGCGGCCATTCGGGCTATGCCGCCGATCTGGACGGGTGTCTGAGCGAAGAAGCCCTCAGCCGGATCAGCAACCTCTCCCGAGGCGACGCAGTTGGACCAACCCATTTCCCTTGGCGCGCGGCTGGGGCAGCTGGCCCGGGAGCGGCCGGACCGCCCGGCGGTCAGCGACGTTCATCGCACGGTGAGCTGGCGCGAACTGGACCTGCGCACCAACCGCATCGCCCGCGGGCTCGAAAAGGTCGGGGTCAGGCAGGGCGACCTGGTGACCATCGGCCTCGCCAACAGCGTCGACTTCGTCGAGGCCTGCTATGGCCTGTGGAAGGTCGGGGCGACGCCGCAGCCGATCTCCCACCGTCTGCCGGCGGCCGAGGCCGAGGCGGTGATGGATCTGGCGAAGACGCCGATCCTGCTGGCCGCAACCTCGGCTTCCGGCGAGCGGCCCCATTACGACATCCCGGCGCTGCTGGCCTTGTCCGACGACGACAGCCCGCTCGAAGACCGCATTGCGCCGATCTACAAGGCCCCGACATCGGGCGGATCGACGGGCCGGCCCAAGCTGATCCTCTCGGGCGGCCCCGGGGTATTCACCCCGCCGGAAACCGGGGTTGGCGGCTATCGCACCACCTCCGAAGACGTGATGGTCATGCCGGGGCCGCTCTATCACAACGGCCCGTTCACTTCGGCCTTCGGGGGTCTGAACATGGGCGCGCACCTAGTGATCATGCCCAGGTTCGACGCCGAGGAGACGCTGAAAACCGTCGAGCGCCACAAGGGCACCTGGATGTATCTGGTGCCGACGATGATGGGCCGCATCTGGCGTCTGCCGCTTGATGTGCGGGGCGCCTACGACGTCTCCAGTCTCAAGACCGTCTGGCACCTCGCGGCCCCCTGCCCGCCCTGGCTCAAGGAGGCCTGGATCGAATGGCTGGGCCCCGAGGTGATCATGGAGCTCTACGCCGGCACCGAAGCCCAGGCGGTGACCATCATCACCGGAACCGAGTGGCTGGAGCATCGCGGCTCGGTCGGCCAGGTGCGGTTTGGCGAGATGCGCGCCTTCAACGAGGCGGGCGAGCCCCTCCCCGCGGGCGAAATCGGCGAGGTCTATATGCGCAGGCCGGAAGGATCGCCCGCGTCTTACCAGTACCGCGGGGCCACGCCGCGCACCCTGCCGGGAGGCTGGGAGTCGCTGGGCGATATCGGCTGGTTCGACGCGGACGGCTATCTCTACCTCGCCGACCGGCGCACCGACATGATCCTGGTCGGCGGCTCCAACGTCTATCCGGCCGAGATCGAGGCGGCGATCGACGAGCATCCGCTGGTCGCCTCCAGCGCCGTCATCGGCCTGCCGGACGAGGACCTGGGGGCCCGCATCCACGCCATCGTCCAGCCGAGGGCGGGTCTCACCGAAGAGGCCCTGCGCGAGCACGTGCGCGGGCTGCTGGTCACCTACAAGCAGCCGCGCTCATTCGAGTTCGTGATCGAGAACATCCGCGACGACGCCGGCAAGGTGCGCCGCACCCAGCTTCGCGACGAGCGGATCGCCAAGGCGCCCGCGGAGGGACAAGCTCAATGACCATCCGGGACAAGGCCTATATCGCCGGGGTTTTCGAGCATCCGACCCGCGACGCGCCCGAGCTTTCGACCGCTCAGATCCATGCCCAGTGCGCAAAGGGGGCGCTGGCCGACGCCGGCCTCTCCAAGGACGATGTCGACGGCTACTTCTGCGCCGGCGACGCGCCGGGGTTCGGCGCCCTCTCCATGGTCGACTACATGGGCCTCAAGGTCCGGCACTTGGATTCCACCGAGACCGGCGGGTCGTCCTACATCCTCCACGTCGGCCACGCCGCCGAGGCGATCGCGGCCGGCAAGTGCCAGGTGGCGCTGGTCACCCTGGCCGGACGGCCCCGGCAGATGCGACGCGGCGGCGGCGGCGGCAGGCCGGGCGGCGGCCCGATCGGCGGTGGGTTTTCGGACGTGCCCGAAGCCGGCTTCGAAAACATCTGGGGCGGCACGACCCACAATATGTACGGCCTGTGCGCCATGCGGCACATGCATGAGTTCGGCACCACATCCGAGCAGCTCGCCTGGATCAAGGTCGCCGCCTCCCACCACGCGCAGTGGAACGAACACGCCATGCTGCGCGAGGTGGTGACCGTCGACGATGTGCTGGCCTCCCCGATCATCGCCGATCCGCTGCACCGGCTGGACTGCTGCGTGATCACCGACGGCGGCGGCGCCGTGGTGGTGACCACGCCCGAGATCGCCCGAAGTTTGAAGCGTCCGCTGGTCAGGATTATCGGCGCCGGCGAAGCCCCCAAAGGCCCCAGTGGCGGGCGCAATCTCGACCTCACCTATTCGGGGGCCGTGTGGTCCGGACCGCCGGCCTTTGCCGAAGCGGGCGTTAAACCGGCCGACATCAAGTATGCCTCGATCTACGACAGCTTCACGATCACGGTGCTGATGCAGATCGAGGATCTGGGCTTTTGCGAGAAGGGCAAGGGCGGGGCCTTCGTCGCCGACGGCAACCTGATCTCAGGGGTCGGCAAGCTGCCGTTCAACGCCGACGGCGGCGGCCTCTGCAACAACCATCCGACCAATCGCGGCGGCATCACCAAGGTCATCGAAGCGGTGCGCCAGGCCCGCGGCGAGGCTCATCCCAAGGTCCAGGTGCCCGGTTGCGACCTGGTCATCGCCCATGGGACCGGTGGCCTCCTGGGCGCCCGGCACGGCGCGGCGACGCTGATCATGGAAAGGCTCTGACGGGCATGGCTGAAGCGCGCAGGATTCCCGCCCCGGCGGTCAACGTCGAAGGCCAGCCGTTCTGGGATGCGGCGGCGCAGGGGCGATTTCTGATCAAACGCTGCGGGGCGTGCGGCGAGCCGCATTGGTATCCGCGCGCGATCTGCCCGTTCTGCTTTTCCGAGGATACCGCCTGGGAGGAAAGCGCCGGAGAGGGGGTCATATACACCTTCAGCGTCATGCGCCGGAACACCCCAGCGCCCTACGCCATCGGCTATGTCACCCTCGATGAAGGCGTCTCGCTCCTGACCAATTTCGTCGATTGCGACCTCGACGGCCTGACCATCGGCCAGCGGGTCAAACTGAAATGGACCCCGACCGAGGGCGGCCCCCCGGTATTCACCTTCACGCCGGCTTAGGGCATTCCGGCCAGACGGGTTCGGCCATGCGCCCCTTCCGTCACGGCGCAAGACAAGAGCGCCGCGCCACCTTCCCCGCGTCGCGGGGCAGGAGTTTAGGTAAATTCCTCCCCCGCAAGCGCAGCGCCGCGGGCGGAGGGGGACCGCCGGCGCAGCCGGTGGTGGAGGGGGCGCAAGGCGGCGATCAACATGTTCGGAATTTCGCTCTAGAGCTCAGCGCGCCTCCAGCTCCTTGACCAGGCCGGCGCGGCCGTAGACCTTGGTCAGGGCTTCGGTGATCGCGGCGGTGGACACCGCGACGCTGCGGCCGAGGACCCCGTTGTAGGCGAAGTCGCCGGCGATCGAGGCCAGGTTGCCGTCGAAAATCGCCCCCTCGACATCGCCCTTGGCGTCGACCACGGGCGAGCCGGAATTGCCGCCGGTGATGTCGTTGGTGGTCGAAAAATCGAGCACCGTCGCCGGATCGAGCCTGGCGCGCGCCGCCAGCCAGCGCGGCGGCAGCTGGAACGGCTCGGCGTCGGTGGCCCTGGCGTAAAGACCGGCGATGGTGGTGAACGGGCCGGCCTGGCCATCACGGCCGGGCGGCGGCTCAACCTTGCCGTAGCTGAGGCGCAGGGAGAAGGTGGCGTCGGGATAGAGGGCCGCCCCGAACAGCGAAGCGCGCGCCCGCGCGATCTTCTGATCGGCGCGCTCGATCGGGCCTGCCACCTCGTTATCCCACAAGGTTCGCGCCGCGCGCGAGACCGGATCGGTCTTCAGCACGAAGGTGATCATCGGGTCGCGCGAAGCGATGAGGGCCCCCATGCCGCCTTCCCACAACGCCCGCCGCACCGCCGGATCGGCCAGGCGGCTGCCATCGACCAGGCGGGCGGCCAGCGCCTGCGGGCTTTCCTTGCCAAGGAACGCGGTGACCGCGAGCGAGTCGGCGCCCAGGTATTCACGGGTCTTGGCCAGCCAGAACTGCAGGTAGAGCCGCTCCAGCGCCGGTTCGATCGGCTGAGGATCGAACAGGGTCTTTTCGATCAGCGGCAGGCGGGAATCGTCGAATTCCGGCAGCCGCAGATCGCTTGGCCGGGCCCGCTCGGCGGCGCCGCGAACCAGATCGCGGGCGTAGAGATAGAGCTTGGACTGGCCTCCGGCCGCGGCCTCGAGCTGGCGCCAGACGATGTACTGGGCGGCGTAGACCGTGCGCAGCTGGGCGATATCGTTCCATGGGTCGCCGATTTCGAGGGCCAGAGAGGCGTCGGCGGCCACGCGCGCCTTCAGTTCGGCCTCCTCCCTGACCCGGGCGGCCATGAACGGTGCGTCGTTCAGAGCCAGTTGGCGGCCGTAGGTGGCCTTGAAGGCGTTCTCCTCGGCGAACAGCGCGTCGGCGGCGATGCGCTGGTGTTCGGGGCTCTCATCGGAAAACTGCAGCAGGCGGCCGCGCAACTCCGAGCGTTGCAGCTCGTCGATCGGCATCCTGATGTCGCGCAGATCTTCGAGTTCGGCCACGGTCAGGCTTCGATTGGCGCCTGAAGGATTGCCGGAGACAAACACCGCCTCGCCGGCGACGGGTGGCGCCGACGACCAGCTGAGGAAGTCAGGTGTTTTGGCCGGTTTGCCGTGCTCGTAAAGGCGCAGGAAGGCGCAATCGAGGGCGAACCGCGGAAAGGTGAAATTGTCCAGGTCGCCGCCGAAGAACGCCACGGAGAATTCCGGCGAGAACACCAGCCGCACGTCGTCATAGCGATGGTATTTGTAGACCTTGTACTGGCTGCCGCTGAAAAAGCCGATCACCTGGCAGCGCAGCGCCGGGTCGTCGCCGCAGACCGCCTTTTCCGCCGCGGAGACCGCTCCCTTGTGCGCGGCTGTGTAGTCTTCGCCGAGCTTGCCGACGGTGGCGTTGAGGATAGGCACGGTGACGTCGGTGACCCCGAGCAGCACCTCGGCCTGCATCGCCGGGCAGGCGCGCTCTTCGCTGCGCGTATCGGTCAGATAGCCGCCGCGAACATAGTCGGCGGCCGGGTTCGACAGCTGCTGGGCGCACTCGACGACGCAGTGCTGATTGGTCAGCGCCAGGCCGTCGCGCGAAACCACCGCGGCGGAACAGCCCGTGGTCAGGCGCACGGACGCGCCCTCGAGGTGATCGAGCCAGGCCTGGTCGAGATGGACGCCGAGTTGCTGCTCGACCTGGCTGGTTGGAAAATTATCGAATGTCCACATGCCCTCCTCGGCGCTGGCCCGGCTGGCGGCCAGGACGGCGAGGGCGGCGAAAAGCAAAAGCGGGAACGCGCGGATCACGGTCCTGAGTAGACCTTAGGGACGGCGCCGTTTCAACGGCCCTGGGAGTCAGCCCGTTCGGCGCATGGATGACGTCAAGTGACCATCGACAGTCCTTGACGCCCGGCGACGCGGTCGCGCACAAACCCGCAGCATTTTGGGCTCGCGCAGATTTTTTTTGAGGAGGTTGGCGATGGCGGACATCCGCTTCGACGGAAAGGTGGCGATCGTCACCGGCGCGGGCGGGGGCCTCGGGCGAGAGCACGCCCTCGAACTGGCCAGGCGCGGCGCCAAGGTGGTGGTCAACGATCTCGGCGGTTCCATGGATGGTTCTGGGGGCTCGTCGCAGGCAGCCGGCGCGGTGGTCGATCAGATCAAGGCCGCCGGCGGCGAGGCGATCGCCAACGGCTCATCGGTCACCGACGACGCGGGCGTGGAGCTGATGGTCAAACAGGCGATGGACGCCTGGGGACGCATCGACATCCTGATCGCCAACGCCGGGGTGCTGCGCGACAAGTCGTTCTCGAAGATGGAGATCGCCGACTTCGAATTCGTGCTCAATGTTCACCTGATGGGCACCGTCAAGCCGGCCAAGGCGGTGTGGGAGACCATGAAGGCCCAGAACTACGGGCGGATCGTGGTCACTACCTCATCGTCCGGCCTCTACGGCAACTTCGGGCAGACCAACTATGGCGCCGCCAAGCTCGGCATCGTCGGGTTCATGAACACCCTCAAGCTCGAGGGCCAGAAGAACAACATCCACGTCAACGCCATCGCCCCGGTGGCGGCCACGCGGATGACCGAGAACCTGCTGCCGCCGGAAATCTCCAAGCGCTTGGCGCCGCAGTATGTCACGCCAGGGGTGGTCTTCCTGTGCTCGGAGGAGGCGCCGACCGGGGCCATCCTGACCGCCGGCGCCGGCGCCTTCGCGCTTGCGCGCATCTACGAGACCGAAGGCGTCTTTCTGGGCGAAGGCGGCCTTTCGGTCGAGGAAGTGCGCGACAACTGGGGCAAGATCGCCGACGAGGCCGGGCAGAAGGCCTATGCTGCCGGCGGCGAACAGAGCCAGAAGTTCTTCCGCAAGATGAGCGGGGGATAAGGCGAAGGGCTTGCAGAACCTCGGCCAGCAAGAGGGCGCCGAACCGGAAGGCGCGCGTGGCATGGACGAAGCGAAAGCCGCGCATGACTGGCGCACGTTTCTCACCGACATCGGCGTCATCGTCATCGGCATCGCCATTACCCTCACCGGCGAGCAGGCCATCGAAGCGCTCAACTGGGGCCATAAGGTCGCCGCTTCCGAATCCAGCATGGGGCGGGAGTTGAGCGGCGACCTGGGCTGGGCGTTCGAAAAGGTCAGCTTTGGCGCCTGCGCCAAGTCCTATCTGGACCGGCTGCAGACCGCTGTCGTCGACAACAAGCCCGCGATTGCTCAGGCGCTGTATGGCGCGCCGCCCTTTCTGGTGCGGCCCTGGCAGGTGACATCGTGGGACGCCGCGGTGGCCAGTCAGGTCCCAGACCATCTCGACCGGGAGCGGGTCGCCGACTACGCAATCGCGTTCAGGTACGTCGCCACCGAGCGGGAGCTTCAGTTCCAGCTCAGTGACGATTTCGCCGAGGCGATCACCAAGCGCCTTCAAGTCACCTCGAACCCTCAGGTGACGAACGATCAGTTGGTCGCGATCGAGAAATTACGGGAGGGCGACCATGTCTCGCGGATCATCGCCCAGCAACTCCTCGACGTCGGCAAGAAGCTTGGCGTGGCGCCGCCCTCCGGGGGCGGCGGCGACATTAGGATGGAGATGGCGGCCTGTGAAAAGGCCGTGACCACTGCGCCCTTGAACTAAGCCGCCGCTTCGGCGGGCCGATATTTCCGCAAGTTGATGAAGAACAGCGGGTGGCCGTCGGGGTCTCTCAGCATGAAAGCCTCCCCCGTCTCGTCGCTCTTCGGCTCCCGAAAGAAGCTCAGTCCCTGGCGCGTGACTGTAGCGGCGATCGCGTCCAGGTCGCCCTGCCAGAAGATAAGCTGGGTCTGGGCCGGGTCGAGGTAGCCCTGATAGAGGCAGATCCGGCAGTCGCCGTTGTGGAGCGTCGCGGTTCGCGGGGCGGTATCCCGCAATCGCTTGAACCCGAGCTTTTCGTAGAATTCGACCGAGCGTCCGATGTCCTCGACATCCAGGCTCAGATTGAACCATCCCAGTTGCATGTCTGGCTTGAGGCGCGCCCGACGATAGGCAGGCATTTCATGCTCGTAGCCGGGATCGTTGACGTAGCGGATCGGCATGTTGATCAGGAAGATCGGGTGGCCGTCGGGGTCGCGGAACATCAGCGCGGCGCCCTTGTCGTCCTTGTGCGGCCCCTTTTCGAGGGTCAGCCCCTTGCCGACGAGTTCGCGGCCGAGCGCCTCGATGTCTCCCTGCCAGAAGATCAGCTGGGTCTGCGGCGGATCGAGATAGCCCTGGTAGAGCGCGATGCGGCAGTCGCCCCGGGCCATCGACACCGTCCGGATTTCGACGCCGCCGTCGATGTGCGCAAATCCGAGCGCCTCGTAGAATTTCACCGACCGTTTGATGTCCTGAACGTTCAGGCTGGTCTCGAAATATCCCAGGTCCATGTCAGTCCCCCTTTTGGCGCGGTCTCTCAGAACGCCTATGTCGCCGGGAGCAATCAAAGCCACAAATTTTTCTGTTCGATGGGCGGCGGGTAAAGGTGCGCCCGCTGCGCCCCCTCCACCACCGGCTTCGCCGGCGGTCCCCCTCCCCCGCGGCGCTGCGCTTGCGAGGGAGGAATTTTCCTTTTTGAACTCCTGCCCCGCGAAGCGGGGAAGGTGGCGCGGCGCGTGTCGCGCCGTGACGGAAGGGGCGCATGGCCACTCCAAATGCGACTGGACGATGGTCTCAGGCAAGCCCGATTGCCCCTTGCGCCGCGCTCTCGGCCAAGGTCTCCTGCGGGTCGTCTTGAAGCGTTCGAAGGCCCCGCGCGTGACCACCCTTCTCGCCCCCTCCCCCGACCAGCGTCTGTCGCTCCCGGCGCTGTTCGCGTTCGCCATGCCGGGGCTATCGCTGGGCGCCTTGGCGGTGGGGCTCAGCGTCTACCTGCCGCGCTATTACGCCGGCCACTTCGCCCTCGGCCTGCCCGCGGTGGGGCTGGCGTTCATGGTCGTGCGCCTGATCGACATGCTGGCCGACCCGGTGATCGGGGTGATGATGGACAAGACGCGCACGAAGCTGGGTAGGTACCGCGTCTGGCTGGTCTGCGGCGCGCCGCTGCTGATGGTCCCGGTCTACATGCTGTTCATTCCGCCGGGCGGCGTCAGCTATCTCTACCTGCTCGGCTGGCTGTTCATCTATTACCTCGGCGTTTCGGTGATCGGGCTCTCGCACGCCTCATGGGCCTCGGTGATCGCCTCGAAGTACCATGAACGCTCGCGGGTGTTCGGCGTGCTGCAGGTGGTCGGCATCCTGGGCGCGACGGCGGTGCTGGTCCTGCCGGTGGTCATGGCCACCAAGAGCGGGGCCAGCGGGGCCGGCGACATCGCCGCCATGGGCTGGTTCATCTTCCTGGCAGCGCCGGTCGGCATCGCCCTGGCGCTGATCAGGACGCCCGAACGTATCGTTCCCGAAGTCAAAGGCGAGACCTTCGGCCTGCGCGACTACTGGGAGATGATCTCGCGCCCCGACATGCGGCGGATCATCGTCGCCGACCTGTGCCTGGCGCTGGGCCCCGGCTGGATGTCGGCGCTCTACCTCTTTTACTTCCATGACTCCCGTGGCTTCACCATCGCCAACGCCAGCAAGCTCCTGTTGATCTACATCGCCGCCGGCCTGGTCGGGGCGGCGGGATTGAGCTGGCTGGCGACGCGGCTGGGCAAGCACCGCACCCTGATGTGCGCCAGCACCGCCTATTCGCTGGGTCTGGTCGCCCTGGCCGTGCTGCCAAAGGCCAACTTCATCATCGCCGCGCTCCTGATGTTCGCGCTGGGCTTCATGGCCGCGGGATTTCCGCTGCTGGACCGGGCCATGGTCGCCGACGTCGGCGACGCGGTGCGCCTCGACCAGGGCAAGAACCGCATTGGCCTGCTCTACGCGATGATCACCACCACTCAGAAGATCGCCGGCGCGCTCAGCATCGGTCTGTCGTTCACCGCGCTCGGCTGGATCGGCTACCAGGCCAAGGAAGGCGCGGTGAACACACCCGCCGCCATCCACGGTCTCGAGCTGGTCTATCTGATCACCCCGGTGGTCTTCGTCATGCTCGGAGGGGCCTGCTACATCGGCTACAAGCTCGATTCCAAACGCCACGCCGACATCCGCGCCCAGCTCGACCAGCGCGACGCCATGATTCCCCAGGCCAACATCATCGAGAGCCTGACCGGCGACCAGACCCTGCCCACGCGCCTCGTCGAACCGGGTTGAGGTTTACCCCCTTCCCTTCTCCCATCGGGAGAAGGAGGGGCCCACCGCTGCAAGCGGTGGGAAGATGAGGGGTTAGAATTCAGGCCGCGTAACCCCTCACCGTCCCACGCCCTTTCAGGACGCGGGCCCCTCCCTCTCCCGCTGGGAGCGGTAATCCTAGGACTTCTCCCAGCAGTTTGGTCTTGCGCGCGGGCGCGTCACGCCGTCTCATTCGCCCAAGCAGGCGTCCAGCTTGAAGAGTCGCCGCGCAGGGATTGGGAGACGCCGGCCTTGACCTTTGACAACGCCCCCGTTGCGCCGCTCACGGCGCACAGGACACCGATGGCGACGATCTTCGCCTTTGCCTCGCCGGGACTGCCGGTGGCCGCGATGGGCCTGGTGCTGGCGGTCTACCTGCCGAGATTCTACGTCGGGCTTGGGGTCGGCTTCATCGCCGTCGGCGCGGCCATCGGCCTGGTGCGGCTGATCGACATCTGGCTGGACCCGTTTCTGGGCGTGGCCATGGATCGCACCAAGACCCCACTTGGACGCTATCGGCCGTGGCTGATCGCCGCCGCCCCGATCGTCATGCTGGGCGTCTACATGCTGCTCCTGCCGCCCAAGGGGATCGGCGCCAGCCACCTGGTCATCTGGCTGCTGGTGGTCTCGGCCGGCGCCTCGATGCTGAACCTCAGCCTCGCGGCGTGGTCGGCGGTGCTGGCGACCAACTACAACGATCGCTCGCGCCTCTATGGCTGGACCCAGGGCCTGGCGGTGATCGGCGCGGTGGCCCTGCTCGTCCTGCCCAAGTTCACCGGCGGGGCCATCGTGCTCGGCCAGGCCGCCAGCATGCCGGCGATCGGCTGGATCCTGATCGTCGCCCTGCCGGTCGCCATCCTGATCTGCACGGTCTTCACGCCTGAACGCATTCCGCCGCGGGCCGGCCGGCCGCGTTTCAGCTTTGCCGACTACTGGGCGGGGATCTCGCGGCCCTCGATGCGGCGGATCATCTTCGCCGACCTGACCCTGACGCTCGGTCCCGGCACCACGGCCCCGCTCTATGTCTATTTCTTCCACGACGCCAAGGGCTTCAGCATTGCCGAGGTCGGCTTTCTGCTCATCTTCTACATCGGCGCGGGCCTCTTTGGCGCGCCGTTCTGGGGCCGCGTGGCCAGGACGCTGGGCAAGCATCGGACGATCCAGGTCGCCTGCGTCGCCTACGCCATCGCCCAGACGACGCTGATGGCCCTGCCCGCGGTCGGGCCAGGTCACCGGCTCGGCGACACCCTGCCGACCGTGGCCGGCATGTTCGCGGTCGGCTTCTGCGCCAGCGCCTTTCTGCTGCTGGTTCGGGCCATGGTCGCCGACGTGGTCGACGAGGTGCGCCTCGAGCGGGGCCAGGATCTGACCAGCCTATTGTTTTCGATGGTCACCACGACCACCAAGATCGGCGCGGCGATCACCGTGGTCATCGTCTTTCCGATCCTCAAGGCCGTCGGCTACAACGGCAAGGAGGGGGCCGTGAACACCGCCCACGCCATCTTCGGCCTGGAGATGTGCTATCTGTTCGCGCCGATCATCCTGGTCTTCGTCGGCGGCGCGGCGTTCTTCGGCTACAAGCTCGATTCCAAGCGCCACGGCGAGATCCGCGCCGCCCTCGACGAACGCGACGCCAAGCTGTCGGTGGCCGCGGCCGAGGAGTCGATGCTCGGGCCGACGGCGTAGTTCCGGAGGCCCGCGCCCCCTCCACCACGCCGGCTACGCCGTCGCGGTCCCCCTCCCCCGCTGCGCTGCGCTTGCGAGGGAGGAATTTGCTTCACTCCTGCCCCGCGCGGCGGGGAAGGTGGCGCGGCGCGGTCAGCGCCGTGACGGAAGGGGCGCAAGGCGGCCTTGAACCAATGTCCGCGCAATATCCATGAACGCCTTCGCCACCGGGCTGTCCGGCGAGGTGGCGACGAGGGGGCGGCCGTCGTCGGCGCCCTGGCGCAAGGCGATGTCGATGGGGATTTCGCCCAGGAACGGGACGGCCAGGCGCTGCGCCTCCGCGCGGGCGCCGCCGCGGCCGAAGATGGCGATCGGCTCGCCGCCGGCGGGGTGCGGAAAGAAGGCCATGTTCTCGATCACCCCCAGTATGGCCACCGGAGGGTTCATCTTGGCGAACATGGCGCTGGCCCGGCGCGCGTCGATGAGCGCGATCTCCTGCGGCGTCGAGACGATGACCACGCCGTCGACGGCCAGCTTCTGGACCAGGGTCAGGTGCACGTCCCCGGTGCCGGGCGGCAGGTCGACGACCAGCACGTCGAGGGGCTCGCCTTCGCTCCCCCAGCGGACATCCTGGATCATCTGACGCACGGCCGAGGACGCCATGGGTCCGCGCCAGATCATCGCCTGGGCCTCATCGACGATGAAGCCGATCGACATCACCTTCAGGCCCCAGGCGGTGAGCGGGGTCAGCTTGCCGTCCTCGAATTTCGGCTGTTCGTCGACGCCGAGCATGCGCGGAGCCGATGGGCCATAGATGTCGGCGTCGAGCAGGCCGACGCGCAGGCCGAGCGCGGCGAAGGCGCAGGCCAGGTTGACCGCGACGGTGGACTTGCCGACCCCGCCCTTGCCGCTGGCCACGGCGATCACCCGGCGGACATCGGCCAGGGGCTCGGCGGGCGGCATCCCTGCCGTCTGCGCCTTGGGATCGACGGCGACCTGGGCGCCCCTGCGCACACGCACGGCGCCGGGGCCCACAGGCGCGGCGGCCGTGGTCAGCGCGACCTGGGCCTTTTCAACACCGCTTACCGTCAGCAAGGCCCGCTCGGCCGCGTCCCGCACCGGCGCGTAGAGCGCCGCGTCGGCCGGCGCGACCTCGAGCATGAAACTCGCGCGGCCCTCGGCCAGGGCGAGACCCTGCACCAGGCCCGCGCGCGCCAGCCCTTGCCCCGACTTCGGATCGGCGATCTGATCGAGCGCGGCTAGGATCGCCCCGCGGTCTGGCTGGCTCATCGCTTCAACTTGCTTTGAAAGGCGCGCCGTCTCATATCCTTCACCCGTGAGCCGCATTGCAAGCCTTGGCCAATTCGCGGGGGCGACAATGGTGAGAGACGACTCGTCAAGACCTCCATGCCCTGGAACGACAACGCCAATCCGGGCCCATGGGGCTCGCCGCCGCGCGGAGACGGCCCCGCAAAGCCGCCGCGTGACGAGGACGGCCCTCCGCCCGGGAGTGAACCGCCCCGCCGCCGCCCCCCGGTCCCACCCGGCGCACCCGATCTGGCCGAGATCTGGCGCCGCCTGCAGGATGAATTCAACCGCCGCTTTCGCGGGCCGGCCGGGCGCGGAATCCGGCCGCCGGCGGTGGCCGCCATCGTCGCGGTCGCGTTCCTGGCCTGGATTCTGACCGGCGTCTATTTCGTCCAGGCCAACCAGGAAGCGGTGATCACCCGTTTTGGCGGCTACACGCGATCGGAAGGACCCGGGCCGCACTATCACCTGCCGGCCCCGATCGAGCGCGCCGAGCTCGTTTCGGTGACCAACCAGAACAAGACCGTGATCGGCGGCGTGCCCGGGGCCGAGGCCCCCGACGAGAGCCTGATGCTGACCGGCGACGAGAACATCGTCGACCTGAGCTTCACCGTGCAGTGGCACGTCTCCGACGCCGCCGCCTATCTGTTCAAGGTCCGCGACCCCGCCGACACCGTCAAGGCGGTGGCCGAAAGCGCCATGCGCGAGGTCGTCGGCCGCAGCGACCTGCGCTCGATCCTGACCAATGGCCGCGGCGAGGTTCAGAGCCAGACCCTGGGCCTGATGCAGCGGATCCTCGACGGCTACCACGCCGGGGTGACCATCGACGCGGTGCAGATCCAGAACGCCAATCCGCCGCAGGAGGTGGTGCCGGCCTATCAGGATATCGCCAGGGCCGGACAGGACGCGCAGTCCTACATCAACGACGCCAACACCTATCGCAACCGGGTGGTCAACGAGGCCAAGGGCGACGCCTCGCGGATCGTCCAGGCCGCGCAGGGTTATCGCGAACAGGTGGTGCGCGAGGCCCAGGGGCAGGCCGACCGGTTCAACCAGGTCTATGTCCAGTACAAGCGGGCGCCGGCGGTGACCCGCGAGCGGCTGTATCTGGAAACCATGCAGCTCGTGCTCTCGCAGTCCAACAAGGTGATCGTCGACGCCAAGGGCGCGACCGCGCCGATCATCCTGCCGCCCGACGCCTTCCGACCGCGCGCGCGGACCGATGCGCCCGCGGCGCCGGCGGCGCCCGCCGCGGCGGCCAGCCCGGATGCGTCGCAATGAACGCGCGCCTGATCTTCGCCATCGGCGCGGCCTTCATCATCGGCCTCGTCATCGCCAACACCTTCTTCATCGTCGACCAGCGCCAGCAGGTGTTGGTGGTCAATCTGGGCGAGCCGGTGCGGGTGATCAATCCGCCCGGCGCCTACGATCCGGGCCTGAAGATCAAGGCCCCGTGGGAGTCGCTGGTCAGCCTCGACAAGCGCAACCAGGTGCTCGAGGCCCACCAGGAAGAGGTGATCTCGGCCGATCAGGAGCGCCTGGTCGTCGACGCCTTCGTCCGCTACCGGATTTCCAATCCGCTGGCCTTCTATCGCACCCTGCGCAACGAGACGACGGCCGCCGACCGGCTCGAGCCGCTGATCAACTCGTCGCTGCGCCAGGTGCTGGGCGCCGCGACGGCCAACGAGATCATCTCCCAGAAACGCGCGGTGCTGATGGGCGACGCGCTGACCGATATCCGCGCGCGCGCCGCCCGCTCGCATCTCGGCATCGACGTCATCGACCTGCGCATCAAGCGCGCCGACCTGCCGGCGGCCAACCAGCAGGCGGTTTTCCGGCGCATGGAGAGCAACCTGCAGCAGCAGGCGGCGCAGATCCGCGCTGTCGGCGAACAGCAGAAGCGCGAGGTCACCGCCGACGCCGACAAGCAGGTGACCATCACCCTGGCGACTGCGACCCAGGAAGCCTTCACCACCCGCGGGGTCGGCGACGCCGAAAGCGCCAGGATCTTCGCCTCCAGCTTCGGCCGCGACCCCAGCTTCGCCGCCTTCTACCGCTCGATGCAGGCCTATGAGGGCGCCTTCGCCAACGGCGACACCACCCTGATCCTCTCGCCCGACAGCGACTTCTTCAAATACTTCAAGAAGGGCCCGATGGCGCGGTAGACTTCCTTCCGAAACGTCATGGCCGGGTTCTTGGAATCCCGGCCATCCATCAGCGCCAACGGCGCCGAACGACTCCGGACGCTTCAGAAACCATCGCCCGCCGAAACATCTCAATCGGCCGCCGATGGATGGCCGGGACCAGAGAGCCCGGCCATGACGTTCTGGGTGGTTGATCAGGATATCGCGCCGCCCCACCTCCCCCGCTGCGCGGGGCAGGAGTTTAGGAAAATTCCTCCCTCGCAAGCGCAGCGCCGCGGGGGAGGGGGACCGCCGGCGCAGCCGGTGGTGGAGGGGGCGCGGGCCGTTAGATCTCGTAAACCTAGCGCGCCGCCGTCAGCTCGTGGGGGCGGGCGCCCCTGCTGCGGCGGCGGCCGGAGCGGGACCGGTGTCGGAGACCACCGACCATTCGATCTTCCACGAACCGTCGGATTGCAGCTTGTAGCCGGCCAGGGAATTGCTGGTCGTGGTCTTCGGCTGTTTGGTCTTGGGATCGGTGAAGGCGGCGGTGGTGGTGGAACGCAACACCGCCATGTCGCCCGAGGCTGCCACATCCACGGTTGGGTCAGACATGACGACCTTCAGATCCGGGTTGTTAGCCAGGGTTTGTTGGAAGCTCGCCTGGATGGCGGCCGGGCCGACCGCGTTGGATCGGCCATGGAACATCCAGACGCCGTCGACCGCATCGTGGCTGGCGACCTTGGCCGCGTCGTGAGCGTTGACGTCGGCGATGCGCTGGGTTGCGTCGGCCTTGACGGCGTCGGCGATCTTGTCGGTGTCGACGGTCGGCGTAGCCGGCGCAGCGGACGAAGCCGGCTTGTTGCAGGCGGCGAGCGAGGCGGCGGCGAGGACGGCGATCGCCGCGCCGGCGAATTGCGGTCTGGTCATTTCATCTCTCCTTTGCTGGCGTTTGTCAGCTCTTGGCGGCGGGCATGGCCGGCGCGGGGGCGGCCATGGGCGTGGTGTTGGAAACGACGCTCCAAACCTGCTTCCACGAGCCATCGGGCTGCGGCTTGTAGCCGATCAGATAGTTCCCCGATTCCGTGGTCGGCTTCTTGGTCTTGGGATCGGTGAGGGTGACGACGTAGGACGACCGGAACACCGCCATGTCTCCGGAGGCCGCGACGTCGACGGTCTCGTCGGCCAGGGTGACGTGGACGTCGGGCGAGGCGGCGAGAACCTGTTTCAGGCCCGCCACGCCGGCCGCGCCGCCGGCGCCGTTGGGCTGGCCGTGGAACATCATCACCGCGCCTGCGGCGACGTGGCTTTCCGTCTTGTCGGCGTCGTGGGCGTTGTAATCGGCGATCGCCTGGTCGGCGTCGGCCTTGACGGCGGCGGAGATCTTGCCGGTATCGATAGCCGGTGTGGTCGACGACGCCGGCGGGGTGCAGGCGCCAAGCGATGCGGCGAGAAGCGCGGTCAGGCTGACAAGCGCTGCGGTGGATTTCATTTTGGTCTCCTCCGGAGAAAGGATCGCGTTTGGGCGCCGTCGGGCGACGGGGTCCTGCAACTCGACTCGCCCGATCGATCGAGCGTCTCACGCGACTGTTGGGAGGCAAATTCAGACCGCCCAGCGGGCGTCTCGACACGGCGGGCGCGCCAGCCCCCCCTCCGGCGCGGCGGCCATTTCGAAATCAAGGCTCAAACAGAGTCAAATGAAAACGTCTTCCGGCGCCGGCACGCCCCCTCCGTCACGGCGCTGATCGCGCCGCGCCACCTCCCCCGCTTCTCGCGGGGCAGGAGTTTAAAAGATCCTCACCCGCCCTCTCGCGGGGGAGGGGGACCGCCCGCGCCAGCGGGTGGTGGAGGGGGCGCGGCGGCGGCGTCTTTCCCCAGCATCTCCACCACGTCGTGCAGCGTCCCCACGACGGCGATGCACAGGCCGCGCATTTCGTCGGTGGCTTCGAGGAGGTCGGGCACCATCACCGTCATCATCCCCGCGGCGTGGGCCGCGCGCACGCCGTTGTGCGAATCCTCCAGCGCCAGGCATGTTTCCGGCGCGACGCCGAGGGCTGCCGCGGCGGCCAGGAACGGGTCCGGCGCCGGCTTGCCGTGAACATAGTCGCCGCGGGCGATGACGGCCTGGAACCGGCCCAGAAGGCCGCCCGGCCCCAGGTGGCGCCTGACCGAGTCATGCGGCGACGAGGTGGCGATGGCGCGCGGCAACCGGCGCGTGTCCAGGAAATCGAGCAGTTCGGCCACGCCGGCCTTGATCCGATCCTCATCGTCGAAGGTCGCGTGAAACCGGCTCGCCGAGTCGACGAGCAGCGCCTCGATATCGAAATCCGCGCCGTAATGATCAACCAGAAGTTGGCGATTTTGGATGATCGGCGCCCCGATCATCCGATGAAAGAGGTCGAGCGGCATCTCGCGGCCCTGGGCGACGGCGGCGGCCAGGATGGCGTCGCGATAGACCACCTCGCTGTCGATCAGGAGCCCGTCCATGTCGAAGATCACCGCCGACACCTGTCGGGGAAGCTTCATCGAAAGGCTTCCGCGCCATAGCCCTGGAAATAGAGCAAGGCGGTCAGGTCGGTGTGATCGACGCGGGCGTCGGCGGCGGCGGCGAGGAGCGGCTTGGCGCGCCAGGCGACGCCCAGGCCCGCGGCCTCGATCATCGCCAGATCGTTGGCCCCGTCGCCAACCGCGAGGGTCTGGGAGAGCTCGAGGCCCAGCGCCGCCGCTTCCTCCCGCAAGGCCGCCAGTTTGGCGTCGCCGCCGAGGATCGGCTCGCCAACCTCGCCGGTGAGTTGCACCCCATCGTCGATCAGGGTGTTGGCGCGATGGGCGGAGAAGCCGGCATCCCGCGCCACGCGCTCGGTAAAAAACGAAAATCCACCCGAGACCAGCACGCAGCGCGCCCCGTGCGCGGTCATAGTCCGCGCCAGCGTTCGCGCGCCCGGATTGAGCCTTACCCGCTCGTCGTAGGTCCGCGCCAGCGCGGTGAGCTCGAGGCCGGCCAGCATCGCCACCCGCTCGCGCAATGCGGCCTCGAAGGCGATCTCCCCGGCCATGGCGCGCGCGGTGATCGTAGCGACGCGGTCCCTGATCCCGGCGAAGTCGGCCAGTTCGTCAAGGCACTCGCAGCCGATGATGGTCGAATCCATATCGGCGACCAGCAGCCGCTTTCTGCGCCCCTCCGCCGGCTGGGCGCAGAAATCCACCGCCTTGCGCTCGAGAGCCCGTCCCACATGGAGGCGCAGAGCGGCCACCTCGACATCGTCGACGAAGAGGTCGATCGCCCCGTCGCCCAGAGTTTCCACCGCCTTGACCGGCGCGCCGGCCCCTGCGACCGCTTCGAGGGCCGCCGGCATGGCCGCCTCGAGCACATCGAGATCGGCGGCGACGAGGGTGAGGACAAGGCGCATGGGATCGACCGCTTTTGGGCCCCGCATCTGGCTGATCGCCGGGCCGACGGCAAGCGGCAAGTCGGCCCTGGCCCTGCGGCTGGCGCGGGCGATCTGCGGCGAGATCGTCAATGCCGATTCGATGCAGCTCTACCGCGATCTGGCCATCCTCACCGCGCGGGCGACCCCGGCCGACGAAGCGCTGGCGCCGCACCACCTCTACGGCGTCGCCGACGCCGCCGACGCGTGGTCGGCCGGCCGCTGGCTGAGAGCGGCGCGCGATACCCTGGACCAGATCGCCGGGCGCGGGCGTCCGGCCATCGTCGTCGGCGGCACGGGGCTCTATTTCCGAGCGCTGACAGTGGGCCTGGCCGACATCCCCGCCGTGCCGGCGTCGGTCCGCGCGGAGACGGGGGCGCGGTTCGACCGCGACGGCGAGGCCGAGTTTCGACGGTCCTTGGCCAAGGACGATCCGGCATCCGAGGCCCGCATATCACCCGGCGACCGGCAACGTCTGGTCCGCGCCGGCGAGGTGCTGGCCGCAACGGGCCGGCCGCTCAGCGCCTGGCAGGGCGGCGCGGCGTGCGGCTTGCCCGCCGGATCATGGCGCGCGGTCGTGATCGAGCCGCCGCGCGACGAACTCTACCGCCGCTGTGACGCGCGCCTGGCGGCCATGGTCGACGCCGGCGCGCTGGGCGAGGTCAGCGTCCTCCTCGCGCGCCATCTCGATCCGAAACTGCCGGCGATGAAGGCGGTCGGCGTGCGCGAACTGGCCGCCGCCGTCCGCGGCGACACCCCCCTCCCCGTCGCCCTCGCCAAGGCCCAGCAGGAAACCCGCCGCTACGCCAAGCGGCAACTCACCTGGTTCCGGCGCCAGACGCCCGACTGGCCGCGTGTCGACGCCGCCGACGCCGAGGGGCAGTGGGAGGAACTGAAGGAACTGTTGGCATCGGGCGAATCTAGATCAGGTTGACCGCCGCCTTGCGCCCCCTCCACCACCGGCTAAAGCCGGCGGTCCCCCTCCCCCGCGGCGCTGCGCTTGCAGGGAGGAATTTTGGAAAACTCCTCCCCCGTCCCCTTGCGGGGGAGGTGGCGCGGCGCCTTTTCTCGCGCCGTGACGGAGGGGGCGCAAGGCCGGGCCACGCCCGACCTACTTCCCCATCGGCACAGGCGTGCCGTCCGACCATTTCTGCACGGGCACGAAAAACAGCGTGATCGGCACGACGCTGTAGGAGGCGCTCATCACCGGTGCGCCGTGCAGGTTCGCGCCCCACTCGGACGCATCCGTGCGAGGCATGAAGAACATCACGTGCGGGCGCCACGGGCCGCCGGCGGCGTCACCCAAATAACCGTCCTTCGACATCATGAAGCTCATCGCGCCGATCTCCGGCGCCGGAATCTGATGCGCGGCGAGGGCGGCCTTGGTGCGTTCGATCAGATCGGCCTTCGACGCGCCGGCCAGCACCCACCGCGTCAGCTCGAGATAGGGCGGCAGGATCGAGCGCACCGACACAGCATTGAGGCAGATCGGCCCGCGCACCCTCGGGTTCCAGAAATCGGGAGTTTCGAAGTCGGCGGCCCACGACCGCTGGACGTAGCAGACAAAGCCGTTCGTCCCCTTCACGGCGGTCTCGTAGCCGTGGCGGCCGAGCGCAAGGACCTCGGCCTCGCCCGCCACCGACGGCGGCGCCGCGCTGCGCGCCAGGGCGACTTCCGCGGCCTGGCTTGGCATCAGGTACGGTTCGAGCGGGCCCATGGTGGGGCTTGGGCTCTTGGCGTCTTGCGCGTGGGCGGGGCCGGTCGCGCCGAACAGCAGGGCAAGCGTGACGACGGCTGTCGCGATCGCCGCGGTGGATTTGAAGGCTGCGTGCGCCGCGTGGCCGAAGATGCGATGCATGGGGCTGGTCCTCAGCTGGTCTCTGCTCAGTCTCGCCGCAAAACGAAATCTATCCAAGTCTGAGGTAAATTGCGGCTGGGATCGCGGTGGCGGAAGGGGCTGCGGCGCGGGCTGGCATTGGCGCCGCCCGGCCGATATCCTGCGTGCATGAACATCAGGGTTGTCGTGCGCGAAGCAGAAGAAGGCGGCTACTGGGCCGAGGTCCCCGCCCTCCCCGGCTGCGCCACCCAGGGCGAGACTCTCGAAGACCTGATGGCCAATGTGCGCGAGGCCGTTGAGGGGTGGCTGGGCGCCGAGCCGGCGCGCCCGGCCAAGGGCGAACGCATCCTCGATCTGGTGGTGTGAAGCCGGCTAGGGTGCCTGTTCGTGCAGTTTCGTTAGGGTCTGTCTGGGAATATCGCACCGTCCGGAGCGCGGGCATCCTGCCCGCTGCGGCCTGGAAGGCCGCGCTCCAAAGGACAACGTAGCCCCGAACGGTTTCGATAATTGTCCGACGGCTCCTTAGTCGAGCGTCATCGCCGTTCGATGCGACATGCCGCCTATCGGTCGAACAGATCGGCGTGTGTGCCGGTGCGTTCGAGGCGCAGGCGATCGCCATCGAGCTTGTAGATCACCAGCCAGTCGGGTTCGATGTGGACATCCCGAAAGCTCGCCCACGCGCCTTTCAGGGGATGGTCCCTGTAGCGCGCCGGCAGCGGTTCGCCCGCGAGCAGAAGATGGATAAGTTCCTTGAACCTATCCATGTCCTTGCCGCGTTTCTGGGCTCGCTTGACGTCTTTCTTGAACTGGCCGGAATAGACCGGCTCGCGCATCAGACGCCCAGCTGTTCGAACAGATCCTCGGCATCGGCGGCCGAATGCAGATCTTCGCCGCGCTCACTCTTCGCCAAGGTCTCGGCGGTTCGCCGGTTGGGTGTAAGCTCGAACGGCAGAGCCCCATCCCGCGCAACGCGAGTCAGGGTTATGCGCACCATATCGGAAACCGTGAGGCCCAGATCGGCCAGTACGGCGATGGCCCGGCTCTTGACCTCTTCGGTGACCCGAGCGCGGACAACGGCATTGGCGGACATCGTGTAGACCCTCGGCTAGCGAGCTCCATTTGTAGCCCATGTGCGCTACCGCGTCTATCCCACGCGGCCCTCCGACAACAGCCTTCGAGAATTCTGACTGGACTTTGCGTGTTGATCTGTGTGGAGATTCGCACATGGCGACCAATCCACAGAACGGTCCGGCGCTCATCAACGCGGCCCCGGAGGCAAGCGGTGAGCGGACCAAGAAAGCCGCCGTCACCAGGGCGCTGGAGGCGTTCGCGGCGCGTCGGCGGCAGAAGCGCCTGCTTGAGCTCATCGACCGTTTCGATTGGGATGAGAGCTTCGAATACAAGCAGGCGCGCGGGTGCGACTGAGCCTGTTCGTCGTTACGAGCGTTTAGTCGATAGCGCTTCGCCGCGAAAGCTCTCCAACGATTGCAGCGGTCGCCGAACTGACCCGCGCCATCGCCGCCGGTGAGACCATCGTCACCACCGGCCTCATCCTCCAGAAATTGCTGCAAGGACTTTCAGGGCCGAGGGCGCACGACCAGATCATCGCACACTTCGCCGCCCTGCCGCTCCTGGCTCCGCAACGTTCGGATCATGTAGAAGCCGCGGAACTACAAAACGCGTGCCGCCGCGGCGGCATCCAGGTCGGCACGATCGACGCTCTCCTCGCCCAGCTGTGCGTCCGGCACGACCTAACCATGCTTTCCACCGACAACGACTTCGCCGCCATCGCCGAGCGGTCGCAGCCGCGGCTATGGCGGTGGTGAAACTCTGAGGCCGTCGCGCGCCAAGATGTCAGCATTGCGCCATGAGCGGTCGTTGGCATGGCTCCAGAAACCAGACTCTTGGGGGCGTAGCCCGGAGGTCCGCTACTCGGCGGCTCCCCACCGGCGAGTCACGACCCAAGGCGGACCTTGAAGTAGCCATTCTGTATAACGGCCCACCGGGTAGACGCTGCCGCTGATCGCTGCGAAGAACAACAGAGCCATAGCGACAGCGCAAAAAGCCACCGGGCGGGGAACGCATGTTGATTGAGTGTCCTGAGTGTCAACGCGAGGTCTCCGACAGTGCCGCCAACTGCCCGCATTGCGGGTTCCCGCTTGCCAAGGGTTCAGGGGCGGTTGAGGTGCCGGTAGCCGCCACAACAACCCCTCCAAAGGCGAAGACCAAAGCAGCCCCCGTCGCACTCGCCATCGGCGGCGTGGCTTTGGCGATGACCTTGGCCGCGCCGCGCTTCCTTGTGACTCTGCCGCTGCTAGCGGCGGCAGCGTGCTCGATCATTTCGATGGTCCGCAACGAGAAGTGGAGACCTGGCGCGATCCTCGTTTTGGTCGGTTGCGGCCTGATGTTCCTTTGGGCTGCGAGTGGAACCACCGCGTCCTATGCGGGCAAAGACGTAACCTACACGGTTTCCGGCTCCGCCACTTCGGCCGATATCACCTACCAGAACGAGGGCGGTGGCACGTCGCAGGAGAAGGTATCACTTCCTTGGACGCAGGTGATCCACTCCCCATCTTCGAGCTTCCTATATATTTCAGCTCAAAATCAGGGCGAGTACGGCGACATTACCTGCGAGATTAAGGTCGGAGATACTGTAGTAAAAACCTCGAACTCGTCGGGTAGCTATAGCATCGCCAGTTGCTCAAGTTAAGGCAACCCTTCATCTAGAAGCTCGCTTCCGCTTGAGCGTTAGAATTTGGGGGACAGGTGCTCCTGTCCTTGATCCGCTGATCCGCTGATCCGCTGATCCGCGGCTTCGGTAGGCGGGATTCCATTCATCGAGCGCGGCGGTAAGACCAACCCGTCAGGGGGCCGGAGGCAATCCGTCGTGGCAGCTTCGCGCCAACTGCGGATATTGGCATACAGCCGGAAAGCGGACCTCCTAACGGTGGGCAACCGTGCGTCGAAGGTCCTCGAGATCGGGTAGGGTCAGGTCTCCCAATCGATGCGCTCGGCGCGCTCGTCTTCGCGCTGGGCGTCGACTTCATAGTGCGCAGCCAGGGCATCCAGCGCCTTGGCCGTGTAGGGATGCTCCGCCCCGACAACCGCAGACCAGCGGCGATACTGTTCGACCAGCGCGCGCTCCTGCTTTCCACCGTCGCGGGGCATGCGCGTGGTCACGCCGCGGCGGTTGCTCTTCCCAATCTGGAAACCCTCGAGCATCACCTGGTTGCGATACAGGTCGAGGACGTCTCGCACGCGCTCAGCCGGCCAAGCGCCGTCGGCCCCCAGAGGCGAGGCGGACAAGATCTTGCCTATTCGGTTGTCCGCGATTTCATCGCGTCCGATCGCGCGGGCCAGCTCGCGGGCCTGCTTGATCCAGGCCTCCATGGCCTCCCCGTCGATCGTCCCATCATCGGCTTGGCCCGGAAGACGATCCCACTGGTCGAGCAAACGGTAGGCCTGGTTCGCCACGGCGCGGGCGTGTTCGGGATTTTCCGGCTCAGGATCGACGTAGCCGCTTTCTTCGCTCGGGCGGAAGACCGCACGGAGCAGGTCGATGAAGAGCGGAGGCTGCTGCGACAGCCCCTTCAGCAGCACCTTCGCCGGCCGGCGGGAGTGGGTCAGGACCGGGAGGTAGTTCCATTCCAAACTGGCCATCTCATTGACATCGACATCGTCGCGACCGTCGAGTTGGGTCAGGATCTCCACCACATAGTGGCCGAACATCACCCGGTCGTTGCTGTGGCTGGCTTCAGTGGGGGGCGAGTGAAGCGCTTCGCGGAGCACCTGAACCAAGAGGTCGGTCGGCAGTTTGATTTGGCGCTCGCGGCCGGCAAGGTGCAGGGCCTGGCCGCCACGACCGACCGAGATCAGCTTGCGGATCGCGATTTCGGCCTCGGCACCGTCGTCGATCCACCAGATCGGGACGGACTTCCAGAATTCAGTCTCCAGGTCCGCGCCCGCCGCGGCAGCGTGGTCCCAGGTCCAGGGCTTCTGCGGCATGGCCCGAAGGATGATGAGCAGCGCCCGGTCGCCCCACTCCTCGTCCCGCGCCCGCGCGATCAGCGCGTCGGCCCAGGGTTCTTTGCCGGCGTTGAACATCGAGACGATGAGTCCATGGGCGACATCGCGATCTGGGTCATGGTCGCTTTGGATCGCCACCTTCACCACGTCCTCCAGATCCGGCGCGCCACCGTCATAGAGCGCCTTGCCCAGATAGCCCGCTCCGCCTTGGATCAGTCGGGCCAGGCGAAGAACGCCTTCGCCCCCCAAGTCCTTGGAGATCGCCAGCGCAGCCTGTTGCCTGGCTTGGTCAACCAGCTTCTCTTCGGCCTGCCAGTCGCCCGGCGGCGGATTGGGCAGCTGGTGCGACTGGCCGAACAGCCAAGCGACCCGGTCCAGAGGATCGGTCGGCGCAACGCGATCATAGATGTCTTCAAGCCGGTCAAGCTCAGCCGCTGGTAGGCTCCAGTCGGCGTCAGGGAACTGGCGATGATGATGGAGCTGTTGACGCAGCGTCGTCCAGAGCGCGCTGCGATCCGATGGGTTTGTGATCTTGGGCTCGGCCGAGTCCAGGGCCGCCAGCACGGCCTCGCGATCGGGCACCATGTCCGCCATGCGGCCGATCAAGAGTTGCCACCGCGGGATGTCGAGGCCGACGTCGTCCAACAGGCGCTTGCTGACCTCAGCTGCGCCTCGACCAATGAGCGGCCACGTTACCGCCTCGACTTCGTCCACCGAATAGTCACGCCACAATGGCGTCGGCGATGGCGAGGACGTGTCGTGGCCCGCCGGGAGGATGCCCATCATCAGCTTCCAGGCTGGAGCCGGTTCGCGCTTGCGGAGTAGGTCGAGGGCTTTCAGACGCTGATCCAGCGTGGCGTTCGTCTGCGGCGACCACAGAAGGTGAACCTCTCGCAGGCTGTTGGCCGGTCGGTTGCCGAATTTTCCGGGTGGGTTGTCGATCACGTCGAGGCGGGCCAGGGCATAGGACACTCTGTTCAGGAGGGCGGGCGACCATGCCAACGACTCCAGGGCCCAAAGGAGATCGGAGAGGTGCTCGGCGCCGAAGACGCCACCCTCGTCATGCCCGAATAGTGCGCGGATGGGCGGATCGTTCTGATCGAGGCTGTCTTCGATCGCGTCGAGGAAGGCGGTCGGAGACGCCTCGGCTAACAGCCGGAAGTCGCGCGATAGTGACCACCAACGGCGCTCATCGGCCTTGCGCAACAGCGTGGCCACCACGCTATCGGCCCGGTGGCCAGCGTCGGCCACCAGCTTGACCTCCTGCCCCCAAACGGCCAGCAGGATCAGGACTTGACCGACGCCGTGGCGGAGCATGCCGGAATATTCCGGAAGGACCCCCTTCACCGCGGCCATCCAGCGATCGCCCGACGCCATATCGAACCGCGGATCGGGCGCGCCGAGGACCGCCAGCGCGGCCTTCCCGAACCGCTTCAGGTCCGCGGCCGTCAGGTAGGGCGCGAGCGGTACCCAAGCGTCTGGCGGCGAGGCGACCCGCCACGTCGAGCCGACCTTGCGCAGAGGGCTGTCGAACTGTCCGACGTAGGGGGCCAGGGCGGCCTCGACCTGATCGTAGGGCATATCTGCCAGTTCGGAGACCTTTTGTTTGTCGGCCTCCGAGTTTTCATCCCAGCCTCCGGCTAGCATGGCGCCCAAGAGGGCTCGGGGCGGGTTTTGGGCCCAAGTGGGTTGGCGACCTGGCGCGGTCGGGATTAGCCGACGCAGGATCGCCAAATTGCGGGCGCTGTCACGGGCTAAGCCACGAGCCCGTGCTTCGGGATAGCCGGCGTCAATCAGGGCGCTGGCGATACCCTCTCGCGACGGCCGGGTTAGAGTGCGCACCTCGCCTCGCCCAACGGGGCGATCATCGTAGGCCTGCAGAACATAGTGTCCGCGGTCGGCCAAGGTCTGCGCCAGGCCGGCTTCAGGCTCGGTCATGACGATGATCTGAGGCGCCGGGGCATGCATCAGGGCCCGAGCGGCAGTTGCATCGGCTGCCACCAGGCAGCGCGCCTCGTAGTGGGCAGCGAGCTCGTCAGGCAGGGTGCCGATCGCGGCGTGGAAGAAGGCCACGGCCTCGTCCGAGGTCGTGGCGCGGATGGACAGGACCGAGGGGTCTTCGCGCAACCATTTCAGGACCTGGGTCGCATCCTCGTCGCGATCGCTCAGGACCAGATCACCCGTCAACGGCCGCTCGGTGGCGAGCGACCATTCCTCCCACACCTCGGCCAAGCCGCGGGTTCCGTCTGGCCGCTTGCCGAGGCGGGTGGCCAGCCACAAGCCGACGGCGGGGGTCTGTTCGATCCAATGGACCAAATCGTCGCCGTCCCACACCTGAACGTCGCGCCAGATACCCTCGGCCTTCCGATCCGCCGCCCATTGGTCCTTTTGCGGCCACCGACGCGGTGTCACGAAGATGTAGACCGTGTCAGCCGGGACGACATCGCCCGGCGCTGAGGTCCGCTTTTCGTAATCTTCCTTCGCCTTCTGGGCGATCTTGCTGCGCTGACTGCCTAACTCCCACACTGCCTTGCCGAGCGGCACATAGGCGCTGGCCTGGTCGGCGTCGCTGCGGCCATCCCATCCAGAAAACCGAATGCTTTCTCCGGCGGGGAACCGTAGGCGCGCGCCAGCGCCGTGGGTCGCGAAGATTAGGTGCGCCAGCAGCGTGGGCAGGTTTTCGACGCCGTCGGTCCGGTTGGTCCAGTCGCCGAGGTCTTCGGTCGACACCCACCGGATCGGCGCCCCGCCCATTCCTGGTAGAGACATGCGCGGAACCGGCGGGCCGACCACGGCCCCCGTAGGCAAGAACTGGATGCCAGCGCCCTCCAAAGCCTCGCGCATGGCCTGGGCGTTATTGGCCACCGGCTTACGCTGACCGCGCTCGAAGTCCGCCACGGTCGAGGTCGCCACGTCGGCCTTCTTCGCCAAATCCTGCTGGGACCACGCGAGGAGCGCGCGGGCGGCGCGAACATGCTTCGGCGCAAAATCGGAAGGCGGGGTTGCCAAGCTCATGGTCATATTATTTATATGACATCAGCGAAAATCGCAAGGGTCGCCCACCTTCGAACCGGAGACCGACGAAGGGCTGGTCGAGGGGCGGGATTCCCCCTCATGGAAGCCGGACCGCACCGCCGATGCGAAGGCGCCAACCAGATCGCCGAAAAGCAGATCAACTGAGTGTCGGCTCTGAGTCAGGTGCCGACGTCCTGGTTTACCTCGAATGCGGGAGGCGCCCTGCAAGGTCGCGAAGGGCTCGGCCCTTTCTTTAACCACAGCTTGACGCCTCCCGCCCCACAATGTCACATTCGCCCAAGCTAGGACCCCAATGACCCGCCAACTCGTAATTCCAACGCGACCGTAACCGGCGGGCCATCCTCCCGCCGCTCGCGGTCGCGCATGCCAAGGTCCCTTCCGGGGCCTTTTTTCTTGCCCGCAACCCTGAGACATTCAACATCGCCCCCATGACCGCCCATCCTGTCCTCGAAGCCGGAAAGACCGCCGCCGCCCAGGAGATCATGACCGGGGCCCAGATGGTCGTGCGGGCGCTGATCGACCAGGGGGTCAGCGATCTGTTCGGCTATCCGGGCGGCGCGGTGCTGCCGATCTATGACGCGCTCTTTCACGAGCCGCGGCTGCGCCACGTGCTGGTCCGCCATGAACAGGGCGCGACCCACGCCGCCGAGGGCTATGCGCGCTCGACGGGCAAGCCCGGGGTTGTGCTGGTGACGTCCGGGCCCGGGGCGACCAACGCGGTCACCGGCATCGTCGATGCGCTGATGGATTCGATTCCCCTGGTGGTGATCACCGGCCAGGTGCCGACCCATCTGATCGGCACCGACGCCTTTCAGGAATGCGACACCGTCGGCATCACCCGGCCGTGCACCAAGCACAACTATCTGGTCAAAAGCGTCGCCGAGCTGCCGCACGTCCTGCACGAGGCGTTCAAGATCGCCACAACCGGCCGTCCCGGGCCGGTGGTCGTCGACATTCCCAAGGACGTCCAGTTCGCCAGCGGCGTCTATGTCGGCCCGGGCGAGGCGCGCAGCGGCCACAACTATGCGCCGCGCGTCGATGGCGATGTCGGCAAGATCGCGGCCGCCTGCGCCCTGATCGCCGGGGCGCGCCGGCCGCTGTTCTATACCGGCGGCGGGGTGATCAACGCCGGGCCGCCGGCCAGCGCGGCGCTGCGGGCCCTGGCGAAGCTGACCGGCGCGCCGGTGACCTCGACGCTGATGGGCCTTGGCGCCTTTCCCGCGGGTGATCCCGCGTGGCTCGGCATGGTCGGCATGCATGGGACGTTCGAGGCCAACAACGCCATGCACGACTGCGACGTGATGATCGCCGTCGGGGCGCGGTTCGACGATCGGGTGACCGGGCGCATCGACGCCTTTTCGCCGGACTCGAAGAAGATCCACATCGACATCGATGCGTCGTCGATCGGCAAGCTGATCGCCGCCGACATCGCCATCGTCGGCGACGCCGGCCGCGTGCTGGAAGCTTTGATCGGCGCCTGGAAGGCACAGCGGCGCGCGCCCGATCGAGCGCGGCTGAAGGGATGGTGGGAAGAGATCGACCGGTGGCGGGCGCGCGACTGCCTCGCCTACAAGGCATCGGCGAGCGTGATCAAGCCGCAACAGGCCATCCAGCGGCTCTATGCCCTGACGCGGGACAAGGACGTCTACATCACCACCGAGGTCGGCCAGCACCAGATGTGGGCGGCGCAGTTCTTCCGCTTCCAGGAACCGAACCGCTGGATGACCTCCGGCGGCCTTGGCACCATGGGCTATGGCCTGCCCGCCGCCGTCGGGGTGCAGATCGCCCACCCCGGGGCCCTGGTCATCGACATCGCCGGCGACGCCAGCGTGCAGATGACCATGCAGGAAATGTCCACGGCCATCCAATACGACCTGCCGATCAAGGTGTTCATCCTCAACAACCAGTGGATGGGCATGGTCCGCCAGTGGCAGCAGCTGTTGCACGGCGAGCGCTACAGCCATTCCTATTCGGCCAGCATGCCCGATTTCGTCAAGCTGGCCGAGGCGTTCGGGGCGGTCGGCCTGCGCGCCGAGACGCCGGCCGAGCTGGACGACAGGATCATCGAGATGATCGAGACCCCGCTGCCGGTCCTCTTCGACTGCCGGGTCGAGCGGGCCGAGAACTGCCTGCCGATGATCCCCTCGGGCAAGGCGCACAACGAGATGATCCTGGGCGATGACGTCGACGTCGCCGTCGACGGGAGGCTGGTGTGAGAGGCGCTCGGACGGACCTCCCTCCCCTTCATGGGGCTACCGCATTCACACATCTCCAAGATCGGCCCTCAAATCACCTCTCCCGGAGGGAGAGGGAGGGGCCCGCGCTCGCCAGAGCGTGGGACGGTGAGGGGTTATGCGGCTGGCATCCTAACCCCTCATCTTCCCACCGCTTGCAGCGGCGGGCCCCCCTTCTCCCTATGGGAGAAGGGTTTTCGGAGGCGCCTTCGAGATTTGTGAATCCGGTAGCCATAAAGGGGAGGGAGGAGTTTGACCCAGGACGCGCCCGCCTCCGCCTATGACATGGGCCACGCGGTCGAGGCTGAGGCGCTGGCCACCTTCGCGGTGCTGGTCGACAATGAGCCGGGCGTGCTGCACCGGATCGTCGGCCTGTTCGCCGCGCGCGGCTACAACATCGAGAGCCTGACCGTCGCCGAGACCGATCGCAACGCCCACACCAGCCGGATCACCATCGTCACCCGCGGCACGCCGCACGTGCTCGCCCAGATCGAGGCCCAGCTGCAGAAGCTGGTCTCGACCCGGCACGTGCAGAACGTCACCAAGGATCCGAACGGGGCCGAGCGCGAGCTGGCCCTGATCAAGGTCGCCGGGCACGGGGCCGAACGCGTCGAGGCCCTGCGCCTGGCCGAGATCTTCCGCGCCAAGGTCATCGACACCACCACCGCCAGCTTCATTTTCGAGCTGACCGGCGCGCCGTCGAAGATCGACAAGTTCATCGACCTGATGCGGCCGCTCGGCCTGGTCGAAGTTTCGCGCACCGGCGTGCTTTCCATCGAACGCGGCGTCGAGACGCTGTAACTCGGCGGAGGAAACCGGACTTGCCCGAGACGACCAACCGAACTTCGCTGGAAGACCTCAACCGCGCCAACATCGGCAAGCTGCCCGAGCACCTGGGCTTGCGGATTACCGAGGTCGAGCCTGGGAAGGTGACGGGCCGCCTCGAGATGCGGGAGGACCTTGTCGCCCACACCGGATATCTCCTGGCGGGCGTGGTGCTGTCGGTCGCCGACATCCTCTGCGCCTATGGCGTTTCGACGGCGTGGCCGGAGGGCGCGACGGGCTTCACCACCGTCGAGGTGAAGTGCAACTTCATGGGCACCCTGACCAAGGGCGCCGGGGTCTGCACGGCGAAGCTGCTGCACGGCGGGCGGACGACCCAGGTGTGGGACGCCCACTTCAGCGACGAGGCGACCGGGCGGCTGCTCGCGGTGTTCCGCTGCACCCAGATCATTCTTTATCCGAGGGGCTGAGGCGAATTCCGATCAGGTTGATCGCCGCCTTGCGCCCCCTCCACCACTTCGTGGTCCCCCTCCCCCGCTGCGCGGGTGAGGAATTTAGAAAACTCCTGCCCCGCAACGCGGGGAAGGTGTCGCGGCGCGATCAGCGCCGTGACGGAAGGGGCGCAAGGCCAAACCAGTCTGGTCGGAAAGTGCTCTAGGGGACACCGACGCTCGGGGCGTGATCAGGCCGCCGCTCCCGCGTGCTGAACAGTCTCGGCGCCGTCGGCACCAGCTTCGAAGGCGGCCTGCGCCTGCGGCGTCATGGCGAGGTAGCGACGCCGGCCGATGAAACGCATAATCGCGTACTGGATGGCGAACAGGGTGAGTTTGCTGGCCAAGGGAAAGATAGCCAGGAATTTCAGGCTGAGAGCCATGTCGCCGCGCAGGGCGATGGCGAGGTTGAGCGCCCCGCTGAAGAACATCAGTCCCGCCCAGATGAAGCCGAAGACGACGCCGATGTCGGGCACGATCAGCATCGCCCGCTGCGGCAGGTAGCGATTCATCCAGCCGCGCTTGAGCATCACCACGCCGACGATGCAGTAGATGATCGTCGGCTTGAAAAGGATGAATCGCGGGTCCTTGGTGATGAAGGTCGCCGCGCCCGTGGCCAGCACCAGAAACAGGCTCAGCCACTGCATGGCGTCCGGGCGTCGGCGGCGCGCCAGCACCCAGCCGATCTGGACGATGCCGAGGACCATGCCGATGGCGACCGAGAGGACGACATTGCCGGTCAGTTCGAAGAGCACGACGAAGAAGATCGTCGAGGCCATGTCGAGGGCCAGGAACTTGGCCGAATGCAGCAGGCTTTTCATCGCAGGGCGCTCCTGAAGGTTACCGTCCCGAACCTAGGACCCATTTACCCCCGCAGCCATGGCCGCTGGCGAAGGCCGGCTGTCGGTTGGCGAAAAAATCCCCCTCCATTCGCGCTTCGCCGGCGGGGTTCTTCATTTCGAAGTGGATCTGGCCTATATCGGGGGGGTTCGGATCACTCCGGACTATGGAGATAAACGCGCGCGTAATAACCGGACTGGACCCGGGTGCGATTCCCGGCGGCTCCACCAATTCTCTTCAGCCCCCGCGTTATCGGCGGGACTTTGAGGGGCCGATCAGCATCGACAGACGTCTAAAGGCGTTGCTTTCTCCCGGCGTGGCTCACCGCTTCCGGGCCATAAACTAAATGCGAACGATAACTTCGCTCAAGAGTACGCCCTCGCCGCGTAAGCGGTGCGGTCGGATTCGACCTAAAGCCCTGGTGTCTTAGCAGCGCCAGGCGGGGCTCGGGGGGCGCCTGGCAACAGAAGCCCCCCACTTCCTCCCGCGCGCGCATACGATTTCCTTGAGCCCCGCCCTTGCCATGGGCCCTTGCCGCGTTAGGCTCAGCGCCATGGCGAGCGAACAGACCCCCGATCTGATGCACTATGACCAGCTGCAGCAGGAAGCCCTGCGCGGCGTGGTCCGGGCGGCCCTGAAACGCGCCGCGGCCCCGGCGGGCCTCCCCGGAGAGCACCTTTTCTACATCAGCTTCCGCACCGACGCGCCGGGGGTTTCCGGGCCCAAGCCGCTGCTAAGCCAGTATCCGGAAGGGATGACCATCGTCCTGCAGAACCAGTACTGGGACCTGGCGCCGGGCGAGACCTTCTTTTCGGTCACCCTGCGCTTCAGCGGCCAGCCGCAGATTCTGTCGATCCCGTACGCCGCCATCACCCGTTTTGAAGACCCCAGCGTGCGCTTCCGTCTCGAATTCACGCCGCCTGAATATCTGCGCGAGGCGCCGGCGCCGACCCCCCAGACCGCGGCCAAGGCCGACAAGACCGCTGCGGCAAAGACAGCCAAGTCAAGCGGCGGCGAGGAGCCCAAAGTCGTCTCCCTCGATCAGTTCCGTAAGAAGTAGGCAGCTTTTCGATGACCGATACGCCCGTCGATGAAGCGGCGCCCCTCACCGACGAGGCCATCCTGCAGCGGTTCCTGCGCACCAGGAACCAGCCGTCCGGGTCGCGCACGCTCGGTTTTCGCATGCTGAGCGTCAGCCAGGCGACCAGGACCGTCGAGGCGGCGTTCGACGCCAGCGCCGAACTGCTCGCGAACCCGATGAAGCAGATCCAGGGCGGCTATCTGTGCGCGATGCTCGACGAGGTGATGTCGGTCGCCTGCATGGTCGCCTCGGCGATGACCTGCGTCGCGCCCACCGTCGAGATGAAGACCAGCTTCTTTCGCCCGGCGGCGCCAGGCGCGCTTCGCGGCGTCGGTCGCGTGGTGCGCTGGGGCAAGACCATCGCCTTCACCGAGGGCGAACTCTACGACGCTGAGGATCGCCTGGTCGCCAAGGCCACCGGCACGGCCGTGCCGACGCCGTTCAAGAGCTACAAATAAGCTTCCATGAAAATGCGTCTGCTGATCATCGCGGCGCTGGTCGCCCTGGGCGCGCAAGGAGGCTGCGCGCGGGCGCAGAGCCGCTTTTCCAACTGGGCGGCGATCATCGTCGCCGGCGACTATCACGCCGCTCACACCAACAACCCGACCGAAACCTTCGACAATGCCCGCAGGGATGTCGCCCATGCTTTTGAAAAGGCGGGGTTCTCTCCGGCGAACCTGATCCAGTTTTCTGTCCGGCCGCAACGCTACCTGGCCGACGCTCCGCGCAAGACCGATCCTCAAGGCATCTTCGATGACCTGCGCGCCCTGACCGGCCGCGCGCCGGGGGGCTGCCTGATCTATTTCACCACCCACGGCTCTCCCCAGGGCATCGTCCTTGACGACAGTCTGGCGACGCCTCGCCTGCTCCGGACGATCGTTGCGAACAGCTGCGGCGCGCGACCGACGGTGATCATTCTCTCGGCCTGCTTCTCGGGCGTGTTCATCCCGGCGCTGAAGGGCGACAACCGGATGATCCTTACCGCGGCCAGATCCGACAGGGCCTCGTTCGGCTGCAGCGAGGCCGACATCTATCCGTTCTTCGACGGGTGCGTGCTCGAGGCGCTGCCCGCCGCGACCGGCTTTCTGGGTCTCGCGCCAGCGGTGGGGGCCTGTGTCGCCAAGCGTGAACGCGCCGAGGACGCCTGGCCGCCATCTAAGCCTCAGCTGGCCGTCGGCAAGGCCATTCGGCCCCTGCTCGCCGCCTCGCCGTTTCGCCCTCGCGTGGCAAAGGGGGGTCCATGACCGGCACGCGCACCGAGACCGACAGCTTCGGGCCCATCGAGGTTCCCGCCGACCGCTACTGGGGCGCGCAGACCCAGCGCTCGCTTTGCAACTTCAAGATCGGCTGGGAGAAGCAGCCGCTCGCCGTCGTCCGCGCGCTCGGCATCGTCAAGCGCGCCGCGGCGGAGGCCAACATGGCGCTGGGCGTACTCGACCCCGCCAAGGGCCAGGCGATCGTCAACGCCGCGCAGGAGGTCATCGAAGGCAAGCTCGACGCCCACTTCCCGCTCGCGGTCTGGCAGACCGGGTCTGGCACCCAGTCGAACATGAACGCCAACGAGGTGATCTCCAACCGGGCCATCGAGATGCTGGGCGGGACCCTGGGCTCGAAACAGCCGATCCATCCCAACGACGATGTCAATCTCAGCCAGTCCTCCAACGACTGCTACCCCAGCGCCATGCATATCGCCGCGGCGGAGGAAATCGTTCACAGCCTGCTCCCGGCCCTGGTGTCGTTACGCAACGCCCTCAACGACAAGGCGCAGGCGTGGGCGTCGATGATCAAGATCGGCCGCACCCATACCCAGGACGCCACCCCGATAACCCTGGGTCAGGAGTTCTCCGGCTATACCCAGCAGGTCGAAAACGGCATCGCTCGCATCGAAGGCAGCCTGCCGCTGTTGATGCAGCTGGCGCAGGGCGGCACGGCGGTGGGCACCGGCCTCAATTCCCCGGTCGGTTTCGCGGCGATGGTGGCGGAGAAGATCGCCCAGATCACCGCCCTGCCCTTCACCTCTGCCCCCAACAAGTTCGAGGCGATGGCGGCGCACGACGCCATGGTCTTCAGCCACGGCGCGCTCAACACCGTCGCCGCCAGCCTGTTCAAGATCGCCAACGACATCCGCTTTCTGGCCAGCGGCCCGCGGTCGGGGTTCGGCGAGCTTTCCCTGCCCGAGAACGAGCCGGGCTCCTCGATCATGCCGGGCAAGGTCAATCCGACCCAATGCGAGGCGATGACCATGGTCTGCGCCCAGGTGTTCGGCAACCAGGCGACGATCACCTTCGCCGGCGCCTCGGGGCATTTCGAACTGAATGTCTTCAACCCGGTGATGGCCTATGATTTCCTGCAGTCCGTGCGGCTGCTGGCCGACGCCGCGTTGAGCTTTACCGATCATTGCGTGGTCGGCATCGAGCCGCGCGCCGACAACATCAAGGCATCCCTAGACCGCTCGCTGATGCTGGTCACCGCGCTCACCCCCACCATCGGCTACGACAACGCAGCCAAGATCGCCAAGGCCGCCCTGAAGAACGGCACGACCTTACGGGAAGAGGCGGTGGCGGGCGGCTATGTCACGGCGGCCCAGTTCGATGAGATCGTCCGCCCCGAAAAGATGATCGGGCCGGGGTAGGCGCCGCGCGCCCCCTCCACCACCGGCTTCGCCGGCGGTCCCCCTCCCCTGCGGCGCTGCGCTTGCGAGGGAGGAATAACGGAAAACTCCTCCCTTGCGCCCCTCGCGCGGGGGAGGTGGCGCAGCGCTCTTGCGCTGTGACGGAGGGGGCGCGGCGACGCCCCCCTTAAGCCCTTCTGCTGACCGCGAAATCGGCGACGCCTTCAAGGGCGGCGCGCCACTCGCCGGCCGGGAATACGGCCAGGGAGGCCTTGGCGTTGGCCGCGTATTCGGCCGCCAGGTCGAGCGTCGCTTCAAGGGCCCCGGCGCCGACGACCAGTTCACGGGCGCGGCGGAAGTCGGCTTCCGTGCGCTCCTTGGCGCCGATGGCGCGCTGCCAGAAATCGGCCTCCCTCGGCCCCGAGCGCGCGATGGCCAGGAGCAGCGGCAGCGTCGCCTTGCCTTCACGGAAATCGTCGCCGGCGTTCTTGCCGAGCGTCTCGGTCGCGCCTCCGTAGTCGAGGGCGTCGTCGGCGAGTTGGAAGGCGAGGCCGAGGTTCTGGCCAAAGGCGCGCAGGGCCGCGCACTGGGCGGCGCTGGCGTGGGCGGACACGGCCCCGGCCTCCGCCGCCGCGGCGAACAGCTCGGCGGTCTTGGCGGTGATGATCTGCAGATAGGTGGTCTGGGAGAGGTTGAGATCGTGCGCGCGCGTCAGCTGCAGCACTTCGCCTTCGGCGATCACCCGCGAAGCTCTGGCGAGAATTTCCAGCGCCCGCATGACGCCGGTCTCGACCATCAGTTCGAAAGCCCGCGCGAACAGGAAATCGCCGACGAGCACGCTGGACGGCGCGCCCCAGATCAGGTGGGCGGCGACCTTGCCACGCCTCAGCTGCGAGGCGTCGACGACGTCGTCATGCAGCAGGGTTGCGGTGTGGATGAACTCCACCGCCGCGGCCAGTTTCAGAAACGCATCGCTCCTGGCCCCGACCAGCCGCGCCGCGGCCACGGTGAGCAGCGGTCGCAGGCGCTTGCCCCCGGCCTCGATCAGGTGGTCGGCCAGGGCCGGGATCACCTGCACGGGACTTTGCATGCGCGCGGCGATCAGAGCGTCGACCTCGGCCATGTCGTCGGCGGCCAGAGCCATCAGGCGCTCGGCGGATCCGGCCGGTCGGGCAATGATGGCTTCGGCCGCGTCCAAGACCATGCGTTCCTGACCTTCTCGCGCCCGCCTGGGGGTTGGTCTGGAGACAATGGTTGCGCGATAGGTCACGGTCAAGGCGGGCAGAGGCGACAGGTTACCCGTGGCGTTGACCGACGATCACATTCTTGACGGGCGGATCCGCCTTCGGCAGCGGCGGGAGGGCTACCGCGCCGGATTGGACGCCGCCTTGCTGGCCGCAGCCTGCGACGCGCGGCCGGGCGACCGGGTGCTGGATGCGGGCTGCGGCGTGGGCGCGGTGATGCTGGCGGCGGCGGCGCGGATTGCGGGCGCGAGCTTCGTCGGCGTCGAGAATGATCCCGCGGCGCTTGACCTGGCGCGCGCCAACATCGCAGCCAATGGCGTGGCCGACAGGGTGCTGGTTGTCGCCGGTGATGTTGACCAGCCTTTTTCGCGGGCCGGGCTGGCCCCCTTCGACGCCGCTTTGGCCAATCCACCGTTTTTCGACGATCCGTCGGCCCTGCGCGGGCCCAGTCCCGCCAAACGCGCCGCCTGGATCGCCGGCCAGGGTCTGGGCTCGTGGGCCGCGTTCCTACTCAAGGCGGTCCGACAGGGCGGTTCGATCACCGTGATCCACCGGGCCGACCGCCTGGCCGAAATACTCGCGCTCCTGGCGAGCGGCGCTGGGTCGTTCCAGATTCGTCCGGTGCAGCCCTTCGCCGATGCGCCCGCCAAGCGCGTGCTGGTGCGCGCGATCAAGAGCGGCAAGGCGCCGCTGCAGATCCTGCCAGCCCTTACCCTGCACCCGCCAAACGAGGCGAAGCATACGGCCTTGACCGAAGCGGTCCTGCGCGGCCGCGAGGCCCTGGCGTGGACCTGATCACCCACATCGCCCTGCTGCGCGGGATCAACGTCGGCGGCCGACAGCTGGCAGCCATGGCCGATCTGCGCGCCATGCTCGCCACCCTCAATTTTACCAACCCGCGCTCGCTGCTGCAGAGCGGCAATCTGATCTTCCAATGCGCGCCGACACCGACGCCAGAACTGGAGGCGCTGCTGGAATCGCAGGCCGAGGCGCGCCTGGGATTGCGCACCGCTTTCATGGTCAGAACCGCGGCTGAATGGCGGGAGATCGTCGCCGCCAATCCCTTCACCCGCGAGGCGCGTGACGATCCTGCCCGCCTGGTGGCGATGGCGTTCAAGCAAACGCTTGCGGCCCAGGCGGTGCGCACGCTGCGTGCGGCGATCGTCGACCGGGAAACGCTCGAAGCGCGGGGCCGCGAACTCTACGTCGTTTACCCGGATGGCATGGGCAATTCCCGCCTGACGACCGCTCTGATCGATCGCACGCTCGGTCAGCGGGGAACGGCGCGCAACTGGAACACGGTCATGAAGCTCGCCGCGCTGGTCCAAGGCTGAGGCTCGACTGGAAGGCGGCGCCGCTTGCCGATGAGCCTGGCGGCGAAGCTAGGGCGATTTCCGACCAGCTTGGTCGCCGCCTTGCGCCCCCTCCACCACCGGCTGCGCCGGCGGTCCCCCTCCCCCGCCGCGCGGGCGAGGAATTTGCTAAACTCCTGCCCCGCTACGTGCGTGTGAAGGATTCCCTCGTCGAAGGCTTTGTGATTCCCTGAGGGT
>DATCCB010000001.1:0-40785 GCA_036511515.1 Caulobacteraceae bacterium | reverse complement strand
GGGGACCACGAAGTGGTGGAGGGGGCGCAAGGCGGCAATCAGCCTGGTCGGAATCCGCTCTAGGCCTATCGGTCTAGGGAAATCGCAGGCGGACGATCTGACCCTGCTCAAAAACCGGCATAGCCCGACCGGTCTGCCGCGGAATTCCATTCTTCGAATGCGCCGAAAGGATCGTCCCGGACTTCGACGCGGCGGTTTTCCGCTACGTAGCGATGTTCCAGTTCGGCGAGGTGACCGACGATCGCCTCGCGCGCATGGAAAGTCTTGGTGCGCCCAGTCGCGGCGGCCAGAGCTTTCAGCCGGTCTTCGATGTCTTTTGGCAGGCGAATGGCGAGCATGGCTGCAACCCGATCGGAGGTCGATATACCTGCAAATCATAGATCCGCCGAGACGATGAAGCCAACCGCCGTCCCTTGCGCCACTTTCCTGGACGCCTAAGACTCACTGGCATGACCGAAACCCTGCAGCCGCCCGTCGAAGCCGATCCCGAGCGCGACGCGGCGACCAAGGCGGCGGTGCTCGGCGCCGCGGAGCGCCTCTTTGCGCTCCATGGTCTTCGTTGCGTTTCGGTGCGCGACATCACCGCCGCCGCGGGAGTGAACCTGGCGTCGGTCAACTATCACTTCGGCTCCAAGGACGGCCTGCTGTTCGAGATCTTTCGCAGGCGCACGGGTGAACTCAACCGCGAGCGGGCCCGGATGCTGCATGAGGCGGCCGACCGCCACGGGGGCAAGCCTCCCGTGCGCGCGATCCTCACCGCCCTGATCGAGCCGCCGCTGCGCTGGTCGAGGCCCGATGACGCGCGGCGGATCTCGATGCAGTTCATCATCCGCGCGCGCAGCGAAGGCGGCGAAGGCGTGCGCGAGGTTCTGCGCACCGACGTGTCGCACCTGCGCCGGTTCGCCGACGCCCTGATCGCCGCGCGGCCCGATCTCGCCCCCGAAGAGGTCTACTGGCGCCTGCATTTCACCCTCGGCATGATCCACAACAACCGCTTTGCCGAGTTCGACCGCCTGCACGCCCTTTCCGGCGGGGTGACGCGCGAGGGCGACGTCGAGAGCCTGCTGAGCCGCATGGTCGACTTCGCCGAGGCCGGCTTCTTGGCGTGAGCCGCCAAGGCGCGCCTGAGACCCTTCTCCCACAGGGAGACGTGTTTCGAGGGCCGTTCGTCGAGATTTGTGAATGCCGTAGTCGCCAGCTAGAGGGGGAAGAATCTAGGCCGCCGCCGCGATCCGGGCCTTGGCGATTTCGATGGCGATCTCGTGCGTCGGGCGCCGTTCGTCCGCTGAGCGGTCGAAGACCTGGCCGAGGGTCTGGATCATCCGCGCGACCTTGCTTTCGACCCAGGCCGGCTCGTAGGCGCCGCCGGCGTCGATGGCGCGGATCTCGGCCGCGATGTTGATGATCCCGCCGCCGTTGATGACGAAATCGGGGGCGTAGGTGAAGCCGCGATCGAACAGCGCCTGGCCGACCCGCGGATCGCCGAGCTGGTTGTTGGCCCCGCCGGCGATGATGCGCGGCTTGAGCCGCTCGAGGGTGGCCAGGGTCAGGGCTCCGCCCAGCGCGCAGGGGGCGAAAACCTGGGCGTCCGCGTCGAAGATGGCCTGCGGCGAGACCACCGTCGCCCCCGTGCGTTCGGCGACCGCCCGCACCGCCTCGGGGTTGGCGTCGGCGATCACCAGGCGCGCGCCGGCGGCGGCGAGACGGTCGGCGAGGCCCGCGCCGACATGGCCGACGCCCTGGATGGCGACGGTGATCCCGGCGAGGTCGCGGCCGAGCGCGCGGCGCACGCACAGCGCAACCCCGCGCGCGACCCCGTCGGCGGTGATCGGGCTGGGATCGCCGGAGGCGGCGGGATGTCCCTCGAGCCCGGCCACGAAGCGGGTGGTTTTGCGGGCATGCGCCAGATCGGCGGGGGTCAGCCCGACATCCTCGGCCGCCCAATAGGCCCCGCCCAGGGTCTCCACGGCGCGGCCGAAGGCTTCGAACAGCGCCGGGGTCTTGCACGCGGTGGAATCGCCGATGATCACCGCCTTGCCGCCGCCCAGCGGAATATCGGCGATGGCGTTCTTGTAGGACATCGCCCGCGAAAGGCGCAGCCCGTCGTCTAGCGCCGCCTGTTCGCTCTCATAGGGCCACATCCGGCAGCCGCCGGCGGCGGGGCCGCGCGCGGTCGAATGGATGGCGATGAAGCCCTTGAGGCCCGACGGCGCGTCCCAGAAGGCGTGGACGCCTTCGTGATTATCGAAGGCGGCGGACTCGAAGACGCTCATGCAAACTCACCAGGCGGCGGGGAATGGCGCCGCCTCTACGCCAATGCCCCCTCCCCCCACAACCCCGCCCGGCCTACCAAGCGACCTCAATCCGCGAACATTTGCGGTGCGTCCAGCGAGTTCTTTTCAACACAAAGACCACAAAGAGCACGAAGAACACCAAGGGCGCGAAGCGCCGAGCTTCACCTTGGAACAGGCACACCGCGAAATCGATGACAGGCGCTATCGCGCCGCAGGGAAATACACTCATTCTCTTCGTGTTCTTCGTGCCCCTTCGTGTTCTTTGTGTTGAAAAACCACCTTCAAAACACCCCCTAACCATCTGATTATTCATTCAAACGTCGGGCGTCTCGGGAATGGGGCGCCGGTATGGGAGGAGCGCCGGATGGCAGCGGGGCGGCGGGATCGCGGATGTAGGCGAGGATATCGTCCCAGACCGTCGGCGCCTGGTGGTCGCGCAGCAACAGGTGCCATCCGCGCGCGTAAAACGCGGTGCGGTCGCCGGCGGGCAGTCTCGCGGCGGCGCTGAAGGCGGCGTTCTTGGGGATGATCTCGTCGTGGGCGCCGTAGAGGTAAAGCGTCGGCCCGCGAAGGCGTCCGATAGCGCGCCAGGCGCTCTCCATGGTGCTCACCAGTCCGTAGAGCGCGTCGGAGCGCGCGCCCCAGATCATCAGCGGATCGGCGCCCATGGCGATCAGTTCGGCGCGGTTGTCACTGGGCGATATGCGGCCGGTGAGCCAGCGCGGCGGGGTGATCACCGCCGATGGGGCCGCGAGGGCGGCCAGCCACAGGGCGAGCCTGTCGGGCACGGGCTGGGTCGACCAGCCCCAGACGGCCGGCGCCAGCAGCAACAGGCGGTCGGCGGCAGGCGGCCTTGGCGAGGCGAAGGCTTCGACGGCCACCGCTCCGCCGAGGCTTTCACCGACGACGGCGATGATCGCCCCGGGATAACGCGCGCGGACCAGGGCGACGCACGTGCGCAGGTCTTCGGTCTTCAGGTCGTCCGGCGCCCAGATGCCGCGTTCCGGCGAGCGGCCAAAGCCCCGCTGGTCGTAGGCGTAGGTGGTCACGCCATGAGCGGCCCAGTATGGCGCCGCCAGGTGAAAGGCGTTGGCGTAGTCATCCATGCCGTGGACGGCGACGATCACCGCCCAGGGCGCCGCGCCGGTCGCATCCCAGCGGGTCAGGCCAAGCCGCGCGCCATCGAAGCTGACGAAGCTGCGCGCGCCGAGGCGAGGGCCATCAAACCGCGCGGTCGGACGACCCGCGTGTTGGAATGTCGGCGCGCATGCGGCCAGACAAAGCGCGACAACAACCACCGTTAGACGCTTCATCGCGTGAGCAGAACATCCCGGCGGGGCGCAACTTGGGCGCCGATTTGGAAATCGCCATGAATAGCCTCGGTCAATTGCATCGTTGCATGCCCTGCTGACGCGGTAGAAAATCCCGGGCGGGGGGCCGATGAGATTACCGGACCGATTGCCGTCGCTGGAGGGCCGAAGGGCGGCGGTGGCCCAGGGGATCTATGTCCTCCTTGCGGCTCTCGTCGCAGCGATTGTTCTGACCACCGCCTGGTACGACGCCATCATCGGGTTTCGCGATCTTCCCGCCGCCGCGCATTATGACTTCAGGCTCGGCGCCGATGATGGTCACGCCATTGTCATGGACGCGGGGCCGCGGGCGAAAACGGCCGGCGTCGTCTCCGGCGATCGCATCGTCGCGCTGGGGGGCGTCGAGTTCGCGCCCGGAACGACCGAGATCGATGTCGGCGCGAGGCTGGCGCGGTCACGGGGGCCGCTGATCGTCGATACCGAGGACGCGGCGGGCCGTGTCACCCGCCACCGACTGGCGCGAACGGATACCCTCGACCAGACGCGCGACCCGCACTCAGGGCTTCCACTACTCGTCGCGGAGGTGAATGTCGCGGCGCAGCGCCCTGCGGCGGCGTCAATTCTCGTGGCGATTTCCGTGCTCTTGGCGCGCAAGCGGCGGCGTGATCCGGAAGCGATGCTGCTAGCGTTTGGGTTTCTCCTGCTCGCCTATGGCAACGCCTCCGACTATTGGCTCTGGCAGCTGCACCTGCCGCTGTCGGCTGGCGCGGTGAGCTGGACCGAAAACCTCCTCTACGTACTTGGCTACTGGGCGATGTTCGTCGGCATGTGCGCTTTTCCGGACGGCCGATTCGCCACCCGCTGGGCGCGATGGGCGTGGATGGTTCCGACCGCCTACGTCGTCGCCAACGCCGCGACCAACTTCGTCCTGGGGACGAAGGATTCACTACAGGTGCTCGGTAGCGCGCTCGACGTGACGATCTTCATCTTCGTGGTCGGATCGATCCTGCTTCGCTTCCGCAACGCGCCGCGAGGCGTTCAGCGCCAGCAGATCAAGTGGGCGCTTTTCGGGGGCGCTGTCATGATCCTTGGCGGCGTGATCGGTCTGGCGACAGAGAATGGCCTTGTCGCGGCGGTGATCGGACCCACGGCGGAATATCTGTTCGGACAATTCAGCGGCCTCGTCATTCCATTGGCTTTCCCCCTTGGCTTGCTGGTGTCGCTTCTGCGCTACCGGCTGTATGACGTTGATACGGTGATCACCCGGTCCACCGTCTACGCGGTGCTCGCGGTAGCCCTTGTCGCGGTGTTCGCCAGCACCGAACGGGTGATCGAATTGCTGGGCGAAGAGTATCTCGGCCACAGTCTCGGCGCTCTGGCAGACGGCGTCGGCGCGGCGGTCTCGGCGGTGATGATCGTTCCCCTGCACCAGCGTATCGCGCGGTGGATCGAGCATCGCTTTCGCCATGACCTGCTTCATCTGCGCCAGAGTCTGCCGCCGCTCGTCGCGAACCTGCGCGAGACGGCCAGTCCCGCGGAACTCGCCGACGCGGCGCTGCATCGCGTGACCCACGCGCTCCACGCCGGTTCCGGGGCAGTGTCCGACGACGATGGCAATGTTTTGGTCGCCCATAACCTTTCCGACGAGGACATCAGGCAGTGGAAGATCCGCTGGTCGGCGAGGCGTCGCCTGAACGAACCCGTCGATCCCAGCGATCCCCTCCTGCCGGTGCACATACCGCTGGTCACGGAGGGAGCGAAGCCGTCCGGGTGGCTCCTGCTCGGTCCACGACCGGACGGAAGCCTGTATGGCAAGGACGAACGCGAAGCGCTTGCCGACGTCGCCGAACCCATTTGGCGTTGCCTAACCGCCGCCATGCGGCGCGAAAAGAGCCTCGCCGCCGAAGAGCGCGAACGCGCAGCGTTTATCAGTCGCCTTGAAGCACTAGAGCGGACGGTTGCCGACCTTTTCGAACGACCGGCGCCTGCCTAGGCACGAGCCGGAGCCCTGGTCATCCGCCCAGCATCCGCGCAGTCACGCGGTGGGGGACCGAGCAAGGAAGGCCTTTTCCTGGGCGACGTACGGAGCGAATGAGGGCCGCGTCAGCATGGCGTAGACGAAAGCGGCCGTCTTTGGATGGCTGTCGGCCTGGGGGACTTCCCCGCAGTGGGCGAAATTGACGAACGGGCTGGCCACGGCGATGTCGGCCAGGGTCAGGCGGTCGTCGACCAGATGACCGGAGGCGGGCATCACCCGTTCGATGTAGTCGAGAAGCGGGGGGAGTTCGTCGGCGCGCGCCTTGTCGGCGACGGCCATGTCGCCCGGCCTGCCCAGAAACCGCGGGGAAACGATCTGGTTAAAAAAAAGTTTGGCCATGCAGGCGACGAGGATGGTGTCGGCGAACTCCTCGTACCAGATGGTGCGCGCGCGGCTTTCCGGCGCGGCGGGCAGCAGCGGCGGCGACGGATGCTTGGTCTCGAGATAGGTGATGATGGCGGTCGAGTCGGAAATGGCGAAGTCGCCGTCGCGGAAGCCCGGCATCTTGCCAAACGGACTGGCCTCAAGGAACGCCGGATCGGTCGAGCCGAGACCGGCGACCTTCAGCTCAACCTCCAGGCCCTTTTCGGCCATATAGGCCAGGGTCTTGCGCACATAGGGCGACATTTAAGAGCCATAGAGGATCATGGGGGGTCTTTCGTAACGAAATGAAGTTGCGGTTCTACGTCACCCGTCGCTCAATTTGAATGCTGCAAAACCCCCTTCCCCCGCTTCGCGGGTACTTCCCCCAAAGAGGGGAAGATAACCGGAGTTTCGGCCGACTCTTCCCCCTCTATCTGGGGGAAGTGGATCGGCGCGCCTTCGCGCCGAGACGAAGGGGGTCTAGCAGCGCCGCCAAGGACCCCCTTCCCCCGCTTCGCGGGTACTTCCCCCAGATAGAGGGGGAAGAATGGATAGTTTGCCTAGCCTCCGGCTAGGCGCACGGCGAGCCAGATCAGGGCGACGCCGAGGACGGTGGCGACCGTCGTCCAGGCTCTGGGATGACGCTGGTGGCTGTCTGGCAGCAATTCGCTGGCTCCGATGTACAGGAAAAATCCGGTGAACACAGCGAGCACGCCGGCCAGCTGGGGTTGCGGGACGACGATCACGCGGCTGGCGGCGATGCCGGCGATCGGGGCCGCGGCGTCGGCGATCAGCCATCGGCGCGCGGTGGCCGGGTCGCCGGAGGCCTGGAGGCTGATGTTGACGGTGTTGACGCCATCGGAAAAGTCGTGGGCCAGGACGGCGATGGCCAGGACGGCGCCGACGGCGGCTGAAACCTGAAAACCCAGGCCGATGCCCAGGCCGTCGAGAAAACTGTGCACCGTCAGGCTGGCCGCGCCCATGTGGCCGCGGTGACCGGGGCGAGCAGCCGCGCCGATCAGCATCGCCCGGTCGACGACGAAATAGCCGATGAATCCGGCCGCGGCCATGCCGGCGAGGCCGCGCGCCGCGTGAGCGCCGCCCAGCTCCAGCGCCTCGGGCAACAGATCGAGCAAGGCGACCCCAATCACCGCCCCGGCGCTGAAGCCGAGTATCAGGTGGATAAGCTTTGCGAACCGCAGCGCCAGCGACCCGCCGAGAAACGTCGCCGCGGCGGTGGCGATACCAAGAGCGATGAGAAGCAGGTCGGGCGCGCTGGCGGTGCCAGTCATCTCAGCCAGTTCTCTTGGGGGAGATCGTGAATGCGAGCGAACTCGCGGGCGTTGTCGGTGACGATGGTGTGACCAAGCGCCATGGCGTGGGCGGCGATGAAAAGATCGTTCGCGCCGATCCGCTGGCCGATGGCTTCCAGCCTGGCGCGGAGTTCGCCGTAGGCCGTGTCGGCCGGCTTTTCGAACGCCACAACGCTGATCGCGGCAAGCACTGCCTCCAGCTGTCGGGTGAGCCGTGGCGACCCTTTTTTGGCCGCCCCGAAGCGCAGTTCGGCCGCGACGATGATGCTGGTGCAGACCTGCCCTTCGCCGATGGCGCGTATGTGCGCGGCGACCGGTCCAGTGGGATGGCGAACGAGGTCCGAGACAATGTTGGTGTCGAGCAGATAGCCCATTTAAAGATCGACATCATCCGGCGGAGGATCGTCCAACTCGGGAAACTCTTCATTGAGAGTCTCCAGAGTAGCCAACAAGGCCAGAAGAGATTGCGGCTCGGCCGGTTCAATGATCAGTCGCCGCCCCTCTTTGCGCATAACGGCGTCGGCGCCGGGGAGTTCGAATTCACGGGGTATCCGCACTGCCTGATTACGGCCGTTGCGAAAGAGCTTCACGCGCCGGTCAAGAGTCATAGGCCCGCCAATGGCATAGGCGCAGGCATAGGCCGAAGCGTCGCGCTTGTCGAGCGATCCGTCTTCAGAACTCTTTGGTGATCCCTCCAAACACACCGCGTCTCGGACCAAATTGCGGAGCGCCGACGCCGATGCCGGTGCCATCGCGCAGGGCGTAGGTGCGGTCGAGGAGGTTGATCACGTCCAGGCGGATCTCGAGGGCGCCCAACGGCGAGGTTTCGAACCGGTGCGAGAGCGCCAGGTTGACCTGCACATAGGCCGGCAGATGCTCGCCGTTCGGGATGGCGTCGGCGCCGGTGGCGCGCAGGCCGCTGCCGACGATCAGATCGCCGCCGACGCGGGTTCCTCGCCACAGATACGAGGCGCCGGCCGATGCGGTGTAGGTCTGGTCGTGATCCAGATAGATGAAGTGATCGGCGATGTAGGCCAGGTCCGCGGCCGAAAAATTGAACTGGCTGGAGACGATATCGCGGCCCTGGTTCCTGGCGTAGGCGAAGTTCGCATAGGTGGTCAGGGGGCCGCGGTTGTAGGTGGCGTCGAGTTCGACCCCGTACTGGCGTCCCTGCGCATAGTTGAACGGCGTCTCGATGATCGGGGCTCCGAACTGGCCCTCGTCGATGAGGTCGCGGGAGGTCTTGTAATAGCTGTCGACGCCGACGGTCAGGCGATGGGTGATCTCCTGCGACGCGCCGATGTCGAAATAGTTGGCCCGCTCGGAAAATGGCGTGGTGTCCACGGTAACCGGCGAGGCGGCGGTGGTATTGGCGAACCGGGTCACCGTACGCTCGCCGACCAGTTCGAACGGCGGCGGTGAGAAATAGCGCGCGTAGCCTGCGTGAATGGTGGTCGAAAGCGTCGGCTGCCAGACGAGATTGGCCCGCGGGCTCAGCTGGTTTTCATTGCGGAAGCCATCGAACTGGTCGAACCGCAGGCCGTAGTTGACGGTCAGGCTCTGACTGATCTTCCACTCGTCCTGCACATAGGCGCTGAAGGTCTTGGCGGTCTGCGCGCCGGTATCGACGATGGTCGCCGGCTGGTCGCTGAGCTCGGCGTTGTTGGCCCCAAGCGCAATCACCTGCGAGCTCGTGGCGCTGGTGGCGCGGTCCAGCTCGACGATGACCCCGGCGCGCACGGTATGAGCCTCGCCGGCGTGGTAGGCGCCTTCGGCCTGGATGCCGCCGGCGATATCCTTCTTGGCTGCGGTCTGGGCGATGCCGGTGAACAGCAGATCTCCGAGCGGATCGGGTGTGAAGCTAAGGGTCGAGTAACGCCCAAACAGCGACACCTGCGTCGTCCAGCGATCGGCCGCATGCAGCCAGGTGACCACGCCGTAGTGGGTGATCTCCTTCTGAGTCTCGTTCAGATCGGCGCTGGGAAAGCTGGTCTGGCCATCGACGATGAGCGGCTGATCGCCGTTTGGCCCGAAGAACAGGGACGGCGTCTGACCGGCCCGGTTGGGGATCTGGAAAGCGTCGTCGGAGGTCCCCGCGATCAGCGACACCCGGTTCGAAGCATCGATGATGTCTTCCAGAAAGGCGAAGCCCTCGAACTGATCGGTGCGATCGTGCAGCGGGGTCGAGCTGCCGTCCGGCGATTCGATGCCCAGATCGTCATGCAGGAAGCTGCCCGAGACGAAGAAATTGATGGCCCCCGAACGTCCGCCGGCCTCGAAGCTCGGCTCGATTTCGCCGTGGCTGCCGCCATAGATCGACACCGCGCCGCCGTTCTTGAACACCCCGCTCTTGGTGGTGATGTCGATGATCCCGGCGGTGCGCAGCCCGTACTGCGCCGGCAGCGCCCCGGTGATCAGCTCGACCTTGTCGGCCAGCCGCGGGTTAAGGGCCTGGCCAAATACGCTGAGGCCCTCGGGCAAAATGACCCCGTTCAGCCGGTATTGCAGGCCATTGTGCTCGCCCCGCACGTGAAGCTGGCCAAAGGAATCCTGGGCGACGCCGGGGGCCTGGAGGACGACCTGGCTGAGCGCGGTGTTGTCGCCGCCGGGCAGCGACTCGATGGCCTTGGAATCGATGGTGTAGGCCGAAGCCCCCAACTGCGGCTGGATCGAGGCGCGGGCGGCGTCGAGGCGCCGTGCGGTGACCACCAGCTCGGCCGTCGCGGTATCCGTTGGGGGCGTCGCCGCCGTCATTGGGGCGCGCGCCACATCGGGCGCGGCCTGCGCCAGGGCGACGAGCGGCAGGGCGAACGCACTCGCCGGCGCCACCCAGCAGGCGACCTTGATCCATCGATGTTTCACTAGAGAACTCAGGCTCCGGCAAGTGTTACGGTCGGCGCGGGTCGCCCCACAGGGCGCCGGTGGCTAAATGGGCTCAGTGACCGAAGATGGGCGCTTCGTATCGCGCCATCCACGGATCGTGGGTCATCAAAGTCATTCTCTCGCAGAGCGCCTGGGCTATCAAAATCTGATCGAACGGATCGCGATGGAGCTTCGGCAGGCCGCGAACGCGCCAGGCGTGTTCAGCGAGGACAGGAAGGATTTCGAAGTCCGGATTTGATTTCACCTGAGCGAGAAAGTCGTCGGGCGCTTCTAGACGCCTGTTACGCGACTTGATGGCAATTTCCCAAATACTTGCAACGCTTACGAAAATTCGATTTTCCGGCGCGCGCAGAGCTTCCGACTCGAGGTTCGTCAATCGTTCATCGCCGGTCATGCCCCACAGGATGATGTGGGTGTCGATGAGAAGCTTCAAGTCTCAGGCTCGCCGGTGGGAAAAACAGGCCCGTCCTCCATGAGGCGGAACAGTTGCTCGTCCGGCTCGTCCCAATTCTGATCATACTTGAGCCGCCCGCGCAGTGACCCGATCCAGGCGCCCTTCCTTGATAGGGCCCCCGGAACCGCGACTGGCGTCAGGCGCGCCACCGGCTTTCCAGCCCGGGCGATGATCACCTCCTCGCCGGCCTCGGCGCGCTCAATGAGCTTGGAGAGGTTGGTCTTGGCGGCGTGAATATTGACGATCATGGCTTAGCTAAGCTAAGTTTTGGACTCGCCTTCGTCAATGCCCGATCGGGATTGCTTTCGGACAAAGACCCCTACCCGCCGCGCTTGAGGGTCTCTCTGGCGATGATCAGCTGCTGAATCTGGCTGGCGCCTTCGTAGATGCGGAAGATGCGCACATCGCGATAGAGCCGCTCGATGCCGTGGTCGGCGACGTAGCCGGCGCCGCCGAAAATCTGCACCGCGCGGTCGGCGACGCGGCCGACCATCTCGGAAGCGAAATACTTGGCCGCCGCGGCTTCTAGGGTAACGCCGGCGCCCTCGTCGCGCTGGCGGGCGACGTCCAGCGTCAGCGCGCGCGCGGCCATGGCCTCGGTCTTGGAATCGGCGATCATGCCTTGAATCAGCTGGAAGCCCGCGAGGGCCTGGCCAAACTGCTTGCGTTCGCCGGCGTAGGCGACGCAGTCGACGAGCAGCCGCTCGGCGACGCCGACGCAGACGGCCGAAATGTGCAGCCGGCCGCGGTCGAGCACCTGCATGGCCAGCTTGAACCCCTCGCCCTCGGCGCCAAGGCGATTTTCCGCCGGCACGCGGACGCCGTCGAAGATCACATCGCAGATGTGCGCACCGTGCTGGCCCATCTTGCGCTCGGGCTTGCCGATCGAGAGGCCCGGAAGGTCGCTTGGCACCAGAAAGGCGGAGACGCCGCCGGCGCCCTTCATGTTTTGATCGGTGCGGGCCATGACCGTGAACAGGCCGGCCTTGTCGGCGTTGGTGATGAAGCGCTTCGAACCGGTGAGGATGTAATCGTCGCCGTCGCGCTCGGCCCTGGTGCGCACCGCGGCGCTGTCGGAGCCGGCTTCCGGTTCGGTGAGGGCGAAGGCGGTGACCGTCTCGCCGCTGGCGATCGACGGCAGCCACCTGGCCTTCTGATCTTCGTTGCCGAACATCACCAGGCCCTGGCTGCCGATGCCGACGTTGGTGCCGAAGGCCGAGCGGAACGCCGGGCTGGTGCGGCCAAGTTCGATGGCCACCAGGCACTCGTCTTCCATGGAAAGGTCGAGGCCGCCGTAGGCTTCCGGGATCGACAGGCCGTAGAGGCCGAGCGCCCGCATCTCGGCCAGGATCGCTTCGGGCACCTCGTCGGCTTCGGCGACCTCGGCCTCCAGCGGCCGCAGGCGTTCGGCGACGAAGCGGCGGACGGTGTCGATCAGCTGATCGCGGGTTTGCGCATCGAGGGCCATGAGGCAGACTAGAGGCGCGAGCGACCGGCCGCAAACGCCCCAGACCAAAGGAACCTAAGATCATGGACGGAGGCGATGCGCAGGCCCCCTGGCGACCGATCGAGGTCACCGAGGGCGAGTGGGCCGGCTGGCGCGTGTGGAGCGCCGATCCCTACGAGATCCTGTCCGGCCCCTTCTATTGCCGCCAGGACCAGGCGGGCGCGATGATCTGCGCCTTTCGCGCCGAGGCTAAGCACATGAACGGCGGCGGCTTCATGCACGGCGGAGCGCTGATGACCTTCGCCGACTACGCCCTCTTTTGCATCGGTCATGAGGCGCTGGCCGGCGTCGGCTCGGTGACCGCCTCGCTCAATGGCGAATTCGTCGACGCCGCGCGCGAGGGCGAGCTGATCGAAGCCAAGGGCGAGGTGGTCCGCGCCGGCGGCTCGCTCGTGTTCATCCGCGGCCTGGTCGAAACCGCCGGCCGCCCGCTGCTGAACTTCTCGGCCATCGTCAAGAAAGTGCGGCGGGGGTAGCGGGGGGCTAAACCCCCCAATCTTCTACCGCTACCTGGGGGAAGTGGATCGCGCCATCTTGCGCGAGACGAAGGGGGACTTGCAGCCTCCGACGCCCCCTTCCCGCCTTCGGCGGCACTTCCCCCAGGTAGAGCTTGTCGCAGAATCTGTCCCAAAACGTTCGCTAGCCCGGCCGGCGCGGGTAGCCGGCCAGCTTCTCCGACCTGTCGAGGCGGTGACGGTCCCCGTCGGTCCAGCGCTCGCGCTACATGACTCTGGAATCCGTCGCGACCCCATCCATAGCTGGAACCAAGGTCTTTCCCGCCTCGTTTGTAGCTGAATGGACGGCTGGCGGGCCTGAGGCCCATCGTCAAGAAAGGTAATACTATGAAGATTCTTAGCACTGCGTTGGGACTGAGTTCGTTTCTCGCCATTATGGGCGGAAGCTCGATGACGCCGACGGCGGCGAGCGCCGGTTCGGTCGAACGGACCTATGTCGCCTGCAATCAGTACGGCGACTGCTGGCGGGTGCACCGGAGGTATGCTTACGGGGCCGACGCGCCGATCACCTATTACAATTCCGATTGGTATGCCGCCCACCAAAGTGACGAGCATGTGCACTGGCTCTCCGACCCGGACAATGACCGTGGGTATTACGTGCGGGATGGGAATTGGCACGCGGATCCGGGCGCGCGCGCCTTGGCGGGCGGAGCGACGGGCGCCGGTATCGGCGCGGCCATCGGGTGTCTTGTGACGCTTCCGATTGGGTGCGCCCCTGGCGCGGCGATTGGCGCCGCCGTGGGTGGCGGCACGGGCGCCGTCGCCGGCGCAGCCTCAACGCCGCACTGATCGAGGCCTCGCGCCGATCGGAGCGGCCGCTTCGGCGGCCATCCGCGGCGCCGCCCCAGAGGAGGTCCGGACCCGTCCGGGCCTCCTTTCGCTCGTTCCAGCCCAGCGGATCGCAGGCTCGATTGCACGCGCCGGCCGAGGCCGCCGGCTCGTCAACTTCTCGGCCATCGTCAAGAAGGCCGGCGGGTTGAGGCGGCGCCGACCGCCTTGCGCCTCGATCACCTCTCCAGGGGCCGTCATGGCCGGGCTCTTTGGTCCCGGCCATCCATGGGCCGGGCACGTTCGCAGTGGCAGGATAAACCCAGGTGGCGAAGTGGCCGGCGGCTGAAACCCGACTATGGATGGCCGGGACTCCAAGAGCCCGGCCATGACGTTAGGGGTGGTTAAATCGGGCTGGATGACGCTTATCCGTTGCCCATGATCCTCCCGCTTTCCGTCCTCGATCTGTCGCCGGTGTCGGGGGAAGGCACGCAGGCGCAGGCGGTGCGCGACACCCTCGAGGTCGCGGTGGCGGCCGAGCGTCTGGGCTACCGGCGGTTCTGGATGGCCGAACACCATTCGATGGCCTCGATCTCCAGCGCATCGCCCGAGGTGCTGATCGCCGCGCTGACCCAGCGCACTTCGAGGATCCGCCTGGGCTCGGGCGGGGTGATGCTGCCCAACTATTCGCCGCTGAAGGTCGCCGAGACGTTCATGGCGCTGGAAGCCCTGGCCCCGGGCAGGATCGACCTTGGCCTCGGCCGCGCGCTCGGCGCCGACGCGCGCACCGGCGCGGCCCTGCGCTCGTCGAGCTCGGAGGTGTTTCCGCACTGGTTCGCGCTCCTCAATGCCTGGCTGCTCGACGCCGCCGGGCGCGAGCCATTTCCCTCCGGCCACCCGGCCAGCGGCGTGCGCGCCAGTCCCAGCGGGCCCTCGCACCCCGACCTCTTCATGCTGTCGTCATCGGTCGAGAGCGCCATCTTCGCCGGGCGGGCCGGGGTCGGCATGGTCTTCGCCGAGTTCATCGCCAGGGCCGACGGCGGTCCGGCGGTCGCGGCCTATCGCCAGGCCTTCACGCCATCGGCCTTCCGCGCCCGGCCCCTGGCCGGCGTGGCGACCATCGCCTTCGCGGCGGCCAGCGACGACGAGGCCCAGCGCCTCGATGCGCCCCGGCGGGCCTCGTCCCTGGCCTATCTCGGCGGTCAGCGCGAGCGCTTCGCCACCATCGCCGCCGCCCAGGCCTATCTGGCCGAGCACCGAGACGATCCTCATCTGGCCGGCGTCATCGCCCGGGCGATCGTCGGCGAAGGGGCTGAGGTTCGCGCGCGGATCGCCGAAAAGATCGCTTCAACCGGCGCCGACGAGCTCTTCGTAATGTCGGCCGGTCCGACCCTGGAGACCCGCATCGCCTCCCTGGCGTTGATCGCTCAGGAGGCGGCTGGCGCCTGATCGCCGGCGCCATCGATGCCCATGGCGGAAAACAGCGGGGCCAGGTGGCTTTCGAACTGGCGCCAGCGTCCGATCGAGCGATCGTAGATCGGCTGGCGCACCTGGGTGACGCTGGCCGAGCGCACCGGGCGACGCGAGCGGTGAAAGTCGAGGCAGGCCGGGTCCCAGTCCAGCGCGCAGTGCGCGATGATCCGGCGCGCCTCTTTCTCCACATCGGCGACCACCGCCTCGTAGCTGACCTCGAGGATTTGTTCAGGGCCGAGCAGTTTGCGCCAGTGCTCCATCAGCACCTCCTGAGCGCGCCAGAAACGGCCGAGTTCGCCAAGGTCATAGGCCCAGTCCTGGCCAGAGCTGAACAGCATCGCCCAGGTCGACAGACAAGCGTCGCGCGGATCGCGGTGGCAGTGAATGAAGGTGGCGTTGGGCAGCGCCAGCCGGATCAGGCCCAGGAGCTCGTAGTTTTCCAGACGCTTGTCTGTCGTCCGCGGCTTATCGGGCGGAGCGGCGGGAAGCTGGTCCAGATAGGCCTCTGCGAAGGTCCGGCAGTCCGCCGCGTTCATACCCGGGACCCATTCGGGAAACACCGAGCCGCCCTGGCCGCGTGAATAGAAGCCCAGACGCGGCATCAGCGGAATCTCGCCGGCCGGATGAACCTTCGGATGGGCGCTGACAATCTGCTCGACCAGCGTGGTCCCCGACCTCGGCATGCCGAAGATGAAGATCGGCCGGTCACTGGCCAGCCCTCCGCCGCCCAGCCGCTGCATCAGGGCCGGATCGAAGACCTCGGCGACCCGGCCCAGACGCCGTTCATGGCCGTCGATATTGTAGCGAAAGGTCGAGCGTTTGGCGCCGTTGGCCCTCTGCAGGGCGGCGAACGCCAGGTCGGCGTGGCCGCGATCTTCATAGGCCTTGCCGAGCGCGAAATAGACCTCGATCCGTTGCTCGACAGTGAGGCTGGCGGCTCGGGCGGCGAGCCGCCGAATGATCTCGAACAGCTGGGCGGCGCGCGGCGAGCCGTCGGCCATCGGGGTCATGCGCACCAGGGTCAGCAGCACCTCCTTGGAGGTCGGCTCCAGCTCCAGGGCGCGAGTGAGACGCGCTCGGCCCTCCTCGGTGTCGCCCATGAACAGTTCGACGACGCCCAGATCGCGCTGGACCTGGGCCACGTTCGGCGAGCCCTCGGCGGCGACGCGAAGCCAGGTCAGGGCTTGCGGCAAATCGTCGGCCTCCGAGAGCAGAGCGCCGAGGGTATGAGCGGCGCCGGAGTGGCGCGGCTCGATGGCCAGGGCCGCGCGGGACGACGCCTCCGCTCCGGCGTGATCGTCCTTTTGGGCAAAGGCGCGGGCGGCGAGGAAATGGCTTTCGGCGGTCGGGCGGCTCATGGGGTCACGCAAGCGGTATCCAGGAACGCGCGCAGCCATCGGCCGAGGCGGCGCCGGTCGTCGGGGGCGGTCAACGAGGCAAGCGCGTCTTTCGCCGGGCCCTCGCCATAGCGGCTTGGCCCTCGCGCCTCAATCAGGGCGGCGGCGAAATCCGGCTCGAACTCGGGATGAAGCTGGATGGAGATGGCGCGCGGATCGTCATAGGCGAGCATGCCGAGCGGCGTGAACTCGCTGGCGGCCAGGACCGTCGCGCCGGGCGGCGAGCGAACCACTTGGTCCTGGTGGGACGCCGGGGCGGCGACGCTTGGCGCATCGTCCATCCACAAACAGCGGCTGGCGACCTGGTAGCGGTGCAGGCCGATGCCCCAGCCTTTCGGCGACTTGACCACCTCGCCGCCGAACGCCTGCGCCATAAGCTGATGGCCAAAGCATACGCCGATCAGCGCCGCCCTGCCCTTGGCCTGGCGCAGGAAAGCCATCGTCGGCGCCATCCACGGCGCCTGGTCATAGACCCCGGCGGCCGAGCCGGTGACCACCCAGGCGGCGCATTCGTCCACCACCTTCGGAAGACCGCCCCCGCGCACGTCGTAGGTCAGCCACTGATCGCCGGGGGCGCCCAGCAATCGCTCGAACATCGCCGGATAGCGGCCGAAGCCGGGCTGCAGAGCGCGGGGTGGCGCGCCGGTCTCCAAGACGCCGATCTTCAATGGATCATGCCCTGGACAACGGCCTTGAGCCGCTCGACCACCGAAAGCTTGTCTTCGATGAAGTCGTTGTCGACCCACCAGGCCTCGACCTCGCGCAGCACCGCGCCGACCATCGGCCCTGGCGGCACGCCGGCGGCGACCACCTCATCGCCGGTCAGCGGCAGCGCCGGGCGGTTCCAGCTTTGGGCCATCGGCAGAAGAGCGCGCCATTGCATGGCCCCCTGCCCGTTCGCGCCCGCCCAGGCCAGGGTGGCGCGGTCGCAGAAGGCCTGGGCGCCCAGGCGCCAGACGCCTTGGCGCGCCTGTCTGGGACTCATCCAGGAGACCATCGGCGGCTGCGCGCCAAGCGCGGCGACCAGACGGTCGCGCTGGGCGTTGGCCAGGCGCAGGGATCTGCCGACGGCCTCGCCGGCGGCCGGGTCGTCGGCAAGCAGGCTGGCCAGGCGCAGCAGCGGATCCTCGCTGAACAGCATCTCGGTTTCGATGGCGACCAGGGCCTCGAAACGCGCCAGGCCCCGGGCTTCGGGCAGGACCAATGAAAGCACCCCGGTCGCCGCCATCAGCGAGACCGCCTGCCTGGGGTCCTCGGCCGCGAGCAACCCCAGCAGTTCCTTGGCGACCCGCTCGGCCGAGAGCGCGGTGAGGCTGTCGCGCAAATCCCGGCAGGCGGTCAGGGCCGCGGCGTCCGGCTCGCCCTTGCCGTACCAGGCCAGGAAACGGAAGTAGCGCAGGATGCGCAACGCATCTTCGCTTATGCGGCTGGCCGGATCGCCGACGAACACCACCCGGCCGGCGCGCAGATCGTCCAACCCGGCGCCGGTCGGGTCGAACAGCTGACCTCGAGCGTCGGCATAGAGGGCGTTGAAGGTAAAATCGCGGCGCGCGGCGTCGGCCGCCCAGTCGTCGGTGAAGGCGACCACGGCGTGGCGCCCGTCGGTCTCGACATCGCGGCGCAGTGTGGTGATCTCGAACGGCTTGCCCATGGCCACGGCCGTGATCGTGCCGTGGGCGGCGCCGGTGGGAACCGCCTTCAGCCCGGCGGCGACCAGGGCGGCGGTGATCTCGTCCGGCGTCAGGGTCGCGGCGATGTCGATGTCGCCGACCGGCCGGCGAAGCAGAGCATTACGCACGCACCCGCCGACGAACCGCGCGCAGTCCGGGCCGCCGGCGGTCGTCAGGGCGCCCATCACCGCGTGGGTGGCGGGCGCGTTCATCCAGGGCTGGGGGGGCAGATCCTGTGGCATTCAGTCCAACTTACCCTTCTCCCAGAGGGAGAAGGAGGGGCCCGCCGCCGCAAGGCGGTGGGAAGATGAGGGGTTAGATTGCCGGCCCCGTAACCCCTCACCGTCCCACGCCCAAAAACGGGCGCGGGCCCCTCCCTCTCCCTCTGGGAGAGGTATTTTCCAGCCCATCCGCGAGATGCGTGAATACGATGCGCTCATGGATAGGGCCTTTGCGGGCGCTGGGAGGGGGCGATGAAGTGGCCGGGCGTGACCGTGCCGTCGGCGCGGACCTGGGCGGGAACATAGACGCCGGTGTCGCGACCGCGGTGAAAAACCACGCTGGCGATCAGCGACAGGGCCGCCAGCAGGGCGCCGGCGGCGACGAGCCAGGGCCAGGGCGTCGACCCCATCTCTCGCCCCGAGCGAACGGCCAACGCGCGCCAGACGAAATAGACAGCGAACGGCAGGGCGAACAGGGCCAGGCGGATGGCGAGGACCCTAAGCAACCGCCGCTCCATAAAGCCGATCGTAGAGGGCCCGCAGCATGCCGGCCGTCGCGCCCCAGATGAAACGATCCTCCCAGGTCATGGCGTAGAACCGGCGCTCTTCGCCCCCGGGGACGGTGCGCCTATGCTGCTCATGGTTGGCGGGATCCATCAGAAAGCCGAACGGGGTTTCAAAGATGTCGGCCACCTCGTCGGGGTTGGCGGTCAGCGCCGCCCCAGGCGCGATGAACCCGACCACCGGAGTGATGTGAAAGCCCGTGCCGGTGCGATAGGGCGTCGACAGACCGGCGAGGCTGACCAGGGCGGGATCCAGGCCAATCTCCTCGTTGGCCTCGCGCAGGGCGGTGGCCCACGGGGTTTCGCCCGGATCGGTGCGGCCGCCCGGAAAGGCGATCTGGCCCGTATGGCGCCGCAGGGTGTCGGCGCGCCGGGTGAGGATCACCGAAAGCCCGTCCGCATGCTCGACCAGACCGACGAGCACCGCCGCCGGCGTCAGTTCGACGCTCTGGCTCGGCGCATGCGCGGGGTTGAGATCGAAGTCCGAACGCACCGGCGCGCCATCGTCGCTCGGCGTCGCGTCCAACGGATCGAGGTGACCGGCGATCCAGGCGCGAAGCTGCGCCGGCACCCCCGGAGCGTTCACCGGGCCTCGGTCCCTGGCGGTCCCAGCGCGAACCAGACGCCATGCGAAGCGACACTCATCATCGGACCCGCGGTCGTGGGCCGCTCGACCGCCATCTGCGACAATTCATAGAACACCGGCCGCGCGATCAGCGCCTCGAGGTCCGCGCGCACATGCACGTAGGGCCGCGGTTCGCCGTCCGCCTCGTCCACCTCGACGCGGATGGGATGGTCCGGGCCGGCCTCGACCACATCGCCGACGTTGGTCGTGAAGCTGAGCACGCCGTCGGCACCGTCGACGCGAACGGCCACGAACGGCGCGTCATCGACGGCGATACGCAGCTTTTCCACCGGCGTGACCAGGTGAAAGCCGTCGGCATCCTTGCGTAGCACCGTGGAAAACAGCCGCACCAGCGCCTCGCGCCCGATCGGCGTGCCCTCATGGAACCAAAGGCCGTTCGCGGCGATGCGGATGTCGATCTCGCCGCAGTGCTCGGGATGCCACAGATGCACCGGCGGCAGCCCCCGCCCCGGCGCCTGTTTCCGCGCAACCGCGGCGATCGCCTCCAGTCCCCCCTCTCCCGGCGCATCGGTCATGGCGTGGAGATAGGCTGGGCGGGAGGCGGGCTCAAGCGCGCGGCCCTCACCTGTTAGAACGCCGCACCAGCGAGAGTTCGCGGTGTTCGGCCATTCTCGCGCGCACGACGCGCAATAACTCGCCGGGGATGAAACCGTGAGTCCATCTTCCCGGCGCCGCGGGGCGCAAATCGGGGCCCGGCCAGACGAACTGGTTCACCTCGGTGACAACGATCCATGACCGTGCGTCGTCCAGGCCGAGGCGATCCTTGGTGGCCTTTGGGAGTTCAACCGCATCGCCCGACAGGCGTGGATGAGCGTGGGTTATCGGCGCAACGGTGACGATGCGTTGGCCCTGTCGCTGTTGTACAGCGAGCACGACCACGCACGGCCGGTCCTTGACACCTTCATCGCCGCCCAGCCGCGCCTGATCGCGCCATAAGTAGCAGTAGCTTATGACGAGGCCGGGCCTCGGCTCAGGAAGCTCCGCCACTACCGGCGGGGGATTTCGTGGTCGAAAGCCGAGGCTTCGGCCGGAATTTCAGCCTCGATGATCGCGGTCATTTCCGCGTCGGAGAGTTCCGAGACGCGCAGCGCTTGGCGGTCCCGGCTCTTCAGCCGCCGATACTCATCCGCGGCGACCAGCACCAGACTGTCGCGTCCATGATGGGTGATGGTCACCGGTGACCTCAGAGCGGCCTCCCTCACCCGGCCGAAGGCCTTTTGAAACTCGGTCGATGAGATGGTCGGATCGGACACTCGCGGGTCACTCCTCGGTTGCAGAATATGCCGAATATCCGGATTTTCAAGGCGCTTTGATCGCCGTGGCTCGCGGTCTGAGGGCCCTTACCGAAAACACACCTTCACCGCCTTCTCGTCGTCCGGCGCCAGCCCCTGGTTCTCCGCGGTAGGGATGTTGCGCCGCTTGTCGGCCGGATGGACGTGGGTTTTGAGGTTGCGCGTTGGCCAGACCTGGGGCCCAGGCTATGGTGGCGGCAGCCTTCTCAAGGACACTGCGCCGATGAACGCCCTACTCAGGCAAGCTTTCAAGCGGGTCACCGGACTACCTGAAGCACAACAGGAGGAGATCGCCAGTCTGATCCTGGTTGAGATCGAGGCGGAGCAGGGTTGGGATCAGCGGTTCGGCGCCTCGCAGGATCAGTTGGGTGAACTCGTCCGCCGCGCTCGGGCCGAAGTCGCCGACGAGGGAAGCCTGACCTATGACCCATCCGACCGCCCAACGAAGTGATATCACGGACTACTCGAAGCTTCTGGAAGCTCTACGACGCCTTGCCGACCGACGTCCGCCGTGGAGTAGGACGCGCCTATGTCGTTTGGCGGCGCGACCCGGGTCATCCGAGTCTTCGGTTCAAGTGCGTCAGCGAGCGCCACGCCGTCTTCTCCGTTCGCGTCGGCCTTCATTGGCGCGCCGTCGGACACCGTGAGAACGACGGCAACGAAGACACGCTGACATGGTTCTGGGGCGGATCGCACGCTGACTATGACCAGATGATCGCGCGCCTCTAAACCGAAAACACCTTCTGCACCTCGTCGCCGAAGTGGTTGATCACCTTGACGCAGACTCGGCCGCTGGACGGGCGGGGGAAGGCGCGGGAGACGGTGGAGTTAAGCTCGCTCCAGGCGGCCTCGTCGATCTCGGCCTTCAGGGCGCGCTTGAGGCTTTCATAGGGATCGCGGCCGAGGAAATAGGCCTGGCGGACGAAGAAGCTCTCCTGGTCATAGTCATCGTCGATGAACCAGCAGGCGATGTCGTCGGCCGGGTCGGCGGAGGAGCGCACCTCGCCGGTGGTCGGATCGAAAATATCGACGCCACGGATGCGGATGCGCACCTCGCCACTATCGGCTTCCTCGACCGCGATGTCGGGCTCGCCAAAGACGACGAAAAGATTGCCCGCGCCGGTGGCCTTGAGCTTATCGGCCATGCGCAGGTCCTGGTTCATCCGCGCTTTGAGCACCGTCAGGCGCCCGAAATTGAGCCGGCTCTCGTCGATCTCGGGGGCGAAGGCGAAGCCGCAGACGATCAGGGTGTCGAAGGCGTCCATGGCCTCGCGCGCGGCGTTGCGGACCATGTCATAGCCGACCGTGTCGTATTCCGGCCCGATGGCGATGGCCGCGCGCCGCGCCTCGCCCGCCTCCTCGTACTGTCCCTCGAAGGCGATGTAGCCGCGCTTGGAGGCGAACGGCCGCAGCCAGTCGAAACGGATCGTGCCGCCCTTCTTGGTGTTCTGCACCCCGGCGGCCTTGAGGTTTTCATAGACCACCGAGGCGAAGTCGGTCTGGGGCGTGCCCCCGCCATCGTCGGCCGAGGGCGTCTCGGCCACGTCCTCATCGGCCAGAGCGCCGGCCACATAGGGATCCTCGCCCAGCGGCAGCACCCGGTGTGGCGACAGGCTTTCGACGGTGAACGGGCCGGCCACCCGCACCACGCCGCGCGCCTTGACCGGCCGGTCATAGAGCAGCTCCACCTCGGCGTTGCGGGCGATGGAGGCGTCGATCTCGCCCTGGCGCGCGCGGCGCGCTTCCCACCAGGCGCCATGGTCGGCCAGAGCCGCCGCCGGCCAGCCCTCGGCCGCCTCGCGCGGGACCTGCCATTCCTCCCAGGCCTGGGACAGCGCCGCATTCAGCCGCCCGCGCAGCGGCTCCAGCGTCGCCTGCCAGCGATCCCAGATGACATCGATTTCGGCGTTGTTGGCGATGGATTTCAGCGTCACCCGCGGCGCGCGCTCATAGACGAAACCCTGGCGCAGGTCGCGGCCGAACGGTCCAGCCGTCGGCGCCCTCCCCGCCAGCCTCGCCTCCTCCGCCGCCCCCTCGGGCGTATCGCGCAGCTGATACCAGTCGTAGCGCGCCGCCATGATCCGCGTGCGCGCCAGCGCGAGGGCCACGCGACTGGTGTCGATGGTGATCCAACGCCTTCCCCATTGTTCGGCGACGTAGGCGGTGGTGCCGGAGCCGCAGGTCGGATCGAGAACGAGATCGCCGGAGTCGGTGGTCATAAGGACACAACGCTCGATGACCTTGGTAGACGTCTCAACTACATATTGTTTATCCGAGGTGAATCCGGCGATAACGGTGTCTGGCCATACGTTATCTATAGGAAAGGCGCGAAAATCATCCAGAAAACGGATGTAGTATAGCCCCTTATCAGTGGCGGAAAGTCGACCAGCTCGCTTCAAGTGTTCCATACCGCCGGCATTTGTCTTCCAACGGACCTTTTCGCTAGGTCGAACCACCTTCCCAATAAAGTCCACCGGAAACCAAGAGGCTGCCCCCTCGCCTTTCTCTCGGCCAACGCTTTGGCTGGTTAGGTTATCAATTCGATGAACCCTTGCACCGGCGGGGAGATTCCGTAGGTCTGATTTCTCGTCATCGTTTAGTGGTCGCACACGCCCATCGTCCAACATCACCCGCGTGTAGGCACTCCCACCGGGGCCGCCCACTTCCTTCAAACGGTACGGTTGGCGATACTTCAGGTGCTCCTTGTTCTTCGCGTACCAAACGATTGCGTCATATACCCCCGGAATAAATTCAGAAGTCGCCCCGCTGGTCTTGAGGAAGATGATGGTTGCGATTGCATTCTCCGGCAGGAAAACCTCGTCCAACAGCGAGCGAACGATACGCAGATTCTCCTCACCGATCTGAAGCAAAACAGAGCCGGATTCCGAGAGTAGCTCTCGAGAAAGTGTCAGGCGGTCACGCAAATAACTGAGATACGAATGGATGCCGTCGTCCCATGTGTCTCGAAAGGCGCGCACAACCTCCGGCTCGCGACTGACCGAATCCAACTTTCCGTCTTTGACATCCCGACTCTTTGTTGACGGCTGCCAATTGCTATTGAATTTGATCCCGTACGGCGGGTCCAGGTAGATCATCTGCACCTTGCCGCGCAGGGCCTCGCGCTCGGCCAGGGAGGCCATGACCATCAGGCTGTCGCCGAGGATCATGCGGTTGGACCAGTTCTGGTCGTGGGCGTAGAACTCGGTCCTGGCCTCGGCGTCGGGCAGGCCGTTGAAGTCGCTGAACAGGTCCGGCTGCGGCCCTGACGGCCGGCCCGCTGCGGTGCGGCGTTTCAGGTCGGCGATGATCGCCTTGGGATGGATCTTCTCCTGGATGTAGATCGGCGGCGCCGGCGCCTCCAGATCGGCCCCGTCCTCGGCATCCTTGCCGCGCCAGACCAGTTGCGGATCGAGATCGGGATTGCGCGGCCAGCGCAGCGTCTTCACCGCCTTCTCGTCGTCCGGCACCAGCCCCTGGTTCTCCGCCGTCGGAATGTTGCGCCGTTTGTCCGCCGGATGGACGTAGGTCTCGACGTCGGGCGCGGTGGGGCGGGTTGAACGGGCCATTGTCGATCTACGCTGCCGGGTCGCCCAGATCCTGGAAGTTGCTGATGCGCACATCGTGGTCGGGGAAACGGGCGATGATCTGCAGTTCCCCGCCGACGGCTTCGATGTATCGGCGCAGGCTGCTGACGTACATATCTGTGCGCTTTTCCAGCTTGGCGACGGCGGGTTGCTCGACATGCAACAGTTCGCCCAGCGCCGCCTGGGAAAGCTGGTGCGCGGCGCGCAACTGGGTGAGATTCATTTCCTCGCGAAGGCCCTGGGCGATCGCACCCACGCGCGTCCGCCGCTCTGGCGACATTTTCTCGAGGAGGTCAGTGAACTTGTGTCTGCCGGTCATTTCAAACCTTCCGTTTTCAGACTTTCAAGGTGAGCGTCGTAGAGATCATCGGCGAGCGGCAAATAGTCCTGGTAGAACCTGTCGGCGCCAGTCTTGTCGCCGCCGATGAGCAAAATCGCGGTCCGACGCGGATCGAAAGCGTAGAATACCCGGATCGGGCGACCGCCGCTCTGCACGCGCAGCTCCCGCATGTGAGCGTGCCTGGAACCGTTCAGCCCCGAGGAATAGGGAAACGGCAGGTTCGGGCCGTGGCTCATGAGAAGTTCGACCGTCGCCGCCACCTTGTCCTGTTGGCCTTCATCGAGACCAGCCCACCATTCGCCGAAGTCGTCGGTGTATTCGACCTCCCACGCCATCCGATGGCTATTCCTTCAATGGAATATTGTCAATGCCGGAGTCGCGTGGACGCGACGGTAGAAAGCATGCGTCGAGACCGAAGGCCGGCCGCGCGGATCGAGATCGGGATTGCGCGGCCAGCGCAGGGTCTTCACCGCCTTCTCATCGTCTGGCGCCAACCCCTGATTCTCAGCGGTAGGGATGTTGCGCCGCTTGTCCGCCGGATGGACGTAGGTTTCGATGTCGGGCGGGAGAGAACGCGGCGCGCGGGCCATGCTATGGGTCCTTCGCGGGCGTGGCCCTGAAGGCCTCCCCCGTCTCGCTCACCTGCGCCGCCTCGCCGCCTTGGCGCGTGGGCGCATCGAGCCACGGATGATCCTGGTTGGGCGAGGCGCTGTCGATGTCAGCGTTCAGGCGCACGTCAATATCGACGACGCGCGCGTCCATGGCGGCGAGAAGATCGCCCAGCGTGTCCATCGTCCAGTTGCCCGGGCCGTTCATAAGCCGGCTTACGCGGGCCTTGCTTTTGCCCAGCCGCGCGGCCAGCCAATCCTGAGTGCGCCCCTGGGCCCGCAACCGGTCGAAGACATCCCACACGGCGCCGGCCACCTGCAGGCGCACGGCGGTGCGGGCATAGGCGGCCTGCTTTTGCGAAATGGGTTCGACCTTGGCCTCGGTTGACGGTTTGCTCATGGCTGAAGGCCGGAAAACAGACGACGGAAAGGGGCGGGCGCCACGTCAGGCAGCAGATCGCGCCACTGCGTCAGGGCCTGATGTTGCATGGTTTCCAATCGATGATCGGCCGCCTGGCCGGATTGGGCGCGTGTTTGAACGGCAGCTCATCACGCCGATAGAGACGCAGGCCGACAAAGGTGTCGCCATCGAGGAAGCCGCCGATCAGACGGGCGCCCGGATCGGGGGAGAGGATGGTCATCGCGCACATTCCCGTTCTTCCTCCGATTGACTTGAACAGCCGCAGCCCGTGGCCTCCGCGCTCAAGGAACAGATCGAATACGGCTTCGATCCGTCCGCGGAGAGCCTCGCGATCGACAGAGCCATCGTTCCACTCTCGCGCCATCCGTTTATCGGGCTGGCTCGCCAGGAGCAGACGACCGCGCTCCGCGACCAACCGTCCCCTGGGCGCCCACGCCATGAGCCGCCGCTCCTGGAGCGCCCGGCGAGCAGCCGTCCTCGCCGTTTAAGTTGCTATATATGTCAACTATGCGATCGTCACGCAAGGGTCGGTTCGCGGGCCTTGGCGAGAATGGCCCGTTCCGTCTCGTATCTATCCTGGCCGATCTCGACAAACGCCCAGCGGCCGAAGCGGCGGGCGTTGTTCACGGCCGGGACCCAGAGGCTTTCCATGGTGTCGGCCTTGGCGGCATCGGCGGCGTCGCGCTGACCCTTGATCTCGACCACCACATTAAGCGCGTCGGCGGACCCATGGCCATCGTCCAGCCGGACGATGAAGTCGGGGCGATAGCGCTTCATCTCGCCGAGGTTCTCGTAGGGGACCTCGAAGTGGAGATTGTGGTTCTTGGCGTAGGCGATCACCTGGCCATCCATCCGCTCCATGGCTTCGGCGAAGCCGAGCTCCCAGTCGAAGTCGGCGACGACGTGGGTGATGGGGGAATTGACCGTCTTCAGAAGTTTGGTCTTCGAAGTGGTGAAGTCCACGTGGTTGGTCGATCCCTCGGGATTGTAGGCATCGAGGATCGGCAGGCGCACCTCGCGGGCCTCGGGCGCCGCCTCCAGGGAGCGGGCGACGGCGCGATAGATGCGGTCGGCCGCCTGGTCGGCGAACTGGCGCCATTTCATGAACTGCGGACGCGTTTCGCCGCGACAGTCGAGCTGGGTGTCAAACCAAGCTTCGGTGATCCGCGCCAGTTCAGGGAAGCGCCAGACCTCGATCTCGCCGGCCTCGTCGCGGAAGTACTTGCGCAGGGTGTAGCCGGCGACATCGAAGATCACCGACTTGAGGCGCAGTTTGTCCGCGTCGATGCGCAGATCCAGCGTGATGGCTTCGCCGACGACGGGTTCGACCTCGGTGATCACGGGGATCATGTCCGGCGTCAACTCGAAGCGGCTGTCGTCGCCAAAGGCGGCGCGCAGGGGTCGGCGCGGGAAGACCACGCGGTAGCCCTCGACGCGGGGGAAACGGATGGCCAGGTCGGGCCGATCCTTCTTGGTGGTGACGCGGGTGATGGTGGGCGGCGGCTTTGGAGCGGTGTCCTTGCCGGTGGCGGCGAAGGTGAACGGAATACCCAGGACGTCGGCATATTCGACCGGAAAGCGGCCGGTTTGCGGATCGACCTCATAGGAGACGCGGCGCAGGCCCCTGCCGACGACCTGTTCGCAGAGCAGCTGCGTTCCGAAGGCGCGCACGCCCATGATGTGGGTGACGGTGTTGGCATCCCAGCCCTCCGTGAGCATGGAGACGGAGACCACACAGCGGATCTCGGCGCCGAGCTCTCCGGGCCTGCCCACAGTGTTCATCACCTGACGCAGGATCGTGGCCGGGGTGAGCTTGTCGGCTTGGCCAGCGCCGCGTCGGACCATCTCCTGGCGGAAGGCTTCGATCTCGGGCGCCGCGGCGGCCAGGAACTCGTCCGACAGGGCGTCGCCGGCGTCGAGCTGTTCGGAATCGATGAGCACTGTGCGCATTGGGCTGGCGTGATTGCCGGCCTCGTCGATGTTGCGGAACAGGGGAAAACGGCCGGCGATTCCGCGCAGAACCTCGCCGCTATCGGGATCGACGATATCGTAGCCTGACATCCAATCGTAGATCAGCTTTGAGGTCGCGGTGTTGTTGCACACGACGATGAACACCGGCGGGCGGCCGAGCTGCGGCTTCGCCGCCCAGGCCTGGAAGGTCTTGTCGTAGTTGCCGTAAAGGGCTTCGACAGCGGCCTGCAGAAGGGGCGGCAGGTTCTGCGGGTCCATGGCCGAGGCGGCCTGTTTGCCGCGCCCCTTCCTTGGCAATTGCTGGCCGCCGGCCTTCTTGATCTCCTCATAGACATTGCGGAACTTCGGCAGATCACCCTGAATGGAGTCGTCGAGGGTCGGCAGGCGCGGAACCTTGACGATGCCGCTTTCTATGGCGTCCAGGAGGCCGAAGTCCGAAACCACCCACTGGAAGAGCGTGCCCTCCGGATAGCCGGACCCGCGCAGAAAGAATGGCGTCGCCGAAACGTCGTAGATGGTCTTGACCCCCAGCACCCTATCGAAGGCTTCGAGGCCGGATATCCACACGCGGGCGGCCTCGTCGTTCTTGTCGGCTTCGGCCTTGCCGTCGGCGTCGAGTTTCTCGCTTTCCTCGCCGCCGACCTTGTGCCGGTAGCAGTGGTGGGCTTCGTCGTTGAGCACGACGATGTCGCGTCGGCCCATCAGAGATTTGGCGACGCGAGCGATCATCTGGCCCTCGGTTTCGATGAATCGCTTTTCGCCGTCGCGACCGCCGAGAATCTGGCGGTTGAGTTTCGACAGCTGCTCGGTCTCGCGCAGCATGAAGGCGTGATAGTTGGTGACCACGATCCGCGCCTTGCGCACCGCGTCGAGCAGGTCGGGAGGCACCAGGTCAAGCTGCTCATAGACGTTCTTCGGATCGCTCGGCAGCAGCACCTGGAGCCGGTCGCGGATGGTGATGCCCGGCGAGACGACCAGAAACGCATCGGTAAACTGGCGCGAGTTTCGCCGCCGGGCCTTGTTGGCCGCATGCCAGGCGATGATCATCGCCATCACCGTGGTCTTGCCCGAGCCGGTCGCCATCTTCGAGGCGACCCGGAAGAGGCCTGGGTTGGCCTCGGCATTGGCGGCCTCGATATCGGTGCGGAATCGACCCGGATCGACCTCGGTCAGATAGATAAGGGTTTCAAGGGCCTCGACCTGGCAAAAGAACAGCTTTCGCGAGCGGTCTTCCCGCGTCCAGTGCTCCAACAGGCGCAAGGTTTCCGGGCCGACGCCCTTCCAGCGTTGCGGGCCGCCTCGCCAAAGATCGACGCGGGCGCGGATACTGTTGATGAGGGAGTTGACCTTGATCTCGGAAGCCTCGCCGAGCTGCAGCTCGCCCTGGCGCGCGCCCCGGCGCGATGCCGGAACCGGTACGACCTGCAGGCTCTCGCGCCGGCCCGGCTGGATCAGCCCAGTGGGCTGACCGTCCTTGTCCAACTCGAAGTGGAAAGCGGGCGCCGCGAAGGGCGAATTGATGACCGGGTCTTCGGTGAAACTCATCGGCGCTCCCTGCCCCGCAGGCTGGGCTAGGGCGGCCCACGCGTCAATGCGAGCGGCGGAAGAGATACGGACCGCCAGCTTTGCGGCGGCGGCGGCGCTGCCCGGATGGATCCAAAATCTCAGCCGATGCTCAGGAACGCGGCCAGAGCCTCGCCAACGCTCGCCAGCGTCGACGCGTCCAGCCGCCCGATCGTATCGCCAATCTTGCCGCGGGGGATGGTGTGGTCGCCTTGTCCACCATGACCTGCGATGGACGGCGGAGACCCGTGGCGACGCCCGCCTCGACGGTCACTCTCAGCGCCGGCGCGTCGCGAAGGTCGCTGGTGAGTGGGAGCACGGTAACCGAAGGATGCTCGGTGTAGAGGTCGGCCTGGACAATCAACGCCGGCCGAGGCTTGCCATAGTCGCCTGACGAAACCACGGTCACCAGGTCGCCGCGTCTCACGCGGTCCAGCCGCGCGTGTCGCCAGCACTTTCCATCCAGCGCATCACCGCGGCCTCATCACTGCCGGGATCGGCCGCGCTGTGGGCGATCAGGCGCGATTGCCGGCGAGCCTCGATCTCCTGGACGCGTTCGTGTTGGCGCTCAACATATGCCCGCATGAATTCGCGCAGGACCTGCGCCGCCGGCTTATCATGCGCTTCCGTGGCGGCCTGGAACGCCGCCTTCAGCTTTCGATCAAGCCGCAAGTTGAAGGTGTCGGCCTTTGAACGGGTGGTCGCGCGGGGCATCGGTCATCCTCGATCATGTAGATACATAATAAGTGCAACGTGGCGGACTGCAAGACCGCGCGTATCCAACTTCTCATCACGCCCCCACCCGAATCTCACGAATGCGGCATTTCGCCGTGGCTCCGTTTGCGAACCTCGGGGGCCTGGGAGCAATTTCGCGATATGGATGGATCGTCGGGCGATCCTCGCCGTTCCATTCGAGGGTGACGTAGCGGTCGTCTTCGGTCCGCCGCCGCATTCCCCATAAACCTTGGGTTCGAGGATGGGCCTCGAGATCGTCGCGGTAGAGGGCGACGCGCTCAACGTCAGAAGCATGGAAGTCGAGGCGGCCGCGGCGGTCGCCTCTGCAGAGGGTCCGCTGACCGCATGAAGACGATCACCTGCGACGTGGCCATTATCGGCGCGGGCTCGGCCGGCCTGGCGGCCTATCATTCCACTGTCGGGGCTGGCGCGAGGACCATCCTCATCGAGGCGGGTCCTGGCGGTACGACCTGCGCCCGCGTCGGCTGCATGCCGTCGAAGCTGCTGCTGGCGGCGTCCCGGGCGGCCCGGGACATGCGCGCAGCAGGCCGGTTCGGCGTGCGGACGGGCGGCAAGCCGGCCATCGACGGGGCCGCGGTGATGGCGCGGGTCCAACGAGAGCGCGACCATTTCGTATCCGAGGTTCTCAAGGACGTCGCCGCCATTCCGCGGCGCGACCGGCTGAGCGGCCACGCCCGCTTCACCGCGCCGGGCGTGCTTGCCGTCGACGACCGTGTTCTGGTCGAGGCGCGAGCCATCGTCATCGCGACCGGGGCTCGGCCGATGGTTCCAAAGGCGCTGGCGGCCGCGTGCGGCGAGCGGGTGTTGACGCACGAAACCGTTTTCGACCTGCCGCGCCTGCCCAAATCCCTGGCGGTGATCGGAGCGGGACCCCTCGGCCTCGAACTGGCCGTCGCCTTTGCCCGTCTGGGCGTGCGCACCAACCTGTTCGACCACGGCCAGACGTTCGGCGGCGCGCGCGATCCGCGGGTGCAGGCAGAGGTTCAGGCGGTGCTCGGCCGCGAGCTCGATCTAAACCTGGGCGCGTCCATCGAAGCGCGTCGCAAGCCTGGCGGAAACGTCGCCGTCACCTGGACAGACCCCGCCGGCAAGACGAGCCACAAGGCGTTCGAATATCTGCTCAGCGCCGCGGGCCGACTGCCGGCGCTGGATGGACTTGATCTCAACATGTCCGGCCTGGAGGTCGATTCCGCCGGGGTTCCGGTCTTCGACATGGAGACGATGCGCTGCGGCAAGAGCGCGATCTTCATCGCCGGCGACGCCGACAACGCCCGCCCGGTGCTGCATGAAGCCGCCGCCCAGGGCGAACTGGCGGGCCGCAACGCCGCGCGCCTGCAAAAGCTCGAACGCCGGCCACCCGGTGTGAACCTGGCCATGGTCTACACCGATCCCGACATCGCCGTGGTCGGCGACGGCTTCGATCCGAAGAAGGCCAAGGGCTGGGCGATCGGCTGCTCGGATGACAACGGTCGCGCGCGCGTCGACGGGCGCGACGCCGGCATCCTCGTCGCCTATGCCAGCCGCGCCGACGGGGTGATCGTTGGCGGCGAATTCTTTGGCCCCGATGTCGAGCATCTCGCCCATCTTCTGGCCTGGGCCACGCAGTTGAAGATGACCGTGGGCGATGCGCTGAAACTGCCGTTCTATCACCCGACCATGGAAGAGAGCCTGCGTTCGTGCCTGCGCGATCTGCGCGACAATCTGGGCTGAGAGGGTTCGGCGCGCTGCGGCGCGCGCGGAGCCAGCCGGGGTCAAGCTCGATACCGTCCCCTACAGGCTCAACAACGATCCACAGCGCCAGCGACTACGCGGCGCGTGCGGCGACGACGAGCACCGTCGGAACTTCCGCGAAGAGCCCCGCTTGAGCCGCATCCCCGCCCGCCAACGGTTCCTCGAGTCGCTCGAGCGCAAACCCGGCGGCGAGCAGGTCGTTCATGTAGGTCGAAAGCGTGCGGTGGTAGGAGCCCATGCGTCCGCGAACGCCGTCGCCGCCCGACTCCCAGAACCCCTCAGAGGCATAGCGCCGCACGGCGAAGGCGATCGGCTGGCCATTCCCATCCAGGACATACGGCGGCGCGTCCCGGACGTGGAACGGCCGGCCTTCGAAGCACGGGTGCAGCACCGAGAATACGAACGGACCGCCGGGGATGAGGACGCGGCGAACGGCGGCGAACATCCGGCTATGGTCCGCGACATCCATCATCGCCAGCTGCGAGACGACGACGTCGAATTCGCCGTCCGACGCCGATCGGAGCGCCTGAGCGTCGTCGACGCGATACGACAGCGCGACTGCCGCAGCGCGGCGCCTCGCCGCGTCGATGAGCGCCGACGACCGGTCGATCCCGACCACCTCGCGGGCGCCGCGCGTCATGAGGTATCGGCCGACATACCCCTCGCCGCAGCACAGATCGCAGACGCGAGCCCCGGCGAGCCGGTCGCCCAGGCAATTGACCAGCGTGGAGAGGAGTAGGCGGGGGTAGCCGTTCTCGGAAGCCAGGCCCCGGTCGACGAAGTCGACGTAGAAAGCGGCATGTTTGTCATAGACGGTCGCGGTCATGGCGATCCTTCGTCTGCGGAACGCCCAAGTTGAGCGGAGCGCGAGGGGGCGGGTCAAGGTCAGCTCTTCCACGCCTCTCGGCACTCAAGGAGCGCTGCCGCGTCGGACAACGGTCGGTTGACGGCAGGACGATTGCCGCCGTGCAATCTCGACTTCTTGGCGCCAGCAGGATGGTAACCAAGATCATCGCAACGCGTCAGGCGGCGTCCGGGATCGTGCGAGGGCTTCCAGGGCGGCTGAATCGCGGATAGTCAGGGCGCGCTGATCTGGGTGCCGCAAAGCTTCCGGCTGGCTCTATGGCTTGTGTGCTCGCCAGTGCTCAAACCGGTGTGTGCGAGACAGCGCGAAGATGCCGGCGTCGCCGCGGCGGCGGCCTGAGCGCCCTATGGATCCGAAAACCGCATGGCGCTGACGCCGACGAATATCGCCATCTGGGCCATCGCGGCCTTGGCCACGGCCGGCGTCATCGCTCGCCCATTCAAGCTGCCGGAGGCCGTCTGGGCGATCCTCGGCGCGGCCGTCCTGCTCATCGCAAACCTTTTGCCGTGGGCGGATGGCCTGAAGGCGATCGGCAAAGGGCTGGATGTCTACCTTTTTCTGATCGGCATGATGCTTCTGTCGGAGACTGCCCGGCGAGAAGGCCTGTTCGACTGGGTGGCGGCGGTCGCCGTGAACAAAGCGAACCGCTCGCCCAGGCGCCTGTTCCTTTTGATCTACGGCGTCGGCGTCGTCGTGACCGCCTTCCTCTCGAACGACGCCGCGGCGGTGGTGCTCACGCCCGCCGTCTATACCGCCGCCAAGAAGGCCAAGGTCGAGCCGCTGCCCTACCTCTTTATCTGCGCCTTCATCGCCAACGCGGCGAGCTTTGTGCTGCCCATCTCAAATCCGGCCAATCTCATTCTCTACGGCGATCATACGCCGCCGCTTGGCCGTTGGCTGGCGAGCTTCGCCCTGCCGTCCTTGCTCTCGATCATCGCCACCTATGCGGTGCTGCGCTGGGTTGAAGGGTCAAAGCTTGGAGACGCCTGTGAATGCGACGTCGAACAACCAAACCTGTCCTCCGGCAGCTGGACGGCGCTGATCGGGATCGGCCTCACAGCCGCCGCTCTACTGGCCGTTTCCGCGCTCGACCAGCAACTGGGCCTGCCAACCTGCATCCTTGGCGGCCTCACGACCGTGGTCGTTCTCGTCCGCAAAGGCGAAGCGCCATGGCCCACCCTGAAAGGCGTCTCCTGGGCGGTCATCCCGCTGGTCGCGGGCCTGTTCGTGCTCGTCGAAGCGGTCGATCGCACGGGGTTGACCACCGCGTTGGGGGGCATGCTCACATCGGCCTCGCGGGCAAGCGCGCCTGGCGCGGCCGCGGCCGCCGGCGGCCTCCTGGCCATCATCGCCAATTTCATCAACAACCTGCCGGCAGGGCTGATCGCCAGCACGACGATTGCTCAGGCCCATCCGCCGCAACAAGCTATCGACGCGCTGTTGATTGGCGTGGACCTCGGCCCGAATCTATCCATCACAGGGTCGCTCGCCACCATTCTGTGGCTTACCGCGATCCGGCGTGAGGGTCAGACCGTAGGCTTCGCGCGCTTCCTCAAGGTCGGCGCTCTTGTGATGCCGCCCGCGTTGCTCCTCGCGATAGCCGCCAGGCTGGTCATCAACTGAGCGGTTTCACAGGGGGAGAAAAGTAGGCCCTTTTGGCGTCCAGCCCCTCGAAATCGATGATTGGAAGGCAATCTCATGCCCTGCAGCTACACTTCTGCCCGGGCCCCGTACGGATCGAACCGCGGCCTTCTGAATCAACAACGGAAGCTTGCATGGCGAATTTAGTCTGGCAAAGCTAGGCGCGGTCGTAGGCCGTTGAGCGCTGCATCAATGATTGTATCGACGAAGCGCGCATCGAAGGGCGCGTGTCCAATCAGCAGCCGAAAATACAATGGCGCGTAGAGCAGATCCAAGGTCGCCTCGATATCCAGATCGCTCCGCACCTGCCCGCCGGCAACCGCCAGCTCGATAAGCGCCCGGCCCTCCTCGCGGCTTTTCATGATGAAGTGAATTCGGAATACCTTGGCCAGTTCGCTGTCGCTCTGCGCCGCCGCGATCATGAGGGCGGTGTTGCGGCCCGCTCGTGTCGAAAACGTCTCGGCCACCGCGCGCAAGTGACGACGCAGCGCCGCGAGCACGCCCCCCTGTCGGTCGGCGGGAGCTAATCCTTTCGTCGCCTCCAGAAACGCCGCCATGGCCACGGCCGACGCGTTTGGCCACTCGCGATAGATGGTCGGTTTGCCGACGCTCGCCCGCTTCGCGATGGCCTCCATCGTCACGGCGGCAATGCCGCCTTCATCAAGCAGCGCAGACGCGGCGGCGAGGATTCGCTCTCGCGCCTTCGCATCGCGCGGGCGGCCACTTCTTTGGACTGACTTGGTTTCGGACGACATGCTTGACGAAGTGACTCATTCCGTTACGATACGTATCGTAATTGACTCTCGGCGAAAGGCAAAGCAAATGTCCACCGTTGATCCGTCCGCTCACCCCCTGACCTTGACGCCTCATATCACGGTGAAGGGGGCGGCCGAGGCGATCGCCTTTTACATAAGGGCGTTCGGGGCCGTGGAGCGATTTCGCCTGACCGACCCGACCGGCCACGTCGGGCATGCGGAACTGCAGATCGGCGACGGCGAGATCTATCTGAATGACGAGTCTCCGAGTTTTGGAGCGCTGGCCCCGCCCACCATCGGCGGCACGCCCATCCGCCTGCACCTCTATGTCGCGGACGTGGACGCCGTGATGAACACGGCGCAAGCCGCCGGCGCTACCGTGCTGCGCCCGGTGGAAGACAAGTTCTACGGTGACCGCATGGGCATGATCGCCGATCCGTTCGGCCATGAATGGTCGCTCGCCACGCGCAAGGAAGCGGTGACCGCGCAGGACATGCAAAAGCGTTACGACCAGGCCGTCCAAGGCTGAACGGCTTGGCGACCGCCATGACCTTGACCAGAACCTCGCTGATGTCGCCGGCCGGACATGCAAGCGCCCGGCGCCATAGCGGCTTGCTCGCGATCGCCGGCATCGCCATCGCCGTGCTGATCATCGCAGCCGCCTTGGTTTCCACGGGCCCAGGCTTGGGAGGCTGGCGGAACGCCACCCATCTCACCGCGCGCTTTTCCGCCCTGCTATTTCTCGTGGTGTTTGTTTCGGGCGCGCTGGCCCGATTGGCGCCAGGCGACGCCACACGAACCCTGCTTCGCGAACGCCGGGGCGTCGGTCTTGGGTTCGCCGGCGCACACTTTGTCCATCTCGGCGCCGTCGTGACCTATCTGTCGATGGGAGGGTCGATGCCGCCGATCTTCGTCCCCGTCCTTGGGGGCTTCGGGTATGTGCTGATCGCACTGATGGCCATGACATCGAATGATTGGTCGGTGCGCGCCCTCGGCCGAAACTGGAAACGTCTTCATATGTTCGGCGTCTCCTATCTGTGGTTGGCGTTTGCGTTCAACTACGCGGGCCCCCTTGCGCGGCCGGGTCTTCACGATCCCGTCTACTATCTGATGTCAGCACTGTTCTTAAGTGCGCTCGCCGTTCGTTTGCTCTGTCGCGCGCGGTTCATAGCGCAAGGAAAAGAGACGTCCGCGCGCACGATTGAGCGGAGCCTTTGATCCCGGTGCAAGCGGGCACCTTCGCCTCAGGCGCTGATCACTGCGCAAAGCAAGTCCTGTCGAGGGCCAAAGGAACGTCCGCTCAGGGTCGATTCTCCCCCCCGGCGCTGCGCCGAAGAGCAGGCCTTGGCGCGGACGAAAGGCAGACCCTTATCCTTTCCGGATGGCGTAAATCGCCACGGTCGGGATTGATATCAATGCGAGGTCCGCGATATCATCCGCGCGAGGCCGAGAGGAATGATATCAATGCCTGCCGTCACCATCCGAAACCTGCCCGAAGCGACGCACCGCGCGCTCAAGGTCCGGGCAGCCCAACACGGCCGCAGCACAGAGGCGGAAGTTCGGGAAATCATCGAAAACGCGGTGCGGCCCCAAGAGCGATTCAAGCTCGGCTCCGAGCTGGCCGCGATCGGCCGGGAATTTGACGGCGTGGAACTCAATATCGAGCGCGACAAGACGCCGGCCGGCACAGTGAGCTTTGAATGATCGTCCTCGATACGAATGTCATATCCGAGCCGCTAAAGCCGACCGGCGAACCGGCCGTGCTCGCCTGGCTCGATCAACAAAACATCGAGACGCTCTTTCTCACCACGATCAGCTTGGCCGAGCTTCGCCACGGCGTCGCGGCATTGCCGGATGGCCGACGCAAAAGCGGCCTGGGCGCGGCTTTGGAAAGTCGCGTCATCGCCCTGTTCGGGCCGCGCGTGCTTTCCTTCGATTCCGCCGCCGCGGACGCCTATGCTCTCATTCGCGCCCGCGCTAAAGCGGCGGGCAAGGCCATTGCCGCGGCAGACGGCTATATCGCCGCAACGGCGGCGGCGCACGGCTTCGCGGTGGCGACGCGCGACACCGGACCCTTTGAGGCGGCCGGTCTGCTCGTTATCAATCCGTGGGCGTCGGCCTAGCGGACTTGCGGGAGCGACCACCCTTCCATCCGTTCGGTCGCGCCGCGACCGACGCCGCTGGCGAGCATCCCCAAGGTTCAGGCACAACGGCGCGCGGCCATCCTCTCGGGCACGTGCCAGTTCGTCGGCAGGGCGCGCGCGATCGGCCCTGAGAAACACACCCCAAACGATAACCCCGGCGACAAGACGTCCTTTGATGGACTCAGCCGCAATGTCGGCTTCCAGGCGTGGTCCAGCGGGGAAGATCGACCCACTAAGGAAGTTCACGCCCCCATTTATCCAATTCTTGGCCGCAGCTTGGGCATGTCCAGCCACCCCACAACGCCTGGGTGCGAGATACGGGAAGACGAATGAGCGGGAGAGTTGTCCCGCACCTGGGGCAAGTCTTGGGCGGCCGTAGATTGATGCCCCAGAGTGTCTTGGCGACCGTGCCATAGAGCACCGTTGCGACGCCGATCAGAGCCAGTAGGGCCAGAACTAGAAGAAACACGATTACCTCAGTCAAGGCGGATGGTGTCGACGCTTGCATGGGATCGCAAGCGCGACAATCCACCGACAGGGGGCTTTCGCGGTGTCCGCTCTTGGAATGGCGATGGCAGAGTCCGATTTCGGGAAGGCGGCCAACGAGCGCTTCCGACTCTCAGCGAAAATTCGGAGAGTCGGCTACCGGTGTCTCACCGCCTTGGCCATGAGGATGCTGGGTCTTCCGGGGCCTTCTGCATCCGGTATGAGGCCGACGACGGCGAACCCAAGGCGTCTGTAAAAGTCGAGGGGATGTTCGGGGGTCGCGCGCAGGCGGCTGATGAAACATGGGATGTCGGGATAGAGATCGCGGCCAAAGAGCGAGGTGCGGTCGCTCTCGTCGCTGGTTCCGAGCTGCAGTGTGAGACCGCCGTTTGCGCTGACGTGACGCTCCAAGTCCTCTACCAGCGAGCGACCGTAGCCGCGCCTTCGACAATGTGGGGCGACGACGAGCGGATGGAGTTCCCAAAGACGACCATAGGCGTGGACGCCGCTGATCGCGCCGACGATTTCCCCGGTTTCGTCACGCATGACGCGGCTGAAACATTCCGTCCGCAATAGGTCCGCCACCTTCTCGCGCGCCACGCTGAGGGTCGGCAGCCAGTCAGGGCTGAGTTCGCGAAAGCTTACGAACATCATCCTGGCGACATGATCTACGTCGGCAGAGCCGACATTGGCGATCTCGGAGGCGACCATCGATGAAACTCCTCCAGAGCGTTGGAGGTCAATCCTCGCTCCATTCGCAAGGAAAGGAGGTAGAATACAGCCACGGACGAGAACAATGGAAAAGGGTTGGTTCGGCTGGAGCCCGACGGCCCTGCGCGGATTTCGAGACCCCGCACCCCCTCGCAACCAACTCACGGACGACAAATTAAAACGGCGTAAGCCTGCGAGGTCGAGACCGTTCAGCCGCCGTGGGCGAAGCTCGGATAGAGCGTCATCCCGCCGTCGATGAACAGCGTCGTGCCGACGACGTAGTCGGCCGCGTCGGACGCCAGCCAGACGGCGCCGTTGGCGATGTCGTCGACTTCGCCGATCCGGCCGTAGGGAATGAGCTTCAGGAGCTTGCGCATGGCCGCCGGGGTCGACCATGCGGCGGTGTTGATGTGCGTGCGGATCGCGCCCGGAGCGATAGCGTTGACCCGGATCTTCTCGGGCGCCAGTTCCTGAGCCATGCTCTCCATCAGCATCTTCACCCCGCCCTTGGCGGCGGCGTAGTTGACGTGCCCGGCCCACGGAATCACCTGGTGGACCGAGCTGACGAACAGCACCTTGCCAAGCGCCTTGGAACGCTTTGGATCGATGCCCTGGCGGCGAAAATGGCGCGTCGCCTCACGTGCGCAAAGGAACGATCCGGTCAGGTCGACGTCGATCACCGCCCGCCATTCCTCCAGCGTCATTTCACCAACCGCGGCGTCACTCTGCAGCCCCGCGTTGGCCACCATGATATCGACGCCGCCGAAATGCTCATGCGCCACGTCGAACAGGTGCTCGACCGCGGCCTCTTTCGAGACGTCGGCCTCGGCCGCGACCGCCCGGCCGCCCTTGGCGACGATCGCCTCGGCGATTTGGCGCGCGGCCTTGGCGCCGCGGTGGTGATTGACCACCACCGCCGCGCCAGCCTCTCCAAAGGCGGTCGCGATCGCCGCGCCGATGCCGGAATTGGCCCCGGTGACGATGGCGCGCTGGCCGGCCAGGGGTCTTGCGCTCATCGCTTGGGGTCCTTTTCGGCCTTGGCCAAGCGTCCTTAGCTATAACGCCTCGAACCGACCACCGTTCACGAGGCGCACCGTTCATTGTGACGGCTCATGGAGCCTGCCGTGCGGGGGCTCGCTTCTTGCACGCTGATGTCTTCAGGCATTGAGCGGAGGTTTGGTGATGAAAGCAGGTCTGCTGGCGTTGAGTTTGGCCTTCGCCTTGCCCTCGGTGGCGCTCGCGGCGTCCCAGCAACCGGCGGCGGTGCTGACGCCGGTTACCGTGATCGGCGAGGGGCGGTCGGCGGCCGCGGAAGACCGCGTGGCCGAGACGCCGGCCGACCTGTTTTCCGATCTGACGCCCATCGCCTCGAGGCGTCTTGCCAGCGGCGTGACCGTGCGCGTCTGGCGCTACACGGTTCGCCAAGGAACCTGCGAGGCCGGCCGCGAGGCGGCCACCTGCCCCGGTGAGGCGCTCCTGGTATCGACGACGCCGGACCAGTCAGGCGAGGCCGAGTTCGGCCTGTGGACCAGTTCGGCGCGCCTGGGCTGGACGCGGTCGAATTCAGAGTCGCCTGGCGGGGCGAAGGCCGACGACGGCGCCGAGATTCGTCTCGAAACCTGCGAGGCCTCCGTCGAAGTCGCCAGCGGCCAGGCCCATCCGCGCATCGGCGACGACTGGCGCGAGGTCGCCTATGGCCTCAGCGTCGGGCGCACCGGGGCGGTATCGTTCGTCAGGCTGGCGGAAGATGCGCCGCAGCGCGGATGTTTCCACCGCTGACCGGCCCATCGAGGACGCCGGCCGAATCCGCTCGCAGAAAGCGCGCCAGCACCCGCCCGCGATCGACCGGCCCTGGCATGATCGTGCGCCTGGCTGGCGCGGCGAGAAAGCCGAAGCGTCCGAAATAGGCCTCGTCGCCGACCAGCAGCACGACGGCCTGCCCGGCCCTTTGCGCCGCTTCGCAGGCCCACCCGACCAGGTCCTCGCCGACGCCCCGTTTGCGCCAAGTGTTCGCCACGGCGATGGGGCCCAGAAGCAGGCCGGGCGCCTGGCCGATAGCGATCGGCCACAGGCGCACGCAGCCCACCGCCTCATCCCCCGACCAGGCGATCGGCGAGAGCTGAAGCAGGGGGTGATTGCCCTCCCGCAGACGTTCGGCCGCCTTTGCGTAGCGGCCAGGGCCGAAGGCGGCGTCGACCAGCGCCTCGACGACGGGGCCATCCTCGGGTCGTTCGGGACGGAATGTTACGCGAGCGGCCATGGCCGGCGCGCCATAGGGGCCTGGGCCCCGGCGGTCAACGGCTCTCTCCCCTTTATGAGGAGGGTCGACGAATGAGCCTCAAAACACCTCTCCCAGAGGGATGTATGGACCGGGGAGATGGCTGACAGATGTTCGGGGAGATGGTGGACACTTTTGGCATGAAGCGGGGGAACCGTCATGCCGTTCGAGCAGAGGTCCATTGTGGAAGCACGCGGGGAGTTTTGCCGGCTGGCGATGTCGCC